>PANU01000014.1 GCA_002707745.1 Flavobacteriaceae bacterium
AGCGATTTTGATCTGTACTGATGTGAGTTACAGGTTTGATTTTCATTTTAGTTCTCCAACTAAGATTGATGTTTTGACATGATCGAAGCTAACGCTTCTAGTCTGGTTGGAGTTAACGATGTCAAATAGCGTGGTTTTTTGTCCATCATTAGTATGGCATGTGTATGGGATAAAGTAAACCCATCTAGATAGCTCATTAGAATAAGTTTACTATGTTATTAGTATATGTAACTATACTAAAGGATATCTTTACTTTATCTTATATACATGCCATAGTTCGGTGTCTTAATAGGAGAACTACAATGATAAAGATAACTCAAAGGATGCTGAACAAGAGCATCATGGACGCAAATAAGAAAGTTCAAGATTTTTTTGCGGAGAATATTCCTTCGGTTTCGTATGCCAATATACCGTATGGTCACAAACGTATTATTGGCGACGAATCTTTAATGCTGAAGATTCCAAAGAGAGATGATTTTAAAGTTGAAAGGATGATTAGGCCGACTTGTTTCGCGGACGGCGATCCTTGCAAAATTAGTTTGTACCGTCGTCCTCGCGGCGATGAGTTGATATGGGTTAGTGGTTTAACCAAGCGGGCTAAGGTGAGCGATACTTTAAGTTTTGAACTGCGCAACGAAACATTGGTTGTTCATATTTCAGAATTTGTTTTTGATGCCCCGCCAACCAAGGAGTAAAGACAATGGAATTTAATCACGTCTTTATTTCAGCCCTCGTTGAGAATGCGCTGGACGGCCTCGACGGCACTAAGTTTGCGCTGACAACACATCAGAAGGACAATGCTCTTAAAGTGCTTGTTGTCAAACAGCCAAAAGGCGGCAAAGGCAATTGCTCATATGCCAACCACGAAAAAATTATTATCAATCTGTCATATTGGCAGGTTAAGAATGTCCAGAACGGCAAATATGAAAATGGACATAAATGTTTCAAGGATAAAGTCTTGGACGGCCACGTTTACTACAACGAGTACAAATCATTTAACGCCAACGC
Source organism: Flavobacteriaceae bacterium (assembly GCA_002707745.1). Lineage (GTDB taxonomy): Bacteria > Bacteroidota > Bacteroidia > Flavobacteriales > Flavobacteriaceae > Marinirhabdus. The sequence goes on from PANU01000014.1 coordinate 1,009, forward strand.
CAAATGCGGTGGTACATTTATCAAAATAGGTGATGTGGATCACGCCACTTTGATCCAAGTGTTGCATGAAATTTCGCACTATGTGCAATTCACTTTGTGGCAAGCAAATCGCAGCCACGGCCAATATTTGCGTAAACCGCACGGAGATGGTTTCATCCATATTTATTCAAGGTTGCGCGAAGCGTTTTGCAACAATCCAATCACCCGAAGATCGTTTATTCGGCGATGCCACGAACAAGCATCTGCTGACGTATGGACTGACTTTCAAGCAGCATAAAAAAGAGTGAGATTTTCAAATATGATACCCTAGCCGCCGAAGTTCTCTGACAAATCTGTCTAGTTCTTCGGCGGCGGCAAGATAATTTTGGGTAGCATTTGGGTGACTATCTTTTTTAAATCTTTCGTTTTGGCATCTATCCGCATCACGGCGCAAAAATCTTAGTTCTTCTTTTTGCGCGGGGGTAAGTTCTTTATGGATTCTTTGTATATCACTTTTTTGCATTAATTATTTTTTCCAAAAATTTATTTGTATCCATGATAGCTTCCATAGTTTTTTCGTGTTTGAAATCATCATATTCTTTTAAAGCAGCCGTCATCTTTTTAAAGAGGCTAGATTTCATCTCTGTCATATCATATTGTACTATGATGTAAGCGAAAAGCACGGCGGCTTCATTTAGGTTCATTTCTTTTGGCAAAGCTTTTTCTATTTTATCTATCATCATTATTCCCTTCGTATGTGAAGTTTGTGGCGGTTTGCGGTCCGCGTTATATTTTTCAGGGGTATGTTTAGTTTCTTTGATATTTGTCTTTTGGTCATGCCTTTTTGGGCTAGTTTAATTATTTCTTTTGTTTGCGGGAACATATATCTGCCCCCGCCCACGTTTTTTACGGTTTGTTCGCCATAGTTTGCGGATCGTCCGCCCATTTTATTGAGCATACGTTCATTACAAATTTTTGCGTCTTCAATCATAAGTTGTAGGAGTGTTTTCATTTATGATAGGTTTTTTGATATAGCCATAAAAGCGGCTTCTTTGAGTTGCAGTTTTAATTGTTCATCGTTGGACAGTGCCAATCTATCGGAGACGGTGTGGGCTCTTTGTGTACCGTTGCTTGCGTTTCGGCGTATTTTTCTTTGAAACCCATCCAAGCTGTGAACTTTTTCTCCGTCTGTTAATCGTCTGTATCCTACTGTTCTGACGTTTCCGAAGACGATACCTTCATCTCTTTCCAGCATTTTTACGACTCTTGTTATTGTGGGACGAAGGTTTTCTTTTGTGTCGTTCATTTCGTTACAAATGGTTTCGTAGCTTAGATTTCCGTTACAGCTACGAAATATTTCACATAGTTTTCGTGTTTTTTCTGATCTTTCGTACATTTTGTTTTCCTTTTGTTGGATGGTTAGTTGAGTTGAGTCGAGCGAAGTAGAGTTGAGAGGCGTTGAGAAGAGATGCAACAAACGAATCGTTGAGTGGAGTCGAGTCGAGCGAAAATGAGACGAGTGGCGTTGAGAAGAGATGCAACAAACGAATAGTTGAGTTGAGTTGAGGCGAGTGAAGATGAGGGGAGCAGAGTTGAGAGGCGAAGAGGTGTAACAAACGAATAGTTGAGAAGAGATGAGGCGAGGCGAGGCAAGATGAGCGGAGGCGAGTTGAGGTGAGGAACGTTGAGCCGATTTGCAGTAAGTTGAGGTGAGGAGAGTTGATACAAACGAATAGTTGAGTTGAGTCGAGGGGAGCAGAGGGGAGCAGAGCCGCGATGATTTGAGTTGAGTTAAGGCGAGACGCGGAGAGCAGAGTTGAGATGTAACAAACAAATATTTTCTCCATAGTCTCGCCACCCTTTTTACTTATCCCAATGATATTTTAAGGATTCGAAACGACCGTTTAAGCCCCCGTTCTGCGGTCTCCAACGTCCTATTCCTATGCCGAAACCTGCGGCGTGGAATACTTCTTGAAAAACTTCTCTTGTGATTGTGTCGTCCATGATTGAAAAAGTTGCCTGCACTTTCCATCCAGAGGGTATAATTGGAAAAGTTCTCCACACTCTTTTTCCTGAACCTCTGACGCCATCTGAGTTCTGCGGCAAACGAACGGATGTCACATCTTCTTTTTTTATGGGCAGTGTCAGACCATCATCGTCTTCGCAAATGAGGTCGGCTTCAAAGTATTTAGTGTACGTTGACTTGCCTCTTCCGGGTATTTGCAGGCCCAATTTTTTCGCAGCCGAAGCCAGACTAAGTTTAAACGCCATGGGCGGTATATGAAGGTATCCTTTTGAATTAACTGTACATTTCTCTCGCCATGTACGATTCTCAAAATCGTCTGCGGTTTCTTTGTTGAGTTTTGGCGTTTCGTGCAGTTTTGACTGGCTGTAATTCGAGATACCTTGGACAGAAACTATAACTTTACGCATGTTGTTCTCCTATATTTGCGTTGTGGAGATATTATTACAGTTAGTATGGGAGTATGTCAACAAAAAAATCCCCGCTGCTTTCGCAACGGGGACGGTTAGCGGAGAACTAACATAAAAACGTGTATGATCACGCAATAATATTCTATGCGATTATATGGGAGACGTCAAGCGTCTTCTGCTTGGGCCAATTTATTTTGAGTAGATTTCAACTTAGAGTAGTGATCGTACATGTGGCGCAACTGCCCGCTGATTGTACGTCCCTCTACGGCGGATAATTTCTTTAATTCTGTGTAAACTTCGATTGGCACGAGTACACTTTTCCATTTTGTTGTGTCCATAGCGCATCTCCTATCAGATTTTATGGGATTATATAAGAGATGTAGAAAAGCCACAATAAAAAAAACCCCGCTTGGTCAGTGCGAATCCTAGCCAAACGGGGGAGTTGTTTCCGCAGGAAACAATGAGGAACAGAAGTCAAACCGCCTCCCCCCAGTTAGGGCCCATAGCCACATCACAGAGGTTTGGCACTTCTAATGGTACAGCGTTTACCATGATTTGTGAAATCTTTTTTGCTTCTTTTTTTGATTTTACTGACATAGCTAGTTCGTCATGTATTTGCAGCATGGGCAAGAAACCTGATTGATATAAATCCACCATTGCTTTTTTAGTCATGTCCGCCGCCGAAGCTTGAATAAGGCGGTTCAGTGCTTTATACGTGCCTGCCCGCACCAATCGGTTCAATGGATGTTCTCGTTTAGCTTCTACCAGCGGCAACGCTTTGAACATTCCAAACATATCAGGCTCCCAGAGATCAAACCGACATTTTCTGCCCATGAGAGATTTCACATGGCCCGCGCTCCCCGATTCATTAAGATGTTGTGTAACGCCTTTCATCAGACCTTTTACGAAGGGCACACGGGTGTGGTATTGTTGAATTAGATCTTTAGCTTCATCATTTGGCAGACCCAGTTCTAAAGCTAGTTTTGCCACGCCCATTCCGTACATTATGCCAAGGTTCACGGTCTTCGCTTGTTTGCGTCCGATACCCGCCATTTCGGCTACCATTGTATGAAAGTCTGTGCGCGGGTCTTCGGTGTATTTTTTAACAAATTCTTCGACGCCACCCAGTGGCTCTCCGCCACGAGTCTTGCTATATCTTGAGGCGTAATGAACTAGGATGCGCGGTTCTTGTTGCGAGTAATCTATGGACGCCCAATGTTCATCTTTTTCTGGCAAGAAAAGTGATCTTATCATGGGTCCGATCACCGGATCGCGGGCGGGAATTTGTTGCAGGTTTGGGTTGTTCATGGAGAAACGGCCTGAAACTGTGCCTCCGTCGTCTGATCTAATTTGATTGATATGTGAGTGTATTCGTCCATCTTTGGCGCAAAAATTTAGGATATTGTTTATGAAGGTGCCTGACGTTTTGTTTAGGTTTCGCGCTTGCACTATTAGTTGGGGCAGTTTTTCTGGGTGTTCTGTTAGAAACTTTTTACGAAAAGAGGGTGCGCCTTTTTCTGTTCGGTCGTATTTTATACCTTTTGTATCAAATGCTTTAGCGATGGATGCTGCGGCCCATATTTCTACTGCAAATCCTGCCTCGCGTTTTATCTCTGCCAGAACTTTCTTTTCTTCTTTTAGAAGATGGTTTCTTGTTATTTCTGCGCGGTCAGTATCTACGCGCACACCTCGCCAAGTCATATCCACGAGGCACGGTAGGAGGTCCAATTCTAGGTTTGCTACTCCCCAGAGTTCCTGTTGTGTTAATTGTACGGACAGGTAGTTCCAAAGTTTGAGAGTTATCTCTGCGTCGTTTTCTGCGTAGGGTCCGACGAACATGGCGGGCATTTTATACATTTCGGCTTTGGCATCGTATCCAAAGTCTGCGGCAGCTTGGTTCAACAGCTTTTCTGATTTGGCTATGCCTAACCATTCGTAACACAAAGCATTGAGGCTATAAGAGTATCTGTTTTCATCCAGCAGAGACGAGCACACCATGGTGTCAATAACTCTGCCTTTTACGTCAAAGCCCATGCGCTTGATCCAGCCCAGATCGTATTGGGCATTGTGCATGATTTTATCTGCGGGGCATTCAAACACTTTTCTAAGCCAACGACTTACTATTTTCTCGTCTAGATTTCCTCCGCCTTCATGGCGGGTGGGGATATATCCTGACCAATCTGCGGTTGCGATAGCATAGCCGACTATTTCTCCATCTCCTCTCGCCCATCCGGGTCCCATCTTTTTGAGGTTAGGGTCTTTTGTTTCAACATCGATAGCTATTGTTTTAGATTCTGTAAGGTTTGGCAGTTCAAGTGGAGGCACCCATTCTGAGGCAACGGATGCGGTTCCCATTTGCATTTTCATTTGTCTAACTCAGCCCCTAATGCTGTATAACCTATTTTGTCTACCCAAGAGTCTTCGTGTTCTATATCCTCCAAAAGTCTGGATGTTTTTAGCCAGTCCATCATGAGCGCGATGTGTTTAGGAGTAAGTCGTCCATGTAATTTTATCGCGGAGGCTACAATTGGGTTCCAGCCGTTCATAATTCTTTCAAAATTTTCTTGTGCGTGACCATATTGTTTCGCTCTAGGTCCGTTAATTAAGCTTTCTGCTTTTTTCAAAATTTCTTCTCTTTTCATTGCGTCCCTATCTGGATACATGAATATCCTACATTGTTCACATTCTTCTTTTTTCCAATGATTTCCAAACCATGTATTACCACAAGAGCATTTGTACCTAAATGTTTTCACAAGATGTAACTCCTCATAGCGTCTTGTGGTTCAAGTATGAACAGCGCCTGCTTAGTTCGTGTGATGGCGACATAAAAAAGTCTGTGATTGTCATCGGGGGAAACTCCCCCATTATGATCTGCGGCAGGCGAAAGGTCCGTGAACAACGCTACGTTGTCGGCTTCTCCGCCTTTTGAGGCGTGTATTGTAGAGACCGTGATCCGCGGTTTTCCGTTGAACTTCTCACCTCTACGGAGCATGGCTATTATGTATGCTCTATCTGTTTCCGGTATTTTATCCATGGCTTCGTGCCAAATCATTGTATCATTTGCGATCAGGCCAAAATCTGTGATTAAGTCAGACATTGTTAAGAAGTCTGTATCCTCAACGCTAGGCAGCTTTTTGTAACCTCTTTTTACACGAGTGTTGAGCGACATGCGGCTGTAGATGTTTCTTGCGGTTCGGCCCGTGATTTTGCGGCCTTTTCGGAGGTCCTCCCACCCGTTTACGGCGTCTGACAGGCTTTCGGATATGGACCGCGATCCGCGAAAGATGAACAGGTGTCCAGATGCTTTGAGATAATCTTTTACGTTAGCTAGATGGTATGCGGCTTGCGCTAGTATGAGCCATGACCCGTTAGACATGTCAATATCTTCTATGGTTGTGCGGTAGTTTACGTCGCCTTTTCTATCTTGCGGGTCATATTTTTTTATGAATCGTCGGTTCAAACGTTGGGCCACTCTTTCGGCAAGCTTGTGTACTTCGAAGGGTATTCGATAAGATTGTGTAAGAGTTTCGGATGGGCCATCTAAATTTATAAAAGAGTCTACGTCGGCTCCTGCCCAACGGTAGATTGCTTGATCGTCATCCCCTGCGATATACATGCGGTTAGATTTTTTATCCAACAGGTGTGCTATATCCCATTGAAGTGGCGACAGGTCCTGCGCCTCATCGACAAAACATAAATCGAAGTGCGGGCACCAATTATGGCTTTCGGCTACAAACTTTTCTAGCATATCGGTAAAGTCGAACATACGCATATTCTTTTTGTATTCGGTCAGGCTTCGGTCGAGATGGTCTATATGGGACCACGGGACTTCAATGTTGCTTTCGTCATATTGATGGCGAAGCGGTATTTTTCTCAGACGCGCTAAATTTATTAATCCCAATTGAGGGTCATTTGCTTTTACTATCTCCGACAGGTCGTTGTTAAAATCTTGTCTTTGAACTTTGAGAGGTATACCACAGGCTCTGGACAATTCCCTGTAATCTTCAGGCTGCATTACTTGACTCTTCGATATGTCTGACAGAGTTAAAGCTAGGGAATGCAGAGTCCGGAAATAATACAGGTCCTTTTTGGGGTCTAAATTAAATCGGTTAGATGCTCTCTCTTTGGCCTCTTCTGCGGCTTTGCGAGTAAAAGCTAAGAAAGCTATTTTGTTGGGCGCGACTCCTCGTTGCAAAGCATCATCTACCTTGTTCAAAAGAGACGTTGTTTTTCCTGTACCCGGAGGTCCAAAGATTCTATACATCTTCACTTTTCTTTGTGGTTTTGTAAATTTGATTGACGCGTTGTTTGCTGATGCCAAACCATTTGCCGATAGCTACTTGCGTTACGCGCTCTTCATCCACGAGTCGGACTATTTCTTTCGCCCTATCTTCGGGGTTTACATCTCTCTCCGTCAAAACGGACTCTCCTTTGGTGTAAATTTCGGTGTTGTAAACTCTATGTCCCCGCCTTCAAAGGCTGGAATCATCCATACGCGAACAGGCCGTCCCTTGATTCTCAACAACATACTTTCGCCATTAATGTCCCGTAGTCTTTGAGCAATTTTATGAGACTTGTATTCAAAGAATTTGTTTTTCTTTAGGAAGTTTTCAAAGTCCTTCAGCCTGAAGTAAGTTACCCGTGCATCCTCGTCTGTCCACGGTCGGCGGAGGAGGATTTCTTCTTTGTCTTTGGCTTGTTGCATGTGCGAACAAAACTCTTCCATGAAGTCATAGAATTGACCGGATATAGATGCATCCTCACTCACCTCTATGATGGCGCTTTCATTCTCTTTCATATCGCTGAGAAGCTTGCTGATGCGTCCTTCCCATTGTTGCTTGGCAACCGACCTTGGCATGAAATTAAGTTGTTCCATGCAGGCTTTTTGGAACATGGGTTGGTTCATAAGAGCGTCTGTGTCTAGTTCCAGAGGTTCGCTGTTAACGTCCATAAACCATACAGGCGGCGTTGAATTATACTTTCGGAGATTGCCAACGGTGGCATTTTGAACGGCAGCACCAATACCAAACTTTCTGGTTTGACAAAGTTCTTTGTTACAGTAGGCGTTAATAGGGGCGTCATTACAAGAGTATGCATAGTCTTTCTTCGCCACCTGTTTAGCTACGGTGTTCACTTCGGGCAGAGGCAAAGGCGGATCAAGGAAACGCATGTTGTATGATTGTATTTCTGTTTCCCAACTGTCGGGAAACGCTTTGCGTAAGTACACTCCGATATTAAATAGACCGTTGTTTCGACCACCCTCCGATATCATAATTGACGTTAGGTGCTGAAGACAGGGCGGACCGTCAATCATGGGGCCCTTGGTTTCGGCTTCTGTCATCTGTAAGTTTTGAAGTTGCTCTGGAGTCTGTACATATTTTTTGTACATCTTAAAAAACTCGTCCAAAGTTGCGGATGTTCCGTCGTCCAAGATGCCGTAACGTAAACCTTCCTCTGCATCGTAGTACGGTAAATTTAAAAAGTTTCCTATGTCTCCACGATCCAAGTGCAGTTTGACTTGTTTAGGGAATATCTCACTACCGCCGTAGCCCAAGCCTGACGATATGTGGTTCAGGACCTTTTGCATTTCCCGTGCTTCTATCCATTTGGTCGAGAACAGAAAGAGGTGCGCTCCACCGCTCTTGGATCGACAGACCACAAGGGGGAGTTTGAGATGGCGAATTTTTTCTATAAGTTCTTTGTGGTCTAGGGGGTACTGGTCAATATCTATACAGCCCCATTTGCAATTATTCTCTGCGTTTATGGGCACGATGCCTACAGATCGACCCTTTCCGGAAAGGTGACCTTTCCATAGCTCCAAAGTTCTTTCTTCTTTAATGATGGAAGCTTTGCCTGCCTGCTTCCCGTTCATCTGCTTTTTTTCGATTTTGTAAGTGCCGTATGCCTCACGCAGCCCATCGAAGATGGCTGAAAATCTTTCTGCCGACATGCTTATTCTCCAAAGAAAAAGAAAAGGGGCAAGTTATAAACTTGCCCCCCCACCCGTCAGTTTAGAACGGCACTTCATCTTTGTGCGGAGTGGGCATGTCAGCCTCTTCATTTGAGTGCTTGACGACAACTTCACCAGAGCGAATGCTGATGGCAAACTCGCGGGCACGTTGATACAAGGCCGCGTCTTCGACTGGTCCAACACGGGACATGTCCCAGTTGTGCCATTTGCCTTTGGAGTTTTCTTCTTGCACAGACTTTAGCAAGTAGACACTACTAAAACGAGGCGGGGTAAACGGCCCGTTCTTTCCTTTCATTGTGATACTGCTCATCATACTATTCCACTTACGGCTTTTCTTTAGACCCGTAGACTTCATAGCAATCATAGCAGTTTCGGCAGACCCATCTTCATTAAGAACCACTACAAAATGCTGGTGTGTTTCTTCAAGATATGATCCGTCACCACCCACAACGTACTCGCGGTTGTCCTCGCGACTACGCTCTGTTTTTGGAAGTTCGTCCGTAGGTTCAAATATTGCCAAAGGTGCGCCCGTACCAGCGCCTCTAGGTGCCCATTGAATAAACCTACGTTGATATACACAAGGTATAACTTTAACTCCCTCCCCGCCCGTATGAACGGTCTCAGAGACGGTGTTGTATATGTCTCCCTTGCGCCCTTTAAAATCAGGATCATCCAGCAAAGTGTCCAAACCAGATATTAATTTGAGAAACGGAAGAGCCAAATCCTCTTGGCCCAAATCGCTTACACCCGCTCCTGCATCCTGTTCAAAAATAGATTGATCAAAGGGTACAACTTCTGCGGCTACTTTTTTCTTAACTGCGCGTCCCATCACTTTACTCCTCTTATGACTGCACGTTGTCCGACATATGCGCCAAACAAATCGTGGGGGAAATCTTCGCCTGCTTCGATGCGTTCTTTAACAAACGCTTTAAGCGTCTGAGAATGAATGCTCTCGTTTTGATCCGCGGGATAACCTTGTTGAGAGGCAAACGCTTGAAACGCGCTGGCCTGATCATCTTCTCCTCGTCCAAACTGACAGGAAACAACGTTTTTTATTATATCATCGTAACCATTATCACGCAGCCATTCATAAGCTGCAGGACGATTTTTCACCAGAATGCTGGCACCATAGGTCGCTTTAACTTCGACTGTACTGCCATCGTCTAGCGAAAACTTGGATAGCCCCAAATCTGCCATTGTTGACGGCAAATCTTCATCCGTCATCTTTAACAGATTCTGCTTCTCATCCTTGAGTTCGCGATCAAGCCGCTCCACTTTCTCTTGTTGCTGTTTGATTTTTCGTGCCAAACCTGCGACGGTATCCAACCCATCATTGTCCAGCGTTTCAACGGAAGATAATGTCTTTTCAAAGTCTTCCTCCATCATGTTTAAGATATCGTTCATATCTTCTCCTTTTTAAAAGACCCTTTTACGGCCTTGACAAACACCTTTATAATCTTATACAAAGTTAGTGTCAACAGGTGGGGAATAAAAATGTATGAATTTAAAACAAAGCCTTACGCTCATCAGGAAAAAATTTTAAACGAGTCTTGGCAGGCTAAATATTATGCGTTGTTCATGGATATGGGCACCGGAAAAAGTAAAGTTGCTGTAGACAACATTGCCATGCTTTACGAATCGGGAGAAATTAACGCTGCGCTGATTGTGGCACCAAAAGGTGTGTATGACAACTGGGTGCGGGGAGAAATACCGATACATTTTCCCGACCGCATAGAACGGAAAGTTGTCAGATGGACACCTACAACCTCTAAACGCTACAGAACAGAAGTAGAGGACCTCATTTACGCGGCATTCGAGGGGGTTAAAATATTTGTAATGAACGTAGAGGCATTCTCAACTAAACGCGGCGTCGATGCCGCTGCCACATATTTATTTCAAAACCCTAATAATATCATTATTGTCGATGAAAGCACCACGATTAAGAACCGCAAAGCGCAACGCACGAAAAATTTAATGCAGCTTACAGATCACAGTAAGTATAGGCGAATTTTGACAGGATCACCTATAACTAAGTCTCCGTTGGACCTGTTCAGCCAGTGCAATTTCTTGGACCACCGTTCGCTTGGATTTAACAGCTTTTTTGCGTTTCAAAATAGGTATGCGGTGGTGCAGCGTCGAGTCATGGGGGCAAGATCGTTTCAAGAAATCACCGGATACCGCCGACTGCCAGAGCTTACGGCGCGGCTGCAAGGTTTTTCTTCTCGTGTTCTTAAAGAGGAATGCTTGGACCTTCCTGACAAAACCTATGTTCGTAGAAATGTTAGACTGACAGAGGATCAGTCTAGACTGTATGACCAAATGAAGCATTTGGCTCTAGCACAGTTGAATAATATGGATATTGCTACGACCACTAGTGTTTTGACGCAGATTATGCGGCTACAACAGATATGCTGCGGCACGTTTCAGCCTGACGAGGGTGAATTACAGGAGATAAGTAACAACCGTCTTGACGAGATGTTAAACGTCATTGACGAAACTTCGGGGAAGATCATCATTTGGGCGACGTTTACACACGACATCCAACGGATTGGTCAGGCCCTGCGCGACCGATTTGGGCCTGAATCGGTCGCACTTTATTACGGTCAGACTCCTCAAGAGAAACGCCAAGAGATTGTTGAAGAGTTTCAAAACGCGGACAGCGAACTGAGGTTTTTTGTTGGTCAGCCGAAGACGGGGGGTTATGGCATAACGCTGACTGCCGCCAGCACGGTAATTTATTACAGCAATAGTTATGACTTAGAAATACGTTTGCAGAGCGAGGACCGCGCACACCGGATAGGGCAGAGTAAAGCGGTGACTTATGTTGATTTGGTTTCTCCAGATACAATAGATGAAAAGATATTGGAGGCATTGCGTAACAAGGTGCATTTAGCTGGCAAGGTGTTAGCAGAAGAGGTTAAGAAGTGGATTTAAGCCGCAAGGCTTACTATCCCACCTTTTGCAAGCCTTTTAGATGAAAAATATTTTATAAAAGAATCTTTTGTAGACGCAGGATTTTCTAAAAAATAATCCGACATTTCTTGTCTAGTTTTTTCCCCTAACAAGGGCTCCGGAGCAGAGTCAAATTTGTCGAACATTTCTATTATCTCGCTCTCGCGCATGGTTTGACCATCTGCAAAGTCTATAGCGGGTCTTCCATCGTATGTGTTAATTTGAAAAAATCTTTGTTTTGGTTCCTTTTTAATTTGCATGGAAGTATTTGGCCTAAATCTTTTTTGTATGTTTTCAAAAAATTCTTGTATTCTATCTAAATCCAAAAATTCTTGTATTCTATCTAAATAAGTACCTTCTTTCTGCGGTTGTCGGTAAGGTTCTTCAGTTCCTTCTTTTGGTTCAAAAAACTTTTTCCTGATCAATTCTCCTTCAGAAAGTTTATCCTCAGAAAGTTCAGGCAACGATGCTATGCCTTCTTCTTCTGGTCTTAGTTGTGGTCGGATAGAACTTTTAAGACCCGGAAAAGAAGGGCTAATCGGCGCGGACCTTCCATCTGGTCTTAGTTTTGGTCGCGGTGAAGGCTCCTCATATGCCGCCATTATAACGCCCCCCGCTTCAGGGCTGTCTAAATATGATTGCATTTCAACGGGATTATTTAAATCGTAACCCTGCAAAGCTGCGGACACTTTTATAGGATATTGCACAGCTTCTTGATCCAAAGGATTTTTTACAGGGTCTTCTTTAAAAGATTGATAATTACCCACTCCCGCATTGTATTTCTGCAAAGCTTGTTTAACGTCCCCACCGGAGTCTTCTAACATTGCTTTTAAATATTTCGTTCCAAACTCTACGTTTACTTCAGGGTCAAATAACAAAGACCGCGCATTTTCTAAATTTCTTTCTCCTTTAAATCCTATTAATCTTTCGGCTATATCAAAGACGTTTTCAGTACCATACTGCTTATATCCGGGTTGTGCCGCAGTTGACGGAAGAATTTGCATTAATCCTATTGCACCGTCTTCGCTTACTGCCATAGGATCATTGTTACTTTCAACCTGCTGAACAGCCCTTCTTAAAAGTTCAAAGTTGGGTGCGCCGCCATTACTCATATAAACAGGTCCGCCATTCGCGAACTGTTGATAAGCGCCAATGCCCCGCGGTCCGCGAGTCATGTTTCGGGCTATATAGTTTAAGGTTCCTATTCCTTTATTCATGGAGCTAAATATCTTCCCGCTATTGTGTCTCTAAGTATTTGAGCATCAGTAAGTCCAAGTTCTTCCGAAGGACTCTGAGAGAGAGTTGGTGAACCTAGATTTTCAGGCCGCAATTGAGGGCGTTGAGTAGCCCTAGTTAAAGGCACATTTAATCCCATAGTGGGAACTGCACGGCTGAAACGAGTGGGGGAGTTTTCGCCTAAATATTGAAGTGCGCCACCCTGAGTTAAAAAGTTAGCTATACCACTCGTGCCAATATTTCTACCGTCCGATCCTAATGCGCGTTCACTGGCATACGATCCGCGAGGTCTGGCACCTATGCCTTGGCTCAATCGACTGAGGATATTGCTTGATTCATAAATGTCTCTAGGTTCTGCATCACGATATTCGTTCTCTGAGATGTAACCGTCTTCGTTAGAATCAAAATTTCCTCCACCTCTACGCATAAACCTCGACCCAGAGTAACCTGCTCCGCCTCCGTCAAAAATATCGGTCATCATAGAGCGAAAACTGTCCGCTCTTCCGTCCCCATCTATATCTCCAAAAACCTCGCCTCGAAATTCGCCCGCCGCCGCCTTTCGTTCGTTTTCCGCCGCCGCGTTTGCGCGTTCTTGAGCAATTACGTCATCATCAACCCTTCTTCCGTCTCTAAATACGGCAGGAGCAAACGTCGGTATTCCCGCAGGTCCGGGCAATCCTGAACCCCCCGCCTCTTGCAACATCAAAGCCTCCGCAGGAGTAATGTAAGCTAACATATGTTCCTGATCCGCGATCATCGTTTGTCGAGGAACGCTACCTCCTTGAGCAAAAGAACCGATTCCGCTGTATATTGATCTATTCATATCATTGCCTCATTAGAGTTACGATTCCGCCTTCTTTAAAGGTGCGAAAGATGGGATCGTTTGGAAAGAGTTGTTGTCCACGGGACAGGGTATTGCTGCTTCCAGCCTGCCCTATGGCCCCAGAGGTAACAGGACTGGGCAGGCTGTTCGCCGCCGTGGTGGTGGGAGATGCCACGGGCGGAGGAGACTGAACGGGCGGAGGTGGGGGTATAGAAACGGAGGCTTCCTCTTCTTCCTCAACCACAGGTTCTAAACGATCTTCGGTAGTAACGCCTGTTACTATTGGAAGTCTTCGACCCACCTGACGAGCGAGGGGAGAAATTGCTGATGCCAAAGAAGAAATTGCGTTATCCGCATCTTTTTGATTTTTAACTTCTTTTAACAAAGGAGCTAATTTAGCGGGGTCTGCAAAAAGTTCCGTCATTATTTTAACTCGTTGGGATTCTGGCCCTTTGAGTAACAATCTTTGAACTAGCTCAGAACCTGTTTGTTCAGCAATTAAACCCCCACTCATTTGAGGTAAGCCTAATAAACTTTTTAATTTATTTTGAACTGCACTACCCGCGGTGGCACCAGCAATTCTCACATAAAACAATTTTGCTAAACTAGGGTTCTTAAATAAAACATTTTCATAATTACCTGTAGCGAAAGCTTCTTCAACACCTCTCAATGTTTTTACAGCTTTTTGAACACGCTCCATTTCTGTCAAACCATCGGGACCCTCTTCGGTGCTAACAAGCCCTTTTTTCTCTAAAAAATCTTTCAGAGAAAATTTAACGGAAGGGTCTACGCCTTTCATCTGAGAAAATAATTCTTTTTGAAGAACATTTCCATTTATTGAAGAACCGCCTGCGGCTGTAAAAGCATGTTGAAAAATAGCTGATTTTAAACCTGCATAAGCTTGATCTTTAGTATATTCTTGATCGCTAAAATTAGCGTCTCGAATTGTATTGTATAATTCGTTTAAGGCTAAAGTTGGACGGGGTGATTTTAAAGCTTGAGCTACGGCTTTACCGGGGTCTTCAAATTCCAAAACGCTTTGAAACGCTTTTCTAGCATACATGCGTTTTATTTGTTCTTCACTAAAATTTGCTTTGCGAGCTTGAGATGGATTTATTATATCACTTGCATCGGTCAAAAAGTTGTCTAAAGAACTTTGCGCGGTTTTAACGTCTTTTAAATCTTTTTCAAAATCATCCCCTAAAATAGAAAAAAGTTCTTGAGTTCCGGGTTTTTTAAGAAAGTTATTTAATTTGTTTTCATTTACTTTAAAAACAGTTCGCACATCATCTGGATTGTTGGGGTTTACAACTGTTCGTTGGTCAACAACTTGACTTAAAGAGTCGCGTAATGCAGCATTAATTATTCCATCTGTATCAAGAGACCTTACTTGTTCCTCTGAAAAGCCCGCATTGTCTATTAAAAAATTACCCGCCGCCCTTATTTGTTCAAAACGTAACGCGGTTTGATTTGGAGAACCTCTAAAAGCATTATCTAAAAGAGCTTGAGGGTCCATGACAAGACCCCTAGTTTTGTCTACTGTTTGTAAATCGTTTATAAAACTTCTTGTGAACACATTATTTCTAGCAAATGTATATGCTCTGGCAGCATTATATTGCGCGGAAACACCGTTTGTCTGACCCGTTAAATCTTGCAATAAAGCATTAGCAACTTTGTTTAAACGTTCTGCGGCTTTAATTTGACCATTATTTCTTAATCTAGCGGCTTCATCTAACACATCTGATCTCATTTCAAAAAAACGTTGAGCCGTAGCGGGATTTCTACCTTTTTCCTTTTGAAAATACTCTTTTAAAACTTCGATGTCTCCCATGGTATCCCCAAGACTTTTTTCAAACTTTTGTTGCGATCCAATAGAAGCAAACTTTAAACCGCCTTTTCTAGAAGATCGGCCCAATAATTGCAAAACATTAGGTTGGCTAATTGTGCGTCCATTTCTGGATCGAAACTCCGTTAATGTAAAACTGCCCACTTCATCCCACAGTTTTCTTTCTCTAACTTTACTTAAACTAATTTGATTTTTTAAAATTTCATAAAGATTAAGTGAAAGGTCTACCCTTGTTGATCCACCCTCTGGATCACGACCTAAAACTCTTTTCGCATCGTCATATAGTTTAGACACCCTTAAATCTAAATTATCTATTATGTTTTGTTCAAATAAGCTTTGTTGCAATCTAGCCGCCAAAGCTAGGGCTTTTGGGTCTCCCGTAGCAGTTAAGGTGCTAATTGCATTTTCTGCGCCTACACGCATTTGTTCTCGTCCGCGGCTCGTAGCCCCTTTCAAAGCTTCACTACTTTTTTCTAATTCTTGAGAGATAGTTCGTACTGTTGCAGAGAATGGAAGATTCTTTGATTCAGCTAAATCGGCTAAAGTAAATTCAACAGGATTGCCGTCTGCATCCTTACTAGCTTTAAAAATTTCATCAATAAAATATTGAAGCTTTTCATCCGCCGTTACACCTTTTCCTGCATCGTCTAAAGTATCGGCATATTCCTCTGACCTTTGAATAGCTTGTAGTATTCGATTAACAGAATCCTTTTCTAATTTATCTCTTAAAATACCAGTATTATTCCTGTTGCTCCACCAATTTTGGGCTGTTTTAACAACGTCTGGTGCATAATCCGCTCCAACTTGCACGGGAAACGGGACTATCGCAGTACCAATTAACTCTCCTACAACTTTATATTTTTCATCATATGGGAATATGTCTTGAGCAATTGAAGCTCCCAAGGCGGCACCCACACCGGAAGCTCCCTCAACAGCTAAAAACGTTTTTGGTCGATCTTTGGCGGCTTGAAGAGATCGCTGTATTCCAGATTCTGTTGCCGCAAGGGCTCTGGTAGATAGAGGACCCTTTCGAGGGTCAAAAACAAAGCCCGCAGGATTAAAACGACTAAACCCTATATTTGTGCCTAAAGCTCCCCCAAACATAGGACCTTTTGTTGCGGCTTCTCTTGCTTTTATTGCACTTTCAAAAGCTTTTGGAGTAAGTCCTGCGTTCTTTGCTGTTATTTCAAAAGCCTCATCCGCTTGTTGAACAAATTTACCCGTAGAAACGTTTTTAAAATTGTTTAAAAAATCTAATGCTGCCGTACCACCTTTTGAAACATTTTTAGGGATTAAAGCCCAAGGCGTAAGCAACGATGGAGCAAATATCGTCGCTGTTTCACCAAAATTATAAGCTGATTGAAACTGAGGCAACACAGGATCGGCTTCTCCGAAAACGGCATCTTCTACCTCACCCGCAGCAATAGCCGTGCCTATGCTGCCCCCTAATCCTCCTATAAGATAAGTTAAGCCTCTCGCGCCAATTCCAATAGGACCTATTGGCGGTATAAGACTAGCAACTGGAGCAACGGCTTTAACTCCTCCAACAAATCCTGCCGTGCCTCCAATAGCTTCGGGTATTGCTCTGACAGCACCATATTTTCTAGCTTCTGATTTTGCGTCATCGGCTTTTTCTTTTGATTCAAAAACCCCGAAATCACGCACGTTTGTAAAAAGAGATAATATTTGTTCGTCTGAAAGCCCTCTTTTTTCAGGAGGTTGATTTTTAAAACTGGGCATCTTATCAAAATAAGAAGATGTACCATCCTTCAATTCAGAATATTTTAAATCGTTTTCTTGATTGTCTTCTGCAAAAACTTCAACAACTCCAAGAGCCGTCTTACCTAGTCCTTGCGTTCGCATGATTTCCGAAAATTGCGGCTGAGTAAAGTTAATTAAATCACTCATTATTATCTCCCCAGAATATTTCTAACGGCTTCAGCGGCTGACTGAGTAACAGCTTTTTTATCTTCAGAAGTTATAGATATACTCGTTCCATCTTCAGAGCCCCCTTTAAAATGATCTCTAAAACGCGTTAGTTCTACTATGAGAGGCTTCATTTTTATTATTCTAAGACGAGCTTTTTGTTGCGCAGGAGCCCCAAAAAAGGCTGCTTCTTTTCCTCCGTAGTCAGGAAGAAGCTCTTTATCTGTTTCTATTTGCAACGCTATTTGTTTTGCTAGAGCTTCAAATGCACCCGCCGCTTGTGCGTCATTTCTAAAGAAAACACCACCGGGTTTAATTTTAGATAGAAAGGCGTTAATCTCATCTTGCACGGACTTTAATACGCGCTCATCTCTTTGAGACGTAAGAAACTGATTTAATACTATGGACATACTATCTAAATCAGAAACCGCTTGTTTTAGGTTTTCAGCTTCTTCTGAAGCAACAGAAGTACCCTCTGGGTCTAATATTTCTGCGGCCCCCTCTGAGATAGCGGCTCTGATTTGAGGAATAAGTCTACTAGCACCTATAACGGCCCTATATTTTACGCCTTCATCGTAAAAAGTTGTGGGGGCATTTTCAAATGATGGATGGTCTCTTATAAGCTTTCCTTGTGAATCAAAAAGTTCGTTCTTAGCTTCTGGTAAAGGATAGAAATCTTGACCTTCAGGTAATTCACGAGGAGGCAATTTACCTGTCATTTGATAATACAATTCAGGGTTTTTATCTTTAATTAAAGTTTCTGCTTTAGGACTTAACTTAGGTCCAGAAACCGTTTTTACTCCTGTCTCCGAATCAAAAGATTTTTTCTTTTGAGTGTACAATAAGACTCTAGACTCAAAATTACTTTCATTTTCTAAATTGCCCGCTGCATATGCCTCTACGTTAGATTCTATAAAGTCTAACAAATCAAATTTATTGTTAATATCTAAGTTTGGTTCCAATTCAATTTGAACAGTACTAAAATTAGGACTGTTGTAGATGGCTTGTAAGTCTGATCTTGAGACAGTGAGTACACCTCTTTCATTTGGAGTAAAGGTCTTGTCTCCAACAGTGATGGGCGCGGACAAGCCAATTTCAACAAGATCGGCTTGGCCCTCTACTTCTTGTCTTGCCATAACTACCGCTCTTTCTTTAGCTGCGGCTATCGCATTGCCAAAGGCGATAGAATCTTCGGCAAGCTCCCACGGTCCATACCCCTCTTCTGTGGGTTGAGCCATCTTTTCGGTAACTTTTCTTGCTGCTCCACGAGGGTCTTCAAAAGTATTATAATTTAATGTTTCAAAGTCTCCGTCAGGTGTTCTTCTGACAATCTTAATAATTTTAACTTTCTCACCAGCCTCGTCAAGTCGAGCATTTGTGGCAATGGCTTGGTCGTAAACGGCTCTGTCCGTAGAAAAACCTTCACTTTGATAATTTTCTATATTTCTTACTGCGTCTAATTTAATAACGGATTTTGTCTCAGGTACAGCAAAACCTAAGTCATCATACCTTACTCTAAATAATTGGGTGAAGCTGTTTAAGTCGTTTGCGGAAACAGGCGCATAGGAAATACCTTCATAAATCGCCCGCATTTCTCTTGGAGTTCCAGTAAGAATATCTCCTTTCTGTATTTTTTTTCCAGTCGAGTCTACGCCATCGGTAAGTGCCACACTTACTTCTCTTTTAACTCCGCTTTCATTAAACAATCTTGATCTAAAATCTTTTGCGCCCTCTTCATCTAATACTCCACCAGTTTGAAAGTTGGTATTGTAAGCAACAAACCCTGTTTTAGACGCAGGGTCTTTGTCGTTTAAATCATAAACACCAATTTTCTCTAAGCCCGTTTGTCCATTTTTGTCTGTAGTTAACTTAAATAAAGATTGAGGTTTTGTTTCTCTATCTGTTTTACCCGCAGCTTTTAACGCTAAAGCGTCCGCCGCAGCTTGGTCTGAAATTGCCTGTTCAAGGCTGGCTTGAGCGCCCGCCATACGCATCTGACGATCCTCAGAACGTTGTTCTCGTTTCGCAGCCATAATACCTGCGGCACGTTCCCCGATCCGCTGTGGAAGTTGTGTTTGCGCAGCCGCATTTGCCAACCGCTCTGCAATAGAACCGCCTTCAGTAGTTCCCGCAAACTGCAAACCTGTTTGAGCTATATCAAACAGCATTTGCGCTTTAGCCATTCTACGCTGTTCTTCAAGGTCTTCGGCCCGCGCTTCTTTATCTAGGACACTTGCAAAAAACTTTTGGTACGAGGGAGCATCTCGCATGGCTTGTGTTAAAACAGGACTGAGTGGTTGTCCGCCACTAAGCGAAACCTCTCCCGCTCCTTGGTATCCACGGACCTCTACAGGCCCGCCTTGATTAAAATTTACGGGTGGAGTGTTGCCCGCCCCCTGTGCCATTAAAGCCCCAACGCCCTCTTGCATAGGACCTTGCATGTCAACATCCGCAGCGGGTAACGCTCCCATCAACTCACCTATGCCCTGATCCATCTGACCAGATTCAGCCATCACTATTGCAGGTTGAGTAAGAGCCAAAACTGATTCAGGTGTTTGCTGCGCGTCCTGCGGGCCAACATACTCCGCAAGCTCCGCGTACCGCTCTCCTATAGGAAGATTATCCCCTCGTATGCCGTTAATCAGTGTCTCATAATCTTGAGCCTGATCTATCATCCCCATGGCACGTTCCCCCGCCATGATACCTACCTGTTCACCCTGAGCTTGTGCAGCCATAAGCTCCTGTTCCGCGGACATCGGTGAGGGAGCCGCGGGCATCGGTGAGGGAGCCGCGGGCATTGCATCCGCAATACCCCCCATCTGCATGTTTCTAGGCAAAACCCCACGGCCCATTAGTATATCTTTTTTAGTAACTTTACCGTCCCCGCTAAGATCAGGAAACGCTTCGCCACCGCTCCTAAACATTTTTCTTTGAAGCACGTTCATTACAATAACCCCGCTGTTCTAGCGCCCGCCGCCGTAGTTAATCCCGATATGCCCAAGCCCGCCGCCGTTTGAAACGGAGACACTTGAGGCGCGGAGGCGGCAGTAATTACAGATGATCCTGTGGGTACGCCAGAGTAAATATCCGATAAGAAACCGTATTGTTGAAAAGGTTGAGAATAATCTTGTAACCCAGTCAACCTTCTCGCGTCTAAATCCGCCTGACTGACTCCGCGTTCTACCCCGCCCGTGGTCAGTAAATTCTGCAAATCTTGAGTGCCCAAACCAGATAGTATCTCACCAATACCCGCTTGCTGCACACCTAGTTGCCCATAAGTAGCAGCCGCCCTTTGAGCGCGGTCCGCGGCACTCTCATAACCAGATTGACGTAAGCCCGCCGCAGCGCGGCCCTGTTCCCTTAAAATATCTTCACTAAGCTTCGCAGATTCAACTGCCTGCCTGCTTCCGCCTAATGCACCAGATGCCGCGGCTTGGGCTCCTATGCCCGTGCGGCGTGTTTCGCCTGCCCGACCAATGTCTTCTAGAGCTTGTTGAACCACCGCGTCTTCATACGGATTCATGTATGCCCCAATACCTCTAGGGTCCAAAGCATCAATGCCCATCTGAGCAGTTCTGGCACCACGATCTATGTAATCTTGGTAACTCCCAATGCCAGAACGGGCAAGATCAATGGCCTCTTGCTCATTAGCTGTTAACTCCTGTACCTCGTAATCAGGAGGACCAAAAACATCTTCGGCAGTAATTGCTTGAACTTGTTCAATAGTAGGACCAGACGCTGCTACAAAACCTTCTTCGCCCTCTACCCCTTCTGCAGGGTCTCCTAAAAAACTAACAATCTCTTGGTCGGTGTACGGTTGCCCTGTTACGGGATTTACTCGACCACGAAGACGTTGAACGCTTTGGCCCAGTATTTGATCTTTAATGTAACTTTGAACATCCCCAAGAAGACCTAACCGATAAGCTTCTATCGCAGGGTCTTGGCGAGTAGTCTGAATTGTCTCTGTAACAGCCATTACGCTACCGCGCCTCCTTCAAAAGATCGCATCATATCATACATCTTGCGAACCCCTTCTTTGCGGCTCCCGTTCCCCGCACCGCGAACCGCACGAGCCGTCATAACAAACTCCCCATCAGACAGCATCGCAGGAACATCGTCAGAGGTCTCCGTTCCGGGGCCCGATATAAAACCTGTACGACGCGGGAAATCTTTCATCTCCCCACCTTTCGCGGCAAACTGCCTCTGACTCATATATTGTTCATAAAGATTAGTAGGTGATATTTCTACGTCCTCTACTGGACGACGAAACGGAACGGGTCTTCCAACTCTGTACATATCGGGGTTTTGAGCAAGCCGTACTTCAGACGCAGAGGGTCCCGCATAGGGGTCTGGAGCTTTTTCGGGGTCAATAGGATCAAACGCTCCTGCCAAGGTTGCGACTCCAAGTCCTGCTGCACCTACTTTATATGGATTATAACCCCCAGAAGCTTGCGCCATTTGTATGGCGGCGTCTTTAACTGTTTTGTCTGTAATCGCATTGAAATTTCCACCTGTTAATTTCTGAGCGGCCTCGTCTACGGTTAACTTTTGGTTTTTAAAAGGAGCTAGTAGACTATCGTAAAATGTTTTCCCCTCCGCGTCAGGTGAGACAGCTTCTCTCTTTAAAAAATCATCAAAAACGTCTTTTGTTGCAGAATCTGCTTTGTCTCCAAGTAAAAATTGACGCGGGTCAGGCTTCTGAAACGTTCCTTGTAAAGACCCTTTAAAACCCTCTCCAAAACGACTTCCAAATGTGCCCTGTCCACTCGACAAACCTTTTTGTAACCCGCCACTGACCCCGCCTAAAAATCCTCCAATCGCAGCAGATTTCAAAGAGTCTTTTAAATTTCCGCCTTGAATGAAAGAAGATATGCCGCCCGTAATAGCGCCTTGAGCCACCAACGACATAGCTCCAAATGCTCCACCCGTAACAAGGTTTAAGCCAAGAGGAACAATAATAGGAGCAATTTTTTTAAAAACATCTTTAACTCCCCTAACCAGCTTTTTTAAGAAAAACTCTCTCTGTCCGGTGTACGGGTTAATAGAATTAGTTTCACTGCCAACAACATAGGCGGAGGGATCAGCCCCTTCCGCGGCAATCGCCGCATCAATTGCAACAACAAGCTCTGGATTATTCTCTCTAACCTGACGAGGTACAACCCCTTCTCCTTGTTCAAGGTGAGCTAGATGAACATCTCCGTTTCGGCCTAAACGAGCCATGCGCTCCGCAACATCTCGCATAGAATTAATACCGTTCTGAAACCCAAACGCTAAACGACTATCGTCAAACTCGTCCATGTTGGAGGTAAGGAACGTCGCCAAACCACCTTCGGGTATAACCATCTGTTGTTGCATCGCATATCCTCTCCGACGTTATTCTAACAGAAGTTTTGTTTCTAGGAAACCTCCAAGATACTTGCCACAATATGCATATCATTAGCTACGTTGGATTGTACTGTTATAACCTCGTCAGCTTGTACAACAAGAGGGGCAGTAAGTAATTCCACAGTAGCACCCGCGGCTATAGTCTTAGCGTTAAAAAGAAAAGAACTTCCTAACTTAACCGTTATTGTCTTATCCGCAGCGTTTACATTGCAAACGAGAATAGACTTCACAATTGCTGTGGTAAACTGACCACATGTATAAATGGTTAATACATTTGTATCGCTAGGATTAGCTTTTGCGTTTATATATGCGTTAGCCATTAGCTCATAAACCAACTTAGGGCAGTCGTATCATCTTCCGCGACTTGTTGAGTGTTGTTGAATTGATTCAAAAATACAGAAAAAGACCGTACTACCTCGTTTAAATACTGTTGATCGTACTCTGCAGGAGGAAGAGGGAAGAAAGGTACAGGTGTTTTAGTAGCCATTAGCGCCTCCCATCTGGTCTAATATCTACACGAGGCACACCCAACCGCCAAAGTATGTTTTCATCTGTGGACTGCAACTTTAGCGTAAAACTACGTCCTCTTAATCTTGTAAAGTATTGGTTAGTGTATTGATCTACAGGCGTTGCAGAGGTTTTTGATACGGTGTTAGTAGAACTATTTTGATCTTGTTGCCCCGGAAAACTCTTGGTCTCTAAAATAAAATCCAAAGAAGAAGTGTCTACCGCTTCTCTAAAATTAATGTCGGGTATGACCCTGTTTATAAAAGAAAACTGGTTACCATCTGTAATGGACATATCACCAGATTCAATAAACGAAGTCATAGCAGCGCCATCATCCTGCGCACCGACCTCTTGGTTAAAGAGGAAGTTCGTGGTCCCAGTAGCAATCGGCAATTCCGATATACCACGGTCCAGCCACGCGGTCCTTGCCAAATTGCCCACAAACCAAATTTTCTCAAGATAGTTGTACACCACATATCTGTCATTTTCATTTGATCCTCCTGAAGGATAAAACCACCACACTTCAGAGAAAGAAACGTTGGCTCCAGCTACAATCTTATCCGACTGAGAGGAATTTATATCATTGAACACATAGTCTCGAACAGTACAAGGTATCCGTTGTACCGCCCCCGTAAACACGTAGAACTCCGCCGAACCCATCCAAAAAACTGAGTCATCAAGCGCAACTGCGGCTTTTGGACCAGCGATTGTAATGTTCTCTGAGATTAAATTAATACCAAAGGTAAACGGAGGTCCCAGAAACTGCATGGCGTGTATAGAAACGTCCGTAAACACAAGTATTTGTTGACGAGTTTCAACGGCCTGCATTATCTTTGAGCCTGAACTTATACGTAGATCACCCGCAGTATTGGTAGCAGTAGGATACCACTGAACAGGGTTTTCTTGGCTACTAAACCTTATTAGCAAGGGGTCTTGAACCCCGCTGCCATCCGTAGCCGTAGAAGATGCGCCAAGACCATCTGCACCAAATGCAATCACATGCCTGTCTCTGTCCGATAAAAGAATTTGTGACGCTATGGTAGGAACTGAGGTCCGCGTTCCAAGGCCCAAGCCGCTATCCGTTAAAGCTTTAGCTCGTGTGCTAACACCGCTTGATTTATCCCAATAGTAGATTGATCCGTTGCGTTCGTTTAATATCAAGTCCTCGCCGAAATTATCCTGTGTCCATACTCTAAGAGTATTTGCATCTGTAACAGAGTCCACGTTTATAGGCTCGCCCCAACCAACAAAATCATTTGATGCTAAAGAATTTCCTGCTGCTAATAAAACAGGGCTATTGTCTACATGTGTGGCGGCGGTTGTTCCAAGATGACCGCGAGTACAACCTGTTAAATCATTACTACTTATACCACCTACCTTAATTAACTCAGAGTCAACTAAAATAACGTCATTGGCTACAATAGCGTGTCCGCCAATAGTTGTGTTGTCCAAGGTTATTGTTGTAGCTGCCGCATCTGTTATAGCACCATTTAATTGACCTACCGCCGCACCGTCTGTTGTGCCGCCCCAAAGACCTATCCCCCAACCAATTCCTCCTTGAACGGAAGAATTAAGTCCTGTGCCAATTTGATACTCAGCTACAACACTGCCCCCACCATTACCTGTGTCACTAGAATTAGCGTTAACAGCAGTGACGCTTATACCACCTGAAACTGTAACACTTTCTATCGTACTAACTGTTCTGGTAGATATAGTATATGAATTTCCATTTATAACTTCGGTTACTTGGTACTCTTGATTTAACACAGCGGCTGTAATGTCTCCCCCAAGTGATGCCGCACCAGAAAAGGTGACAAAATCATTCGCCACGCATCCATGATTTGTATCCGTCACAGTTATTACTGACGATCCATTGGTGGCAGAAAATGTAACGTCTCCCGCAGAAGTGGTTTGTCGTACTGGAGTTATGTCTTTAAATGCATCCCCTTGTTTTATGTAAAACTTTAGTTCTGTCCCAAGCCCCAAAAACTTTTCACTGCTTAACGCAACAAACTCGTGCAGACCACGACATAAACCTAGAAAAGCATTGTTAGAGTTTTTCTCCCAGCCGTTTAGCTTTTCAGGATACCCGAAACGAAAGCGTATTTTATCACAATCCACCCACCCATTCTCTTCAGAGTACGGCGTAATTTCTTTATTAATTCCGGGTTTAAATTTAAGATCTATAAGAGGCATTATTCTGCCCCATTAAATATAATTATGACTCCACTAAAACTACCAGCATCGCCATTATTTCTTGCTTGTATAGATATAGTAGCACCCGCAGAGTGAAGTTGAAAACCACCTCCATTAACGAGTCCTGTATATGTAGCATTTGTATAAGGGCTACTATCCAGCCTAGACTCATTAACAAAAGGCAGAATTAACGCGCCCTGACCACTGCTTAATGTGCCTAAATTAAAAGTAGTAAAACTGCTGCTAGAAACGGTATTACTGTGAGTCTGAACAGACGCAAAAGTTAATCCTGAAGCATAAGCTTTAAGTGTACTCGCGGCGATCTGCATCATTGTGCCATTATCGTTAAACACAAGCCTGTCTGCGTCAGCCACAGTAATAGATGTGGCAGATGTATCGCCGTCCATAATGTTTAATTCGGCAGTTGTAGCAGTAACTCCATCAAGAATATTAAGTTCAGCCGCAGTGCTAGTAACAGCAGTGCTGTTTATGGATAAAGCATCAGTTTCAAGAGTGCCATCTATGTCTGCATCTCCAGATAT
>PANU01000015.1 GCA_002707745.1 Flavobacteriaceae bacterium
AAAAACAAAAACCCATTGTGGCTCATGGGAAGTAAGATTAAACACCAAAATACGGAAGCATTGCCCAATAATATAACCCTTGTTAAAACCATCCCACAACTAGTTGAAAGCTTACAAACACTAAAAAAACTATAAAATTTGAGGTGTTCAACTTTTTTTGTTGAATATTTGTATAAATTTGTTAAACAAAAATGAAACAAAACGTTGCACTTATTGGTTCTGGGTTTTCTTCTCTGGCAGCTGCCTCTTATCTTGCCAAAGCTGGCTATAGCGTAACCATATTTGAAAAAAACAATACTGTTGGAGGTCGTGCCAGGCAATTAAAAAAAGAAGGCTTTACCTTCGATATTGGCCCAACGTGGTACTGGATGCCCGATGTTTTTGAACGTTTCTTTTCAGATTTTAACCGAAAACCTTCAGACTATTACGAGCTTATAAAACTGGCTCCTGCCTACTCCGTATATTTTGGAGACAACGATTACATTACTATTGAAGATACCCTGGAAAAAATTTGTGTTGCTTTTGAAGCCGAAGAAAAAGGAAGCTCGCAACAGCTCAAAAAATTTATCGCAAAAGCTCAAAGTAATTACAACATTGCCATTAAGGATTTGGTATATCGTCCAGGAGTTTCTCCACTGGAACTCATAACTCCTGTTACTATAAAAAAAATAGGGCAGTTTTTCAGTACCATTAGCAAAGAAGTAAGACGCGAGTTTAAAAATCCACGTTTGGTTGCAATTTTAGAATTCCCGGTATTGTTTTTAGGTGCCAAGCCTTCTAACACACCTGCTTTTTATAGTTTTATGAATTATGCCGATTTTGGTCTGGGCACTTTTCATCCAAAAAACGGAATGTATTCTGTAATTAACGGAATGAAAGCGTTGGCAGAAAGTTTAGGCGTTATCATTAAAACCAATCAGAATGTAACTGCAATTAATATTGATAATGAACAAGCTACATCCATTGTTGTAAATGGAGCAACGGTTTCGGCAGATATTATTTTGAGTGGTGCAGATTACCACCATACTGAAACATTACTTCCCAAACAATACAGGCAATACTCTGAAGCTTATTGGGATCGTAAAATATTTGCTCCTTCATCTCTGTTATTTTATGTAGGTTTCGATAAAAAAATTGAAAATGTTGAGCATCATACCCTGTTTTTTGATGTAGATTTTGACGCCCATGCATACACTATTTATGACGAACCGTCTTGGCCGGAAAACCCTTTATTTTATGCAAGTTTTCCATCTAAAACTGATGAAAGTGCAGCACCAAGGGGAAAAGAAGCTGCAATATTTTTAATTCCGTTAGCTCCTGGCATTGAAGACACAGAAGCCATCAGGGAAACGTATTTCGAAAAAATTATTACCCGTTTTGAAAAACTCACAAACCAGCCAGTAAGAAATTTCGTTATATTTAAGGAATCATTCTGTATAAAAGACTTTGTGGAAGCTTACAACTCATACAAAGGCAATGCCTACGGGCTAGCAAATACTTTAATGCAAACTGCTTTTCTACGTCCAAAAATAAAAAGTAAAAAAGTAAAAAATTTGTACTTTACTGGTCAATTATCTGTTCCTGGACCTGGTGTACCACCATCATTAATTTCAGGAAAGTTAGCGGCCAGCTTAATTGAAAAACACCATTCGTGAAAGAACTTTTTGACATCGTATCTAATTCTTGCAGCAAGCAAGTAACAAATGCCTACAGTACCTCTTTCTCGTTGGCTACAAAAATGCTGGCACCCAGTATCAGGCAGGATATTTATAATATTTATGGGTTTGTTCGTTTTGCAGACGAGATTGTAGACAGTTTTCATGACTACGATAAAATTTTACTTTTTAACAGGTTTGAGCAGGATCTGGAACACGCACTACAGGAAAAAATTAGTTTAAACCCAATACTTAATTCTTTTCAACATACCGTGCACGAGTATGGCATTGACAGGCAATTAATTGCAGCTTTTATGAAAAGTATGCGGCTGGACCTCAGCAAAAGTGAATATATAACAGAAGAGGAATATAAAAATTACATTTACGGATCGGCAGATGTGGTTGGCCTTATGTGTTTAAAAGTATTTGTAAAAGGAAATGTTGAAAAATACGAAGCACTAAAAAATGCCGCCATGTCTTTAGGATCTGCATTTCAGAAGGTAAACTTTTTACGCGATTTAAAAGAAGACTATGAAGGATTGAGCCGAACGTATTTTCCGAATACCAATTTAAATGCCCTGGACGAAGTATCTAAAGCGCGAATTATTAAAGACATTCAAGAAGATTTCAAAAAGGGATATCAAGGTATTTTAAACCTGCCTACAGAAGCTAAGTTTGGTGTTTTTATGGCATATCGCTACTACCGGAAGCTTCTCAAGAAATTAGCAAACACCCCTGCGCTAGAAATAAAAAATTCACGCATTCGGGTTCCCAACTATCAAAAGTTTGGGCTTTTAACCCGAAGTTATGTAAAATATCAATTAAAACTTGTACGATAGGTTATGACTGTTGTTTTTTGGATTCTAATTTTTTTAACCACATTTTGCATCATGGAATTTATGGCCTGGTTTACACATAAATATGTAATGCACGGTTTTTTATGGAGTCTTCACAAAGATCACCATAAAAAAGATCATAATAGTTGGTGGGAGCGAAACGACTTCTTTTTCATATTTTATGCAGCAGTGAGTATTGGGTGTTTTATAGGCTGGCAGTATTATGGCTTTTGGGCTGGTTTACCCATTGGTTTAGGTATTTTTGCATACGGAATAGCTTATTTTATGGTACATGATATTTTTATCCATCAGCGTTTTAAAATGTTCCGAAATGCAAATAACTGGTATGCAAAAGGTATTCGCCGCGCGCACAAAATACACCATAAACATTTAGGAAAAGATAAGGGAGAATGCTTTGGGATGTTGGTACCGCCTATGAAATATTTCAAAAAATAGCTACATGAATTACCTTTATCTGTGGTTAAATCTGGGGTCATTTATTGTTCCTTTTTTATTTAGTTTTCATCCCAAAATCCAGTTCTATAAAAAGTGGAAGGGGTTTTTACTAGGCGTAATTGTAATGATGACCATCTTTATACCTTGGGATATCGCCTTTACAAATAACGGTTTTTGGGGCTTTAACGATGCTTATATTACAGGCTATAAACTTTTCAATTTACCTATTGAAGAGTGGTTGTTCTTTTTTTGTATTCCATATGCCTGCATATTTACGCATTATGCAATAATAGCTCTTAACAAAAATTTCCGGTTTTCAGAAAAAACTATCAATGTAACCGTAGTATTACTTTTTTCAGTATTAATCATAACCCTTTGGTACTCTTACGATAAATGGTATACGTTTGTAAATTTTATATATGCATTGCTTATCTTAGGGCTTGTTTTTAACAGGAACAGAGCTTCCTTGCAACCATTTTTTGCTACGTATTTAATTATTTTAATCCCGTTTTTTTTAGTGAATGGCACTTTGACCGGGACGGGAATTGAAGACCAGGTGGTATGGTATAACAATGATGAAAATTTAGGAATAAGACTACTTACCATTCCTGTTGAAGATGTTATTTATAACCTGGGAATGTTGTTAACGGTTTTTTCTGTTACAGAATATTTCAGCAAAAAAGAGGAGCGCCACTAAAAACCTATACTGGTAGTTTGCTATTGGAGGTGCGCGTATAACATATATATTTTTGGGATTTTAATTTCCTACTTCACTCATAAATTTAATGCGATACAAGCGTAATTCGTCAGTATCATAATCGCCATCAAATTCTTCCATAGCTTCTTCTATGCTATCACTTTGTGCTTCCAGAAAATATTCGTGAAGTTCTTCTTGTTGGTCTTCGTCTAGTGTTTCGTCTACCCAATAACTAATGTTCAATTTTGTTCCGCTGTACACAATAGCTTCCATCTCGTCCAGCAAAGCGTCCATTTCAATCCCTTTTGCAGATGCAATATCGTCCAACGCAAGTTTTCTGTCAACATTTTGAATGATATACAGTTTAAGCCCACTATTACTTCCTGTCGATTTTACTACAAAATCGTCGGGACGCACAATATCGTTTTCTTCCACATATCTTGAAATAAGCGCTACTATGCTTTTTCCGTATTTTCTGGCTTTACCTTCGCCTACACCATGTACATTGGCCAGTTCCTCCAGGGTGATAGGGTATTTTAGCGCCATGTCTTCCAGAGAAGGATCCTGGAAAATTACAAAGGGAGGTAGTTTTAGCTTATCTGCCAACCGTTTTCTTTCGGCTTTAAGCAATTTAAAAAGTTGCTCGTCTGTAACAGCGCCTCCTCCTTTTTGATTGGTAATCACCAAATCGTCATTCGATTCTTTATACGAATGATCTTCAGTCATCATAAAACTGGAAGGGTTATTAATAAAATCTAACCCCTGCTGGGTAATTTTAATGACTCCGTAGGTTTCAATATCTTTAGATAACATCCCAGCTACCAATACCTGGCGCAACAAGGCCATCCAGTATTGGGGTTCCTCTTCACTACCTACTCCAAAAAACGACAGTTGGTCGGTTCTGTGGGATTTAATCATGGCGTTCACTTTGCCCACCAAAACATTTACAATTTCTTTACTTTTATATTGTTGGTTGGTTTCTTTTACCACTTTCAACAATTTTATAACATCTTCTTTAGCTTCGTGTTGCTTTTTAGGATTACGCATATTGTCATCCATCATTCCGCCTTCTCCAGTTTCAGTGTCAAATTCTTCTCCAAAATAATGGAGTATAAATTTTCTTCGGGACATAGATGTTTCAGCAAAAGCAACTACTTCCTGTAATAATGCGTGCCCTATTTCCTGTTCGGCTACAGGCTTCCCACTCATAAATTTTTCGAGCTTTTCAATATCCTTATACCCATAAAAAGCAAGGCAATATCCCTCCCCCCCGTCACGTCCTGCCCGACCAGTTTCCTGGTAATAACTTTCAATACTTTTAGGAATATCATTATGAATTACAAAACGTACGTCTGGTTTGTCAATTCCCATTCCAAATGCAATAGTAGCTACAACTACGTCTGCATCTTCCATGAGAAACATATCTTGATGTTTTACCCTGGTTTTAGCGTCTAGTCCTGCGTGATATGGGATTGCATTAATACCATTAACCTGAAGGGTTTGCGCCAACTCCTCTACGCGCTTACGACTCAAACAATAAATAATTCCACTTTTACCTTCGTATTGTTTTACAAAGCGTGTAATATCTGCATCTACATTTTTGGTTTTGGGTCTTATTTCATAAAAAAGGTTGGGTCTGTTAAACGATGCCTTAAACGTATTTGCATCTTGAATCCCTAAGTTTTTAAGGATGTCTTCCTGCACTTTTGGCGTAGCTGTTGCCGTTAACCCAATAATTGGAATGTCATCGCCTATACGCTGTATAATTTTACGTAAGTTTCGGTACTCAGGTCTAAAGTCGTGTCCCCATTCACTAATACAGTGTGCTTCGTCTATCGCTAAAAATGAAATGGTCTGGTTTTGTAGAAAACTTACATACTCCTCTTTTGTAAGGGATTCTGGAGCTACGTACAACAATTTTGTAATCCCGCTATCTATATCACTCATTACACGTTTTACTTCGGTCTTGTTTAAAGAAGAATTAAGAACGTGCGCAATACCTTCTTCTGAAGAGAGTGCCCGTAAGGCATCTACCTGGTTTTTCATCAAAGCAATAAGAGGAGAAACTACAATAGCAGTTCCATCTTGCATAAGTGCGGGTAATTGGTAGCAAAGAGATTTACCACCACCGGTAGGCATGATAACAAAAGTGTTTTCTTTTGCCAATACACTTTTGATTACCTCTTCCTGAAGCCCTTTGAATTTCGAAAAACCAAAATACTTTTTGAGAGCTGCGTATAAATCAAATTCAGCCACGCTGGTTTTTTGTTATAAATGTTATGTTATTGGTTATAATAATTGTATAAACAGGGGAACAATCGTAATTTTGCAACCATTGTAGTAAAACTGTATCTTTTACCTGTATATTGTGAACACTGAAAATAAAATATTGTATTCACTTACTAAATATACTAATTTCTGAAACAGTTGCAAACTTATTAATGCGCAAATTTTGAACAGAACCTCACAGATTATCTCCGTTGCTAAGCAAACTATTGAAACCGAAAGCCATGCTATTATGTATTTGGCACAGTTAGTAGATGAAGAATTTGCCCAGGCTGTTGAAACTATTTACAACTCTAAAGGCAGGGTGGTCATTACCGGTATTGGTAAAAGCGCCAATATTGCTACAAAAATTGTAGCAACTCTTAATTCTACTGGGACTCCAGCAATTTTTATGCACGCTGCAGATGCCATTCACGGTGACCTGGGGACTATACTAAGAGACGATGTGGTAATTTGTATCTCTAAAAGTGGAAATACCCCGGAAATTAAAGTTCTGGTGCCGCTTATTAAAAGCAGAGGGAATAAACTTATAGCAATTACTTCAAACAGAGAGTCTTTTTTGGGGGTACAATCTAATTTTGTGATGCATGCCTATGCTGAAAAAGAAGCCTGTCCAAATAATTTGGCTCCTACTACCAGTACCACAGCACAATTGGTAATAGGTGATGCCCTGGCTATGGCACTCTTGGATTTACGTGGTTTTTCAAGTAAAGATTTTGCACGATTTCACCCGGGTGGTTCACTGGGTAAAAAATTATACCTGCGAGTTAGCGATTTAACTTCTTTAAACGAACGTCCGCAAGTAACACCAGATACCGATGTTAAGAAGGTAATTGTTGAGATTTCAGAAAAATTACTGGGGGTTACCGCCGTAGTAGAAAATGATACTATTGTAGGTATTATTACCGATGGTGACCTGCGTAGAATGCTCACCAAAGAAGATAATTTTGCCGGGTTAACCGCAAAAGATATTATGACTGCAAACCCAAAAAAAATTAGCAACGATGCCATGGCAGTAGAAGCTATGGAAATCATGGACAAAAATGGCATTACTCAAATTTTAGCTGAAGAAAACGGTAAGTACTGTGGCGTAGTACATATTCATAACCTTACTAAAGAAGGTATTATTTAATGACCAAAAAAAACAATAGCATCGAAAAAGAGATGTCCTTTCTGGATCATCTTGAAGAACTTCGCTGGCATTTAATTCGCTCAACCATTGCCGTAGTTGTGGTGGCAACCATTGCTTTTATTGCCAAAGAATTTATTTTTGACGTGCTTATTCTCGGACCAAAAAATCCAGACTTCCCCACTTATAAATTGTTATGCAGGGCTGCTACCCAACTAGGGTTTGAAGAAAGTTTCTGTTTTAAGGAAGAAAGTTTTCGCATACAAAGCCGGACACCTGCCGGGCAGTTTTCGGCACATATATGGACCTCTATTACTGCAGGATTTATTATAGCGTTCCCATATGTTTTATACGAATTCTGGAAGTTTGTAAGTCCTGGATTACGCAACAACGAACGAAAAAACAGCCGTGGCTTTATTATCATAGCTTCCTTATTATTTTTTATAGGGGTATGCTTTGGATACTACGTAGTGACACCGCTTACCATCAACTTTTTGGGAAGCTACAAAGTAAGTGACGCCGTCTTTAACGACTTTGACCTAAGCAGCTATATTGGGTTGGTACGTGCCTCTGTAATCGCTAGCGGACTTATTTTTGAACTGCCGATTGTGATTTATTTCCTAACCAAAATAGGTCTGGTTACTCCACAATGGCTTAAAAAATACCGAAAATTTGCATTGGTGGGTGTTTTAATCGTTTCAGCAGTAATTACCCCTCCAGATATCGCCAGTCAAGTAATTGTTGCGGTTCCTGTGCTCATTTTATACGAAATAAGTATTATCATCTCAAAAGTGGTAGTTCGCAACCAAAATAAACGAATGAAAACCCATGGCAAGTAATATAGTAGAAGAATTTAACGCCTATCGTTCTAAGATGAACGAAAAGCTATTAGAAGATAACAACAAGATTTTAAAACGAATCTTTAACCTGGACACCAATGCTTTTGCTGAAGGTGCACTACCAAAAAAAACTAAAGAATTATTAGGTTTGGGTAATAGTCTTGTACTTCGTTGTGACGATTGTGTACGGTATCACCTGGAAGCTTGCTACAAGCTTCAAATTCCTAAGGAAGAAGTGGTAGAAGCCTTAAGTATTTCGTTGCTAATTGGTGGTACGATTGTTATTCCGCATTTGCGACGGGCGTATGAATATTGGGAAGCGCTGGAAAATGCAGCCTCTTAATTTTTGCTTCGGAAAATTTAGCTGTAATTTTAGCGTTACAGAAATAGAATATGTTCCGGACTATTAAATATTTTCGCTTTTGCGGAAAGTAAAATTACCCGTTTTCACGGGAAGTAAACATGAAACTAAAAGCTGAGAACCTTATAAAATCTTACAAAGGCCGAAAGGTAGTAAAAGGTATTACCGTGGAAGTTAACCAGGGTGAAATCGTAGGGCTTTTGGGACCTAACGGAGCGGGAAAAACCACTTCATTTTACATGATTGTTGGACTTATCAAACCCAACGGCGGAAATATTTACCTGGAAGGCACCGAAATTACCAAGTATCCTATGTACAAGCGCGCACAACATGGTATTGGCTATTTGGCGCAGGAAGCTTCGGTATTTAGAAAATTAAGCATAGAGGACAATATTTTAAGCGTTTTACAACTCACCAAACTCTCCAAAAAAGAACAGCACATGAAAATGGAAACGCTGATTGAAGAATTTGGTCTGGGACATATCCGGAAAAGTCGTGGCGATTTATTAAGCGGGGGTGAACGTCGCCGTACCGAAATTGCACGTGCCCTGGCAACCGATCCGCATTTTATACTACTGGATGAACCCTTTGCGGGAGTTGACCCAGTTGCCGTAGAGGACATTCAGCGCATTGTGGCCCAACTTAAAAACAAAAACATTGGTATTTTAATTACCGATCATAACGTACAAGAAACCCTCGCCATTACCGATAGAACGTATCTGATGTTTGAAGGCAGCATCCTGAAACACGGCGAACCCGAAGAACTGGCTAATGACGAAATGGTACGCAAAGTATACCTGGGGCAAAATTTTGAGCTAAGAAAAAAGAAGTTGGAGTTTTAAACAACGTATCTAGTTGCAAGACCTTTTAAAATAGTTTAAAAAAAGATACTATAGTTGGTGCTTTTATTTTATTCCATTTAATATTCTGTAACAGAACTCCAGTTTTCACCTGTTTTTATTCGGTACAATTGCATTTTAGAAATTCCAAACTGCTTCGCAATCATTTTAAGTCGTGTTCTACGGTTTGGGTCGTTTATTTTCCGTTTTATCAATTTTACTTTGGCTTCAGTAAGTTTTGAATAGGTTCGCTTTCGTGGTTTTCTTTTATATTCCGGATTGCTGAATTGGTGTATTTCCTTTTCCCGTTTTGTTGCCCATTTTAAGTTTTCTAATCGGTTGTTAGTTTTGTCATAATCCAAGTGAATGACATAAACACCATCCTTTTGTTCGAGAAAATGTTGCGCCACAAGCTTATGAATGTACCTACTTGTAGATTTTCCGTTCTTTTTTTGTTTCAACGGTACGTTTTGGTATCCGTTAATAAACGATTTTTTTAACAATACTTCCTTTTCTCCTTTACAGTTTAAAACGCGACCGTAATTTGATATTTTGAAATTTTCATTTTCGGCAATACCATCATCAAATTCAATTTTTTTCCATTCTTCATTCCAATAGTTTCTAATCATTTTCAGTCAATTCTTATTTATACTACAACTTTACCGAACAAAAACAGGCTCATTCTCTTTTTGGGTATATTGTTCACTATAGCCATATCCATCGTAATCAAATCCCTTTAAACCTTGTAGTGTCTTGGTATTGTTATCTATTACATAACGCGCCATACTTCCTCTAGCCTTTTTTGCGAAAAATGAAATTATCTTCAGTTTTCCGTTTTTAAAATCTTTAAAAACTGGTGAAATTACCGGAGCATTTATTTTTTTGGAGTCAATTACCTTAAAATATTCCTGGCTGGCAAGATTTACCAGTATTTCACTTTCTTCCAGCTCATCATTTAATGCATTTGTGATCTGGTCTCCCCAAAACTCGTACAGATTATTTTTTCTATTAATTTTTAGGCTGGTTCCCATTTCCAAACGGTAGGGCTGAATTAAATCCAAGGGACGCAAAATACCATACATGCCACTTAATATACGCAATGTATTGTTTAACAGCTCTATTTTACCTTCAGGGATAGTGTAAGCATCCAAGCCTTGGTACACATCGCCTGCAAAAGTGTACACTGCTGGCCGGGCATTTTTTTTGGTAAATGGGGTTGAAAATTCTTTATAGCGCTGGTAGTTAAGGTCCGCCAGTTTATCACTTATGCTCATTAATTCCGCGATGGCTTTTTTGGACTTCCGTTCCAGTTTATTGTTTAGCGTTTCAGCTTCGGTTAAAAACCTGGGTTGGGTACCACGTGTGGTAGGTAATTTGGTTTCAAGATCGAGGGATTTGGCGGGTGATACTACTATTTTCATGTACTTTTCTTTTCAGTAAAAATAACAAGAATTTTTGAGCCTTTGGTTGCGTAAGGGAACAGACTAGTAATTTTTATACGCTGTTAAGGGTGTTTTTGCCTGGTAGCCTCTTGGCAGTTCTATTCCGTAAATTTCGTGTTCATAAAGTAAGGTGGGCTTGCCTATTTCTGCTCTCAAGCTATCAACTATTTCAATATTTTTAATCGGGAACTCCTTATAATTGCTGGTAAAAAGACCATAAATTTGTTCATTCTTTTCCCTTACGGACTTTTCTTCATCGAAAAAAGCCCAAAAATCCTTTCGCATGTTCCCTTGTTTAATTTGAGTGTCTATATACGGCTTAAAGAAATCCCATACATAATTTTGTTCCCCATAGGTCCCTCGTTGATGCCATAAAAGCAACCACCCTTTATCCTGCCACCCATGCGTTTTAGTGATCTGTATCAGCCGTTTAATATTTGCAGTATCTACACGGGATATTTCATCCAGGCTACTTCCATTGGATCGTATTTTTTGATCTAATTTGTTTAGACTATCTGTTTCTTTATAAATTGCTGGGGATTTTAAACTTTCAAAAAAAGCAGATTGATAGTTTGAGTATTCTTGCTTTATTTCAGTAAAAAGTGGTTTGTTTCTAAATTCATTAAACCTATCAAAACTATCAAAATAATGCTCCGCTGCGTTAGTTTTAACGATTGCTTTGATAATTAACTCTTTTGCGAGCTGGTCTTTTTGTAAATGTAACGCTGAAGTTGCCGCATAAAAATAATCTGACACCTCCTCATCAGATAAAATTTCAAATGCGTCAAGAAAATTAGCTAAAGACTTATCATATTCACCCTCATTAAAATGAACCATAGCACTCCATTTTAAAGCATCGTATTTTTCAAAATCTGAAGCAAAATGGGTCCCAGTGTCTTTAGATTTTTTTGTATTGGAACAACTAAAAATTAATACTATTAAAAATGGTAAAACTACCTTCATAAGCTTTTTTAAAAAAATAATTCTAATCCAGATTCATACGTGTCTATTCCTATTCAATTACATGTTTTGAATAGTTACGCCATTTTTCAATACAAGCCTCTATATCTTCTGGTATAGGGGCTTCAAATTTTAAAAACTTAGTGCTTACAGGGTGCTCAAAGCCTAAAGTTCTTGCATGCAGTGCTTGTCTTGGTAATGCCTTAAAACAATTATCCACAAATTGCTTGTACTTACTAAAGGTAGTGCCTTTTAGTATTTTTTCCCCGCCGTAGCGTTCGTCATTAAAAAGGGTGTGACCTATGTGTTTCATATGCACACGTATTTGGTGCGTACGACCTGTTTCCAGTCTGCAACTTACCAGTGTTACGTAGCCCAGGCGCTCTAATACTTTGTAATGTGTAATAGCGGCTTTTCCCTTCTCCTGGGCATCATCACCTAAAAATACCGTGTTTTGCAATCTGTTTTTAGGATGACGGCCTATATGCCCTTCTATTGTACCTTCATCTTCTTTAACATCACCCCAAACCAAAGCCACATATTCACGCTCGGTAGTTTTATTAAAAAACTGTTTGGAGAGGTGTGTCATGGCTTCTTCAGTCTTGGCTACAACCAGTAATCCACTGGTATCTTTATCAATCCGGTGTACCAACCCAGGACGGTTGCTACTGTTGTTAGGCAAATTGTCAAAATGAAACGTAAGCGCATTAATCAGGGTGCCACTATAATTACCATGCCCGGGATGCACCACCATGCCAGCTTCTTTGTTTACCACGAGCAGATCGTCGTCTTCGTACACTATAGCTATGGGGAGATCTTCTGGAGTGAGCAACATTTCGTAAGGAGGGTGCTCAAAAAGTACCGTCACTACATCTCCTGCTTTTACTTTGTAATTTTGTTTTACAACAGCATCGTTTACGTAAATATTCCCGTCTTTGGCTGCTTTCTGAATTTTATTGCGCGTAGCATTTTCTACCTTGTTCATCAGGTATTTGTCCACGCGTAAAGGAGATTGTCCTTTATCTGCTACAAATCTGAAATGTTCGTAGAGATCATCATTCCCAGTTTCGTCATCATTCTGGTTAGTTTCCGCCATCCTCATCGCTATTTTCAGGGGTTTCAGAATCTTCGTCGTTTGTGTCACGGTTACTTCTGCTTAAACTTTCATCACCAATAATTAGATCGATTACGGAGGTTATCTCAAGCTCTGTCTCCGGATCAATTTTGGAGCCTCTGTGTCTTATTTCCAAAACCTGGTCACTCATATGTGGTTTTGTGGTTACTTTTCCTACCTCAAACCCCATAGCCAATAATGTAGGTTCGGCCTGACGTCTGGTCTTACCAACCACGTTAGGGATTTTTACTTTTCGGTATCCGGACGGATTTAAGGTTAAGTAGATTTTTCGATCCTCTTTCACAAATTTTCCTGCTTTAGGTATCTGTTCAATTACTGAAAACTTTGGATAGTCGGGATTAAAATTGGCCGAATCTAAAATCTCATAGCGCAAATCGTTTTCGTCCAACACATTTTCAACATCGGTCAGGGTTAATTTTGCCAGGTTGGGAACTTCAATTTTTTGTCCGTGATTGGTTGTACTCTTCAGCCACCACAAAACAATAAAAGACAGTACAATAAGCCCCACAATTGCTAGCAATAATTGCTTGACAAAGGCTTTAGAAAAAATATATTTAAAAAAAGACATACACTTTGGGTTAGAGCACAAAAATAACAAACCTAAAGTTAGCAACTTTTATACGATTAGTTATATTTTTGATAAACGCATTAAATAGATGTTTGGTATGAATAAAAAAAATATAGCTGTTGTCATGGGAGGCTATTCCAGCGAGTTTCAAATTTCGCTCAACAGCGGATCCGTAGTTTGCGAAGCGTTGGATCCTTCGGTTTACAATGTGTTTGCGGTTCATATTTTAAAAGAAGGATGGTTTTATGTTGCTGAAAACGGAACTAAACATTCCATCGATAAAGGAAATTTCAGTTTTAAAGCTGAAGGAAAAAACGTGGTGCCAGACATAATTTTTAACACCGTGCACGGCACACCAGGTGAAGACGGCTATTTACAAGCGTACTGGAAACTGCTGGACCTCCCGCACACCTCCCCTAACTTTTATCAAAGTGCACTTAGTTTTAATAAGCGGGATTGTTTGTCTGTATTAAAAGGTTTTGGAATAAAATGTGCAAATTCCTATTACCTAAATAAGGAAACCGATTATAATGTTGACGAAATCATTAAAAAAGTAGGCTTGCCTTGTTTTGTAAAACCAAACCGAGCAGGCTCCAGCTACGGCATAAGCAAAGTAACTAAATTGGAAGATTTTGATAAAGCCCTGGAAAAAGCATTTACCGAAGACCATGAAGTATTAATTGAAACTGCTTTAATTGGCACCGAAGTTTCTGTAGGTGTATATAAGCTAAAAGGTGAAATCCACGTGTTTATGCCTACTGAAATAGTTTCTGAAAATGATTTTTTTGACTACGAAGCAAAATACCTCGGGAAATCGCAGGAAATCACCCCTGCAAGAATTTCTGAAGAGATCACCAAAAGAGTGCAGGACGAAGCAAAAAAAGTATATTCTATATTAGGAATGAGCGGGGTAACACGTTCCGAATTTATAATTCAGGATGGCGAGCCCTATCTTATTGAAACCAATACAACTCCAGGATTAAGCAAAGAAAGTATTATCCCCAAACAAGTACGCCAGGCAGGGATGACCTTAACCGAATTTTTCGGAAACCTACTTGAAGAGGCTGCCAGAAGGATATAGTTGACAGGAAAAATAACTTTTGTATCTTAGAAGCTGGGTTGAGTGGTTGGTTGTTGGAAAAAAGAAGATAATACCAAACCATTACTACTATTCAAACCAAACGCAACTAAAGATTATAGCACGTTTGTAAAAACGATTACCTAAAATTTAAACTTTTGGCTTTAGAAAAACATATTCGCAAAGCAGTATTTCCGGGATCTTTTGATCCCATTACGTTAGGACACGTAGACATCATACAAAGAGCGTTACCGTTATTTGATGAGATTATTATTGCTATTGGCACCAATGCAGCTAAAAACTATATGTGGACGCTTGAGGAGCGAATTGCAAAGATTGAAGCAGTATTTAAAGAGCATTCCAATATAAAAGTAACTTCGTACAAAGGTCTTACAGCCGATTTCTGTAAGGCAGAAAACGCACAATATATTTTACGAGGGCTTCGGAACACAACCGATTTTACGTACGAGCAGACTATAGCACAAGCCAATGAAAAGGTAAACGGGGTTGATAGCGTCTTTCTAATTTGCAGTCCGGAGTATTCACATATCTCCTCTTCTATCGTACGGGATATCGCCAGAAATAATGGCGATTTTACAAGTTTAGTTCCATAAAGGATTTCAATTTGTTTTATATCCAATTTCAATAGGCCCCATAAAAAAACTCCCCCAAAACTGGAGGAGTTTTACATTTTTAAGCGATTTAAACTTAAAGTGCCGCTACGTGCTTTGCTAATTTAGATTTTACATTGGCTGCTTTATTATCATGGATAATATTTTTCTTAGCCAATTTATCTACCATAGACATAACATCAGGGAAAAACTTCTCAGCTTCTTTCTTGTCTGTCATCTCGCGCAACTTCTTAATAGCGTTACGTGTGGTTTTGTGTTGGTAACGGTTACGTAAACGCTTTGAC
Organism: Flavobacteriaceae bacterium; assembly: GCA_002707745.1. Taxonomy (GTDB): domain Bacteria; phylum Bacteroidota; class Bacteroidia; order Flavobacteriales; family Flavobacteriaceae; genus Marinirhabdus. The sequence continues at coordinate 15,198 of PANU01000015.1, forward strand.
TCGTTGCTTCTAATTCTCTTTAATGCTGACTTGTGATTCGCCATTTTCTTTATTTAAATCTTAATTTGTAGTCCGTAGGGGAATCGAACCCCTGTTACCAGGATGAAAACCTGGCGTCCTAACCCCTAGACGAACGGACCATTCTTTTGAATTGCGGATGCAAAAATACAACTATTTTTTAATGTTCCAAATCCCATCCAAACTTTTTTTAAAAAATTTAATATGCCTTAGCAAAAAGCACCCTTCTTTTTGAAGGATTTCCAGTAACCATACAGGTTCCCGCTTCATCTTCAGTAGCTATAGGAATACATCGTATGGTTGCTTTTGTTTCATTTTTAATTTGTTCTTCAGTTTCAGAACTACCATCCCAGTGTGCTGAAATGAATCCGCCTTTGCTTTTCAGCACTTTTTTGAACTCCGCATAGGTTTCAACCTGCGTTGTATGTTCTGTCCTGTAGCGCAATGCTTTATCGTAAAGATTTTCTTGTATTTCGGTCATCAGCCCTTCTACTACCCCAACAACTTCATCCCGATTTACAAATTGTTTTTGCAACGTATCACGTCTTGCCAGTTCTACTGTTCCTTTTTCTAAATCTTTTGGACCAATAGCAATACGTACTGGCACACCCTTCAATTCGTACTGATTAAACTTCCAGCCTGGCTTCTGAGTATCTCTATCGTCATATTTAACGCGTATTCCCTTTGCTCTTAGCTGTTGTTGCAACTCCTTAGCCACCTCGCTAATGGCATTTAATTGCTCATCATTTCTATAAATGGGTACGATTACCACTTGGTCTGGAGCAAGCTTTGGAGGTAACACCAATCCATTATCGTCACTATGCGTCATAATAAGCGCGCCCATTAATCGCGTAGAAACTCCCCAGGAAGTTGCCCAAACGTATTCCTGATGGCCTTCTTTGGTTGCATATTTTACATCAAATGCTTTTGCAAAATTTTGTCCTAAAAAGTGTGAAGTTCCGGCTTGCAGCGCTTTTCCATCCTGCATTAATGCTTCAATACAATAGGTTTCCAACGCTCCTGCAAATCGCTCACTTTCAGTTTTAGTTCCTTTAATAACCGGCACCGCCATATAATTTTCAACAAAATCGGCATATACGTGCATCATTTGCTCTGCTTCGGCAATGGCTTCTTGTTCTGTCGCATGAGCGGTATGTCCTTCCTGCCATAAAAATTCGGCAGTTCTCAGGAATAAACGTGTTCTCATTTCCCAACGCACTACATTTGCCCACTGGTTTATCAGTAAAGGCAAATCGCGGTAACTTTGTATCCATTTTCTATAGGTATCCCAAATTATGGTTTCAGAAGTAGGACGCACAATTAGTTCTTCTTCTAATTTAGCATCAGGATCTACAACAATACCATTACCATTTTCATCATTTTTCAACCTATAATGTGTCACTACGGCGCATTCTTTTGCAAAACCATCTACATGGCTTGCTTCTTTGCTGAAATAGGACTTTGGAATAAACAATGGAAAATATGCGTTTTGATGTCCGGTTTCCTTAAACATGCGGTCCAGTTCTGCCTGCATTTTCTCCCAAATGGCGAATCCGTAAGGCTTTATTACCATACAGCCCCGAACCCCACTGTTTTCAGCCAAATCGGCTTTTACAACCAGTTCGTTATACCATTTACTGTAATCCTCTTCTCTTGTAGTTAAATTCTTCGCCATAGCCTGTAGTTTGGCACAAATGTTGTGACTTTGTTAATTGATTAGTTTAATCGGGCAAAACTAGTTATTTTTACGTAGCCCAACAATAAAAATACATCCGTTATGAAAACTAAATATACTTCCTCAAACAGTTTGTTCTCCATGATACTCATGGGACTACTTTCTTTTACTATAGTTTCCTGCGGTTCTTCTCAATATGCTTCTGAAGATGGCATTTATAGCAACAACAATTCCAATGAAGAAGTTGCTACAACCAATGGCAACGACAACAGTAGTTATTACAAACAATACTTTAAAACAAAAAACGCAGAATACGAGAGTCTTCCTGAAGAAGATTTAATTTTTACAGATATCGATTCGTATGTTTCTGAAGATTATATAGATGAAGAAGGGTACATTGTTACCCGGGAACAGAATTACAATGATGGCTACGGAGCATGGGGAAACAATGCCTCTGAGGTTACTGTAAACGTGTATGACAATTTTGGCTGGGGCGGATATGGCGGATTTTATGGTCATGGCTGGGGTGGTTTTTACCGTCCTTGGTTTGGTGGTTATTACGGCTATGGCTGGGGTAGTCCTTACTGGGGTTGGGGATGGAATTCTCCTTACTGGTATGGTGGTTACTACGGTGGCTGGGGTGGTTACTACGGCGGCTGGGGCGGATATTACGGTGGCAGCTATTACAACCCTTACTATGGCGGGTACAACGGATACTACGGAAACGGCTCTAATGTAGCCTATAACCGGGGTAGAAGAAATACTGGCGATTATGGAAGAAGCAGCAATGCAAGAAATTCCTATTCCAGATCTGAAAACAACCGCAGAGGATATAATAGAGATGCCCGAAATTCAGGACGTAGCTATAACAGCAACAGAAATGCTTCCCGAACCAATAGAAGTATTTATTCCAGAAGAAACAATACAAGCAGGAACAATAATATTTATCGAAGCAACAGAAACTCTAATTCCAGATCTTATAATAGGTCTTCGTCACCCAATAGATCACGTTCAAACATGAGATCATCGGGTTCTTCAAGACGGTCTTCTGGCTCGTTTAGAAGTTCAGGAGGGTCAAGATCGTCCGGGTCTGTAAGGAGTTCTGGTGGAGGATCAAGGTCTTCTGGAAGCAGAGGTGGCGGTGGATCGCGCAGAGGCGGCGGAAGAGGATAATTTTTCAACAATTTTTAATACATCACTATCTTATGAAAAGACTCATATTCTTTATCATAGCAATCATAACTATGGCTTCCGGGAACGCACAAACCGTGACAGACGGATTGCGTTATGCAACTGACAACACCACTGGAACAGCCAGGTTTAATGCAATGAGCGGAGCCTTTGGAGCACTTGGAGGCGATCTATCGGCTATAGCAATAAATCCAGCGGGAAGTGCCGTATTTCTGCAAAACAATGCTTCAATTTCATTTGCTTCCCACAATGTCCAAAATGAAGCAAATTACTTCAATACATTTACCAATAGCGAAGATACCGACGTAAGCCTTAACCAAGCTGGAATCGTATTTGTTTTAGATACAAACTCTGAGAATTCACCCTGGCGGAAAGTCACATTTGGTTTAAATTACAACAATACACAGGATTTTGATAACGACCTATTCTTTCGGGGCACCGGAAACACTTCCGTGGCAAATTTCTTTACACAGCAAGCACAGGGCATCCCTCTTAATTTATTAGAGTTACAAAATGGAGAGTCTATCGCAAGCCTGTATAACTTTTTAGGCGAAACCGAAGGCGTTTTTGCCCAAAATGCATTTTTAGGATATCAGGCTTTTATTTTTGACCCTTTGTCTAACGACCTTTCCAATACTGAGTATAGCAGTAATGTAGGCAACGGTACTTTTAACCAGGAATACAGTGTGCTAACGCGTGGATACCAGGGAAAATACACCTTTAATATTGCCACACAATATGAAGACAATTTTTTCTTCGGAATAAACCTGAATTCACACGCCATAGACTACCGAAGAAGTACTTTTTTATACGAAACCAATAATAATCCAGGCAGTACTGTTAATGCCATAGGCTTTGAAAACAATCTTTCGGTCCTTGGTGCAGGATTTTCAGCTCAAATAGGGGCTATTGCTAAATTTGACAATGTTAGGTTTGGTCTTATGTATGACACCCCAACCTGGTATGAAATTTCAGAAGAGACAACACAATATCTAGAAACACAAAGAACTCAGGACAATCAGACAATTCTTGAAATAGTAGACCCAAATGTTTTAAATGTTTTTGAAAACTATAATCTACAAACGCCTGGAAAAATTACAGCTAGCACTGCCTATATTTTTGGTGAAAAAGGATTGATAAGCCTGGATTATTCTTATAAAGATTTTTCGAATATTGAATTTAGCCCAGGGAATGATCCATTTTTCGCAGCACAAAACACCGCAATAAGCAATCAGTTAACAGGCGTCTCTACTTTGCGTTTAGGTGGAGAATACCGCTTAAACCAATTAAGCCTAAGAGGTGGTTACAGATACGAACAAAGCCCTTATGAAAACACAGCTATCGCAAGCGATTTAAATGGCTTCTCTCTTGGTTTTGGGTATAACTTTGGAAATTACACCATTGATCTCTCCTATATGAGAACTGAACAAGACAAAAGCGAACAACTTTATAACGTAGGCTTAACAGATGCTGCTACTATTAACACAGTGACCAACAATTTAATTTTTACATTTGGTTTAAATTTATAAGAGCCACTTTAATATATGCCTGTACTGCTATTATAGACTAAAAACCTTTTTAGCGCCACACAGGATTAAAAACTAAAAACCTGCAAGGGATCATTGTTACTGGCTATCACAAATATTTTACTATTTTTCACTTCTAGTTCAATGATATCTTTGGTATCGGTTACAATAAGAGGTTCATATCTTTTGGAATATGTAAAACTGCCTTTTCCATCTCCTAAGAGTACGTATCCAAAATTACTGTCGTATCGTATTGTTTCTACTTCGGCGTCATAAATAGCACCAACCCCCATGACATCCAGATTACCATCACCGTTAAAATCTTTAATAATTATTGACAGTGTAGGACCTAATTGCGCCATCGCTTCCAATTCGATTATCGTGAAAGTGCCATCGTCATTATTTTGTGCATACACGTTTCCAAAAGTATGTGCTACAAGCTGGTAGGCGTCCTTTAACTTTTCTTCGCCGTAAATACCTGCCATGTCCAAACTCGCAAATTCCTTATACGTCGCTATCTTTTCTAAAAGAAAGGGATTTTGCTGGCTGCTGCATTCTTTACCTCTTACCGGAACCAGCTTTCCTTCGTTTATTTTACTTAGGGCAACATCAAAACTTCCGTTGTTGTCAAAGTCTTTTGCATAGATGTACAAGGGTTTCTCTTGAGAAGGCTGAAACTTATTGTTTTTACCAAGATTTCCGAAGAAATAATCCATATCGCCATCACCATCCATATCTGCTTCTGCGGCACTAAACCACCAACCCTCTTGCTGCTCAAACCCCGTTGTTGTTACTTTTTCAAAAGAACCATTGGTGTTCTTATAAAAAGTAGGACGCATCCATTCTCCCACCAGCAAAAGATCCTTGTCATTATCTCCATCATAATCTGTAAAAAGTGCTTCTGAGACCATCCCTGGATTTGTAAGATCTGTATGCTGCGGTGTAATATCTGTAAATTTCCCGCCATCATTCCGAAGCAAGAAAGAAGCTGGTGCCAGTGGGTATTTTTTGGGCACAAGGTTTCCTCCAACAAAAAGGTCCAGATCCCCGTCGGAGTCAATATCTCCAGCCGCAACAGTTTTACCTGAGGTTAGCATTTTAGGGAGCGCTTTATTGTTTTTACTAAAGTTTCCATTACCATCGTTCAGGTATAACCTATCCTGCAATAAAGGGCTGTTCTCATCAAGTTCGTAGCCAGCACTTACCACATACAGGTCTTGATCCCCATCGGAATCGGCATCAAAAAACAGGGAACTGGCATCTTCATAAATTGCTTCCTGTTTCCAAAGCGAGGTATTGGTGCTCTCAAAAGTACCATCTGATTTTTGAACAAAAAGCGAAGCAACAGCTCCGGCAGCATTACCCACAAAAAAATCGTCCAGACCATCACCGTTTACATCCGCTTTTGTCATCCCTATACCTTTGCTGGACTGCATTTGCGGAATGAGCAATTGGATAGCATAGTCATCCACTTCATTTTCTTTGTGCTGGTAGTCCAGCGATAAGGCTTTTTGATCTATACGCTTTTTTATTGACTTTTCAGATACAAAACCTGGTGCTTTAGAAGTGGCTGTAGCATGTGAAACCGACAAAAGGGTATTGGCTTTAGGGGCTTGTACACTAGAAACCAGTCCGTCCGGCCATTGCACGGTAACTTCTTCAATATCCTTAGCATTACCCAAACCAAAATTTAGCACAGAAGTGACACTGGATTCATAGCCTCTGGTTAACCTAAGTTCCTGAGACTGGGTTTCGTTTTTTGTTTTTACATATACCCGAGCTCCCATGGCTAAAGGATTTTTTGCGCCCCCTTTTAGCTGGACCCGTAAAAAATTATTTTTCGAGTTGTTTTTGTAAATGCTTGAGCTATTATTTAGGTTATTGGTAATTATTTCAAGGTCGCCATCGTTGTCCAAATCTGCATACGCAGCTCCGTATGCATACGTTTTATCGGTCAAACCCCAGGCATCCATACTTTTTTCAAAAAGCAAATCTCCTTTATTTTTATACGCGTGATTCACTAGTGGCTCAGTTGGAAAAAGAGACAGTACACTTTCCAGACTTACTGCCTGATTTTTTTCCTCTAGTTTTTTTAATTCTTTTCTAATATCCTGATTATTGTATTCTCTATCCACTCCATTTGTGACATATATATCTTTAAGCCCATCGTTGTCAAAATCGGCAAGCAGGGGCGCCCAACTCCAATCGGTTTTTGTAACACCACTCATCTGCCCCGTTTCCCTAAAACTACCATCACCCGTATTAATGTGCAGGGTATTTGCCATATAGGCATGATGATAGCCTGCTTTTACCAAATTATTAAATAGTGGAATATTCATAGAAGCCATATTTTCCTTACTACGTGCGTAGTTATCTGAAAGCATATCTACCGTTAATAAATCTGGAGCAAGATCGTTATTAAGATCGGCAAAATCTGAACCCATACTATTATAGGATATATGCTTCATATTGGTGTTAATATGGTTTCTGAAGGAACCGTTCTGTTGGTTAATGTAGAGCACATCAGGTTCAGAAAAATCATTACAAACATATATATCGTCCCAGCCATCATTATTAAAATCTGAAACCACAGCGCTCAGGCCCCAGGTTTTGTTATAAAGTCCTGTTTCAGCAGTTACATTTGTAAATGTAGCACCATCGTTTCGGTACAATTGGTCACTGGTAATTGGTTCAATTTGATTTTGTATTGCACCACTCACCGTTCTGGCATTTTGAAAATCGTATCGGTGATTTACCAAATAGAGGTCCATATCCCCATCGTGATCGTAGTCCATAGGGTATGCCTGTGTGGTAAACCCAGGGTAATCCAGCCCCCATTTAGCAGCTTCCTGTTTAAAAGTCCCGTCTTTTTGGTTTACAAACAGCAGGTTTCTTCGCGCTTCTGTATCTTGTAGCGAACCAGCTTTGCTTACATATAAATCCATCCATCCATCGCTGTTTACATCTATTACGCTTACACCAGTCGAAAACCCGGTGTAGTCTTCAGTTTTGGAAGCGGTTGTAACATTAGTAAAAGTAAAGTCTCCGTTGTTTTTATATAATACGTTAGGTCCAAAATTAGAAACGTAATAAAGGTCCTGCCAGCCATCATTATCAAAATCTATTACCGCAACTCCAGCACCTGTATATATATAGGTATAATTCATAAAATTGAAATCGTTGGTCTGCTGGATTTTGTTTGTAAAAGTAATTCCCGTTGTTGCGGCATCCATTTTAGTAAACAAAGTATTGGCATTTTCGGAGTAACGAGAGGGGGTTTCCTTTTCTGAAGTATGTTGAGAACATGAAATAAAAAAGAGCAAAATTAAACCATACGTAACGGGGAGGCAAGGCTTCATGGATATTGTAATTTAAGGTGTTATGTGCAACACCAACAAATATAAAAAAATATACCAATCGCGAACGTATGATTTGGGTTTTAGCAATTTAATACCAGAAACATTCTTCACTTTGAAGGTTTATTAAAAAAAATAATTTTATATACCTAACAAACTATATAGTTGAACAATATAAAACGACAGCACACCGCTAAGATTTTTTGGCTGTTTTTACTTTCTGTTCCTAAAAATAGTAGTATCTTAACACCGTTTTAACAAATTCAAATCAACTAAAATTTTTACATTATGAAGAAAATTACTTTCAGCTTACTGGCTTTCTTCGTCACGTGTTGCATGTGGCAGACGAATGCACAGTATGTGGTAGATCAAGCCGGGACATTTGCTCCTGCAGATTTATCTACAGGCGCCACACCCGTAGCAGCCGTGGGTGACGATGTTGGGAATGGTCCTATACCCATAGGATTTACTTTTACCTTTTTTGGTAATGATTATACGGAACTTTATATAAGTTCTAACGGGTATGTAACATTTGACCCTGCAGATCAAACTGATTTCAGTGAAGATGTAATCCCAAATCCTAACTTACCAAATAATATAATTGCATTAGGGTGGGATGATTTAAATACTGCATTAGGTGGTACCGTAAGATACCGTCTTGACGGAGCACCTGGAAGCCAAATATTTATTATTGAATTTCAAAATATTGAACACCTGGGCGGAGGCGTAGGTGTAAATGCACAAATTAAACTTTTTGAAGGTTCAAATGACATTGAGTTACACGGTATTGAATATACTGCTGACGGCCCAGGCACAGATTCTTGGGTTCAAGGTATTGAAAATGCAGATGGAACTGTTGGATTTGCAACTCCTGGCAGAAATGGTGTAAATTGGAATGCATCCAACGATTATGTTCGCTTTTCTTTAACTGGCGGACCACCACCTCCAGCACCAACTGTGATTACACAACAAAACGGGATATTTAATGCCTGTACCGATTTTCAGGATGGAGATGTATTTGCAGATTCTGGCGGATTAGGCGGTACTTATTCTAACAATGAAAATAGCACCATACAATTTTGCCCAGAAGCAGGCGAAACAGTAACCCTGAACTTTACATCTTTTGCTGTTGAAAATGGTTTTGACAATATGATTGTGACAGGTGCAGCTACCGGAAACGGAAACTATACGGGAGCCACACAACCAACTACAATCGTTTCAGCTCCTGGTACGTGTATGTCTATACAATTCACTTCAGATACTTCGGTAACATTAGCTGGATGGGCAGCAGACATATCATTATCTACCCCTTGTGCGGTAGCCCCACCTCCAACCCCTATTGTAATTACACAACAAAACGGGATATTTAATGCCTGTACCGACTTCCAGGATGGAGACACCTTCGCAGATTCTGGCGGATTAGGAGGCAACTACTCAAACAATGAACTTAGCACCATACAGTTTTGTGCTGAAGCAGGTGAGACTGTAACATTAGATTTTACGCTCTTTGACCTAGAAAATAATTTTGACGATTTAACAATTTCCGGATCCGTAGGTAGCGATGGTGTTTACACAGGTACCACAGGTCCCGGAACTGTTGTTTCTACCGTTGGAGGTTGTATAAGCTTTGTATTCGACTCAGACATTAGTGTTACTGATATAGGATGGGAAGCAGATATTTCACTATCTACTCCTTGTGGCATAGCACCTCCACCACCCATAGTAATTATCCAACAAAACGGGATATTTAATGCCTGTACCGATTTCCAGGATGGAGATACCTATGCAGATTCTGGTGGATTGGGAGGCAACTACTCAAACAATGAACTTAGCACCATACAGTTTTGTGCTGAAGCAGGTGAGACAGTAACATTAGATTTTACGCTCTTTGACCTAGAAAATAATTTTGACGATCTAACAATTTCCGGATCCGTAGGTAGCGATGGTGTTTACACGGGTACCACAGGTCCCGGAACCGTTGTTTCTACCGTTGGAGGTTGTGTAACATTTGTGTTCGACTCAGACATTAGTGTTACTGACATAGGATGGTCAGCAGATATCTCATTATCTACTGCGTGTGGTGTAGTTGCACCACCAAATGCCCCACTTATGAACTGCCCTGGTGATATCACCTTAAACGCCAACCCTGGTGAATGTGATGCCCCATTTGGTTTTGCAACACCAACGGCTCAAGACCCTGGAGGCGGAACCGTAACAGTAGTGCAAACCATGGGACCACCATCCCCCGGACCTTTCCCGGTTGGAGATACCGTGGTAGAATTTACTGCTACTAACGACGATGCCCCTAACGAGGTAACAACATGTCAGTTTACAGTAACCGTTATAGACAATCAGCCACCAACAATGACCTGTGCAGCTGATATAACGCAAACCAACGATCCCGGACTATGTGGAGCCGATGTAACCGTACCTGCACCAACCATTATGGACAACTGTCCGGTAATAGCTGGTATGCCTACACCTGTTGCAGACAGCCCTGTTACCGATTTCATATTTAACGCCCTTGGCCTTGATGACACCCCAACAACAGTAATGGGAGCTCAAATGTCTATTGGTGGCGATGTAACAGTTACTGCTACCTTTGCAGGAGATTTCGGGCTTACCACCGAATCATTTGTACTGAATGGCCCTGATGGAATGGAGGTATACGATAATTCAGATTCCCTTACCGACTGTAATACAAATGTCTTCACATTTACGATTGCAGAAGCAGACTGGAACAATTATGTAACAACCTTTGGTCCCGATCTGGACTTCCTATTATTGGCAGATCCTGAAGTAGATGGTCCTGCACTTTGTGCTCCGGACAACTTCTACCAGTTAAGCGTAGAGCAAGGAGACCCAGCAGCAGCAGGTCCTATATTAATTAACGACTTTAACGGAACAAACGATGCGTCAGGTTTCTACCCTGTAGGAACAACCACAGTTACCTGGACCTATACAGACGGTGGAGGAAACTCCGTAGACTGTACCATGGATGTAACTGTAACAGACGACGAAGCACCTGAAGTTTCCTGTATTGGTGGCCCAGTTGCCGGAACAGGAACTGCAACAGGAACCGGAGGAGCTATCCCAGATAACAGTCCGGCTGGCTTAACAGTTACACTGGATGTGGTAGAAGATTTCGATATAACAGATATGGACGTAAACCTTGACATCACTCATTCCTGGATGGGAGACCTCTCTGTAAGCCTTACGGCTCCAGACGGTACCACCGTAGTTCAAATGATTGATCGCCCAGGGGTGCCAGCTACAGCAGCAGGTTGTAACAATTTAGATACAGCTATTAATGTAGATATGGACGATGAAGCAGCGTTACCTATTGAAGATTCCTGCCCAGAGCCTTTTACAGGAACATTTATACCTAACGAGGCGCTTTCTGCCTTTGACGGTATGAGTACCCTGGGTACCTGGACACT
>PANU01000016.1 GCA_002707745.1 Flavobacteriaceae bacterium
AGAGAGAGAGAGAGAGAGAGAGAGAGAGAGAGAGAGAGAGAGATTTCAAATTTTTACATTTTTTAAGATTAGCTGTTTTTAAAGATACAACAAAATTTCATATAAAAAACTCATTCCTAGGTATTTAAAAAAATAAGGCTAATAAAAGGCTATTCTCCGGGGTTAAAACTCAAGTGTTTTTGTTTTTAAAAATCCAACCACTGTGCCCAGGGAATTCTACTTAACAATAAAATAAGGGCAATGGTGTAAAATATAGCCAGCATTTTAAATTTTGGCTTACTTACCAGTTTCTTTTTATGTTTTGAATAGCCAATAGTAATAAAAACTACGGTTAAAATCATCACCAATGGGTGTTCTACGGCATAAAGTCTAAAAAGGCTGTTTCCCATTATTTCTGACATTCCGTTATTGGTGATATTCTGTAAACCCAATGGCGACACAAAATACAACACCAGACCAATTAAAAACTGAATGTGCGTTGTTATTAAAGCAAAAAGTGCCAGTCTAAAATCTTTAGGACTGTATTCTTTATTGCCCATAAAGCCTGCCAGGGCATTAATAGTTGCAATAAGTACTACAAAAATGACCAAATAGGCCCAGTAAGAGTGTATAAATTGAATGGTTGTGTACATAATTATCTGGTTTAATAATACCGTAAAGGTAGGTATATTTCCATAAAAAAAGAGGCTGTCTAAAAAGTGTACTCATATTGTCAAACTGAGCTTGTCGAAGTTTTAACAGTATTGACCAGCAATACATTTCGACAGGCTCAATGTGACAAATTCATGAGTTTAACACATTTTAGACAGCCTCTTCAGTATAAAAATTAGATGATTAAAATTTATATTTTAAACTTGCGTTGTAAGTTCTTCCAACTCCTAAGAATACCCCAAAAGCATCTTTTTGATTAATGTAAGCTTCGTTAAAGAGGTTGTAAATGTTGGTACGAAATGTTAATCGCTGACCTCCTAAGGTAAAGTTATAGGTAAGTCCTGCATCGGCCAAGGTATAGGCTGGCAATCTTTCTGCCTGGTAACGCTCTCCTACTTGAGCTGCTGCAATTACTTCGTCCGGATCTACAAAACCATACAGATCTGTGTAAATATTATAACTTCCGTCTACCGAAAGTCCGTCTGCCAATCTAATGTTTAACCCAGCTCCAAAAGAAGTTTGTGGTGCATTACCTACTTTGGTTCCGGACAGGTCTAACTCGCCGTCAGTAATTACAAATTCGTTGGTATCGTCATTTTGACGTGTAAACGGGGTAACCCCATCATACTTCCAGTTTCCTATAGACCCGTATCCTTTTAGTCTCCATACCCCAGAATCGTGACGGTATTCTAGGTCAAATTCTAATCCCTGGTGTATTTGTGTTACGTTTGTAAAACGATCGGTAAAAAATACAGGGTTATCCGGATCTGTGTTGTCCTGCACTCCTGTTGAAAGGAATCTATTCCCCCACTCCGTTCTATAAATATCTACATTAAGACGTAAATTATCATTTTCGAAACGATACCCTGCTTCAAATCCTGTAATTTCTTCATTGTCTATTTCTGGCTCTACCAGGTCATTACTATTTCTAACATCCCTAAAAATGTTATCCAGGTAAGGTTGCTTAGAAAAGAACCCTGCATTTGCAAAAATTGCGTGCTCTTTTGTAATATTGAAAGAAGCACCCCCTTTTACATTGTATCCTAACTTTGAAAGTTTTTCAGATTCGCCTAAACCGTTTCCTGTCCCAACAAAACGTCCTGTTCTTTGGAAAGACTGTGTAGAAATTGCGCCCTGAAAGAATACTGAAAATTTATTGGTAGCATATTCTGCTTGTCCAAAACCACCAATGTAGTTTATGTTTTCCGAGTAGTCGTACTGTGTACGTTGGTCTTCATCGGCAAAGCTGAATAATGCCGCATACGGATTTGCATCAAACTCTTCGGTAAAGGTATAATCGTCTGGTCTGTTTGTGTTAAAGTTATCCTGGAAGCCCGAAAGACCTAAAAGGTCGTTTACCTGTCTCCAGTGGTCTCCTTTATACAAACGCCCATCAAGACCTACATTAAAGCTTAGGTTTTCACCAGCGTTTAGGTTTAAATTAGAAAGCAACCCATACCAGTTGTGGTTATTAATAGAAGCTCTTCGTATTCTTGAATTTCCGAAGTTACCAATTCCGTTATCACTGTCGTTAATATTATTCTGAACAATAGCGTCAAAATCTATTTCTCCGTTGTCCAGTCTAACTCTGGAACCACTTCCTAACATCCCGGTTCCACCACCACGACCCCAGGACGCGTATGCTACGGTAGAAAGGTCGGCAGTTTCACTAATTTCAAAATCCCAGTTTAAGTTGGCAACTGGCTTGTGGTAGTAGTTTCTTCTTTCGGTATACCTTTCTCCATCTAAAAACCCTGTGTTCCCATTGTATTTTTCTCCAAATACGGCATAAGTATCTAAGCTGTTAGAAAAATTTTGATCGTGCCATTGTGGGGCACCTGTGAGCAAGAAGTTAAATGCATGTTGCTCATTTGGTTTGTATCCAACAGAGAATAAATAATTTTGTCCTTGTCCAGCGGTACCTATTGCATATTTTCTGTGCGCTTGCCAGTGATCTAATAAAATAGAAAAAGCCCACCCTTTTTCGCTCAATCCAGAATTGTAGCTAACGGTGCCTTTAAAGTAGCTGTCGTTACCTCCTAAGAAACGTACAAATCCGCCTTGTTTGGCATCGGTAGTTTTTGAGATAATGTTAACGGTACCTCCTACTGAAGAAATTGCCAACTTAGAGGATCCTAAACCACGCTGAACTTGCACTGCGTTTGCTACGTCGCTCATTCCAGCCCAGTTAGACCAGAACATACGTCCGTCTTCCTGACTGTTAATTGGCTGACCGTTTAAAAGGAACGCTGTGTTTGTGTCGTCAAAACCACGCAGGAATACCTGGCTATCTCCAAATCCCCCAGCTTGGTTAGAAACATATACAGAAGGTGTGTTTTTGAAAGATTCGGTAAATTCGGCATTACCGGCAACCTTCAATTCGATATCCTTTTGTGTAATTGTTGAAACCGCTACTGGAGTTTTACGGTCTTCAGCGAGGTCAATTACGCCTGTACCTACCAATACCACTTCATTGAGCGTATTCGCATCTGCAGCCAGGTTAATATTTCCTAGGTCTACGGTACCATTTGTAAGAGTGTACTTTACTGTTCTGCGCACAAAGCCAATGTAGCTTATTTCAATACTACCTGTATTTGATGTTACCTGTATAGAAAAATTTCCATCAAAATCTGCGATAGCTCCATTGGTTGTACCTACCTCAATGATGTTTGCATTAGAAAGGGGTCCTCCCAAATCTTCGTCGATAACAGTTCCTGTAACTGTCCCTTGTGAAAAAGCCGAAAATCCGGCTAACATTAATGTAAAAAGTAAAAGTTTTTTCATTGCTTACTGTGTTTAAATTTTGGCGCAAAAATACAGCTATCAACTAAATTAAACGACGTTTAATGTTAAGAAAAAGCTATATAATTTGTTGTAGTTTAAAAGTACAATGAAAATTGTAAGTAATTGATTATCTGTTAATTAATTGATAACATGTTATTAACAAATAAGTCGTTAAATTTTAGTAAACAATGCAATCTAATCGTTCTTTCATTGAAGGAATGTAATCAAAATATGCGTCCCGATATTGTTCTTCTAATGGGGTTGAAAATGGGAGGTCTTCCTTAAAAGGATCAACCTGTTTTCCATGTTTCCAAAAACGGTAACAAACATGAGGTCCGCCCGTGTTTCCAGTCATCCCAACCCAGCCAATTACATCTCCTTGATTTACATATTGACCTACACGTACTTTACGATTTTTCATGTGGAGGTATTGTGTCTCGTAAGTACTGTTGTGTTTTAGTTTAACGTAGTTTCCGTTTCCGCCACGGCGTTCAGATTTGGTAACTACCCCGTCTGCTGTTGCAACAATAGGCGTACCTATGGCTGCAGCAAAATCGGTTCCTTTGTGGGGTCTTAATTTGTAGCCGTAATACTTAATTCGGCGTTTTAGGTTGTAGGGAGATGATATCCTATAATTAAACTCAATTGGTGATTTTAAAAACGCACGTCTTAGGTTATCGGCATTTTCGTCGTAGTAATCTGTTTCTCTGGTTATGCTGTCTTTTTCATATAGAAATGCATATAAGGGTTTTCCTCGATGCTCAAAATAGGCAGCTTTAATTTCGTCCACACCTGCGGGAATGGTATCGTTAATATACTTTTCGGTATAAATAAGTTTAAAATTATCTCCCTTTTGGAGTCCATAAAAGTTTACAGTCCAGGCAAAGATACTAGCCATTCGTTCGGTAAGGTTAGGGCTCAAATTATTTTCCTGCATCGTCATAGCAAGCGAATTGTTGATTACCCCAGAGACCTCTTTCTCCTTTGTTGTGATGGGTAAAACGGCGTTGTATACTTGTAAGGTATCCCGAAAATCTACCACCGCATAATCTACTTTACTTTTTTTATAGATAAAAACTTCTGTTTTTTGCAGAGAGTCTTTTGAATTTAGCAAGACATAAGGCTTACCCACTACAATTCTACGTACATCAAAGCTATCTCTAAATTTAGTTGCCACTTCCAGAATATCCTGGTTGGAAACACCGTAGGCATCCAAAATATCTCCAAAAGTATCTCCAGAGCGAATAGTGTCACGCACCACATTAAAATCGTTTAAATTGTAGCCAAACTCTTCTACCAGGACAGGTATGGGTTCTGGAGAAAGTTCAACTATTTCGGTGTCATTTTCTTCGCATGCTAGGAATACGAATAATAGGGGAAGTAAGCTAATAAGGTGTTTCAAGGCTGCATTAATTTTGCTCAATCTGTCATTAAATTTCTTGTCGTTTCATTGCTCTTGCGCATTGATATGAGACAATATTATTTTTGTATTTTCAATTTTCTTGGTAACTGGAGAGTTCATTTAAAGTTTGATTCAATTTTTTATGAAGGACAAACTCACTATTTCACCAGGTAACTATTATACATCTTCTCCCCAGGTGTCCAGTTCTTCCTGAGTCCATACGGCGGGGAAAAATATTCTCTTTTGGTATTTTGGGTGCATGTATTTTGCCCATTCACTGCCCCCAGTAGCTACTTCGGGTTGCTTCCCATGGTTTAAATACTTGGAAGCGGTGTTGTAATGTGCCATAACCCACGTAATATTTATGGTTTTGTCCAAATGGCGCATGGCGGCAACCAGCTCTTTATCTTTTTTAGCTTCTTCGGGCAACGCCAAAAATCTCGCATAGATATTTATGGTATTGTACTCCTTCATGAAACGTATAAATTCCTTTCTATATTTTACTTCAAACTGGCTTAGTGTGTAACTTTTTTTTCCAGTATGGTAATCTTTACCTGCTGCCTGCCAATACAAATGTTCAAACGCGTGGTCGTAGGGGGTGTTGCGATCTATTGTTTTTCTGAAACGCGCATCAATTAAATTGAGTAAATCTGTACAGGCAAATTCAATTTTACGGTATTGCGCACTCTGGAAACCGCTTGCTGGGGCCAGGGTATTTCGGAATTTAAGGTATTGTTCCACTTCCATTCCCTGTGTCATGATTTGAAATGAAGAGGTTAACATATCGAAATACCTACTAATACGAAGTACTCTTTCAGAAAAAAACTGAGGTGTTAATCCTTCTTTATATGAAATTTGCTGAATTTCCCACAGCATCATTTTAAACAACAACTCGTTTACCTGATGGTACATTATAAATACCATCTCATCCGGAAATGTAGTTTCCTGTCGCTGAAGACTTAGCAGCGCATCGGTCTGTATATAATCCCAATAATTTATTGGTTTACTATGTAAAAGACCCTCTAAATGGGTATTTAAATCCTGATCCAGCAACTGGTATTTTTCTTCCAGTTGCTTTAGTAATTGTAGTCTTTCTTCTTCTTTATTTTTCACGATGCTAATCTACAATAATTCTGAAAGAATGCCTCAATCCTTTGAATTCAACTAGGCTTGCTTTTAAGGATCCCACAGCAAGATCTGCTTTAATAAGCACGGGCATTTTATTTCCATCGTCTGTTACCCAAACGGTTAAGCTTTCTTTTTCTTTAAAAACACGACCTGCTTCTACATAAGGTCGAAATTTTAGGGTGGGTACCCTGCCAAATTCGGTTTTTAATTCTTCCCGACCTAAAAATTTCAATTTAAACTTAAAAGATTCTTTGTCAAAAAACATATCCATGTTTACGGTGTCACCCTCCTGAATGTTTTCGGTATCCAGATTATTCCGAAGGTAATAAAAGGCAGATACCATATCCTGGGCATCTTTTGGGAAATCTACCAGTTTTTTTGTTTCGTGTTTTTTGTTGTGCACAAGTGCCTTACCAGAAACGTGATCAAAATCTATTTCAATATCTTTGGTGTGTCCGCCTTCGTCAATTTTTCTGATAAACCTATACGGAATGTCCTTTTTCTTATCTACATACGAGTGGTAATAATCTTCAACTCTAAAGAAAAACTTACTCATTCCGGTAGTCTCTCCCTTTCCTTTTATATGGTACACTTCTTTACCGTTAAGGATGGCATCATTTACCTGAAGGGTGGCATATCCCGCTGTAACAAATCCATAATGAATTCTAAACTTGAACCACTCCCCATCCTCATAGGCTTTTTGCTGAGCAGACACCACAGTAACAGCGATTAGTAGAAGAAATGTAATGAGCTTTTTCATAGTAGGTTATTAAGGCTTTACTTTATATATGGACAATTTACAAGTATTGTTCCAAAAAAGAAAACTCCACAATATTGAGACGGTGGAGTTTTCGTTTTGTTACATAAAAACTAGAGTGTACCTCTTCTAGCCTGCTGACGCTCAATTGCTTCAAACAATGCTTTAAAGTTTCCAACACCAAAGCTTTGTGCTCCTTTTCGTTGAATTATTTCTATAAACATAGTTGGTCTGTCCAGTACATTATTTGTAAATAACTGTAACAGGTACCCTTCTTCGTCACGGTCTATTAAAATCCCATGTTCTTTAAGCAGGCTTATGTCTTCATCAATTTCGCCCACACGTTCTGTAATATCATCATAATATGTATCTGGCACATACAAAAACTCAACCCCTCTATCCCGCATTGCTGAAACTGTTGCTACAATGTCGTCTGTGGCCAGAGCTAAATGCTGTACGCCCGGCCCGTTGTAAAAGTCTAAATATTCTTCAATTTGCGATTTCTTTTCGGCTTTGGCAGGCTCGTTAATAGGAAATTTAATACGTCCGTTTCCATTGCTCATTACCTTACTCATTAAAGCGGTGTATTCGGTTGAAATATCATCATCGGCAAACGAAATAATTTGCGCAAAGCCCATGACTTCGGCATAAAATTTACACCATTTATTCATTTCATCCCATCCTACATTTCCTACGATGTGGTCTATAAATTTAAGCCCAACTGGGGCTGGATTGTAATGCGACTCCCATTTTTCGAACCCTGGTAAAAAGTGTCCATTATAATTTTTTCGTTCCACAAAAATGTGAACCGTTTCGCCATAGGTATAGATTCCGGACTTGATTACGTGGCCGTCTTCGTCTTCTTCTTTTCTGGGTTCAAAAAAAGGTTTTGCCCCTCTTTTGGTGGTTTCTTCAAAAGCACTTGTAGCATCGTCTACCCACAGTGCAATAACTTTTGCGGCATCCCCGTGTTCTTCCAAATGTCTGTTAATCTCTCCTCCTTTATTTAATGGGGAAGTAAGCACCAGTTTTATCTTGTCCTGCGTTACCACATAGGACACGCGGTCTTTTAATCCGGTTTCTAAGCCAGCATAGGCAAACGATTGAAATCCGAAGGCACTTTTGTAATAATGCGCGGCTTGCTTGGCATTTCCTACGTATAATTCTACATAATCTGTTCCTAACAGCGGAAGGAAATCCTCGGCTTCTTCAAATAGTTTTTTGAGTCCGTATTCTGTATTCTGGAGGTCTTTTAGGTTTTTTATTTCTTTTGGCATGATTGTATTTTTTATTGCTATTACTATTTTATGTCCTTTGGAAAATAGTGATTACCACATAGCCCTAAGATGCGGTGTAATGTAATTTTTTTGTTTTGGTATGGTCATCTATTCTTGTTTTTCATCCAACCAGGATTGATAATAGGTCTCATCGGCTATTTTTAGCGCTTCTTCGGTTACCATTAACGGTTTAAAGGTGTCTACCATCACGGCCAGTTCATCGGTCTTTACTTTTCCTATACTTCGTTCTACACTTCCTGGGTGTGGCCCGTGAGGAATTCCTGCCGGATGTAAAGAAATATGACCTGCATCTACATCGTTTCGGCTCATAAAATCACCGTCTACGTAGTATAACACCTCATCACTATCTATATTGCTATGGTTGTATGGTGCTGGAATGCTTTTAGGATGGTAATCGTACAGTCTGGGTACAAAACTACATACCACAAACGCATCGGTCTCAAAGGTTTGGTGTACGGGGGGCGGCTGATGAATACGACCGGTAATAGGCTCAAAATCATGAATGGAAAACGCATAAGGGTAATTATAACCATCGTAACCAACAACATCAAAAGGGTGACTGGCATAGACCATTTCAAATAGCTCGTCTCCTTTTTTTACTTTTATTAAAAACTCACCATTTTCGTCATTAGTTTCCAACTCATAGGGCTTTCTAATGTCCCGTTCACAAAATGGGGAGTGCTCCAGTAATTGTCCAAACCAGTTTCTGTAACGCTTTGGTGTATATATGGGACGGCGCGATTCTACAATGAATAATCTGTTGTCGGCATCGTCAAACTGCATTTTATATATCATTCCCCTGGGAATAACAAGGTAGTCGCCATATTTAAAATCCAGGTTTCCTAAGTGTGTACGTAGTTTACCGCTTCCTTTGTGGATAAAAATGAGCTCGTCGGCATCGGTATTTTTATAAAAATAATCGTTCTGACTTTCCTGAGGCGCTGCAAGGATAATAGTACAGTCGCTGTTGGTTAACACAGCTTTACGGCTATCTAAATAATCTTTTTCCGGAGCTACTTGAAACCCTCGAAAACGATACGATTGCATGTTATTTTTCTTAGCAATTTTAGGTGCTACATTGTATTGTTTTTTTATTTCTTTTACTTGAGTTGGGCGTTGTTCATGGTAGGAATTGCTATACATCCCGTCAAAACCAATGGTACCAAAAAGCTGCTCGGCATATAAACTACCGTCTTCTTTTCTGAACTGCGTATGGCGTTTGGGAGGTATTTTTCCTAGTTTGTGGTATAGCGGCATAACGTATTCTGTTTGTTACAAATATCGGAAAATTTTAGCGTAGATAGTAATAAGGGTTTCCTAAAACTTAAACCCAGCACTTACATACCATTCGCTCTCTTCACGCTCAGGAGAATAGGCATATTTAAGTTGAATTGGCCCCAGAAAAGTTTCCAGGCCATATCCCAATGCAAATCCGCTGTAATCCACACCATCAATCCAATCGCCGGTTTCAAACAGATTATCCCCAATATTGCTAATATTGGCTGCGATGTTGATGTGGTTTTTCCGAAAAATTTCGTAATCGAAGGTTAGCCCAGTTTTTAAGTATGTATTGCCTCGTAAGGTCAATGCTTCGTATCCATAAAAAGGAACAATATTATTTAACTCTTTAAACCCGAACCCTCCCATAAAAAAGTCCAGAGATGTAGTGTCGTTGTTTCCTATTTTGAAACCTCCTTCTGTGGTAAACAAGGCTGTAAATTTGTTGAAGGATTTTGCATATCCGGTCTTTGCTTTGGCAATACTAAAACTCTCAAAATCCTCGTTCAATCCTTCCCCAAACAAGTACAAATGAAAGTCGCCTGAAAAGAAGATCCCTTCTTTTGGGAAAAATGTATTATCGTACGTATCGTACACCAAATAGCCATAGGTGCTAAAATAGTTGGTGTTTTCAAACAAGGTCTGCGGATTGTTATCCTGATCAATCCCGATGGTTTTTGAAAGATACCGCAGCTTTTTATGTTCTACTCCTGCGCCTAACAAAAAACTACGTCTAAACAGCGTTTCAACATAAATTTGGTTTGTGAGATCGCTGTATTCCAATTCAATTTCGTTGAGCTGCGTTTGTATTTCATCTTCTTCTAAAACATTTTCAGAAAAAATAAAGGAGACGGGTACATCTTTATCAAAAAAATTGAAACTTGAATTTAGACCAATACTCCAGTAAAAGCCTTTGTCAATATAATAATTAAAATTGTATCTAATATTATCGCCCACTATAAAATCTAAGGAAGCAATATCGTTATTGGTGAGCAGTCGTTTTCGGGTAACGTTAAGAAGTGCGGCCGTCCGGTACAGGTCGTCATAATGTGCTCCTAGTCGTAACAAAGTTTTTACCTCACTCTCTCGTAACTGAAACTGCAGTTTAAACCCTTTATTTTCATCTTCTACCAGACGGTAATTTATATCGGCAAAATTACCTGTAGCAGAAAGATTATTCACCCCTTGATTTAAGGCTTTATACGGAATTTCGGCAGGGGTTTTTAGCTTTAATTTTCCTAAAATATAAGACCTGCTATAACTTTTATTTCCTTCAACGGTTACATCTGTAATGTAAAGTGAGGTTTCTTTTCTGAATTCAATATTCTTTTTCTTTCGGGGCTTTTGTCGTGCTGCCAGAGCTTCTAGTTCGGGCATTTTTGCACTTGCTTCGTCATAGCCCGACTCAATAATTTTTTCGCCCTGGTTAAACGCCACAACGGTAAAATCTTTTATGTTTGGGTTGAGATAAATGTCGGTTTTTTCTCGTTTTAGCTTCATATCCTGAATGGTACGAAAATTATTAATCTGTGTTAACACTTCTAATCCAGACTGAAGGTTGGTCCGATCGCGCAAACTGTCCTGTACATCAACCCCAATAATTATATCGGCTCCTTTTTTTCTAATTTCATCTACGGGATAGTTATTTACCACCCCGCCATCTACCAAAAGCATATCATCTATATACACCGGGCTAAATAAGGACGGCAAGGCACCACTGGCAGAAATTGCCCGGGGCAAATACCCACGCTCCAACACAATGGCTTTTCCGTTTTCAATATGGGTGGCCACGCATAAAAACGGAATAGGCAACTTGCTAAAATCATCCACATCACTCACGTGATTGGTTAATTTACTAAAAAGATTATATACATTTTGCCCTTTTGAAATTCCCGATGGCAACCGAAGTTGAAATCCTTCAAACGGAAGTGTAACAGCATATCTGTCGGTTTCGTTCTTCTCATAAAACGTTTTTGCACTCCGCGGAATATCATCCTGTATTAACCGGTCAAAATCTACAACATTAAAAATAGAATCTAACTGGTGGGCAGAATAGCCCGCTGCATAGAGTCCGCCAATAATAGCACCCATACTCGTACCTCCAATATAATCGATGCGTACCCCTGCCTCTTCAATTTTTTTAAGCACACCTATATGTGCCAGCCCTTTTGCGCCACCTCCACTCAGGACCAGACCTACTTTTGGGTCGTCCTGCACGACCTCCTGGGCGCAGGCTGGTGTAGTAAAAAATTGAAATAGTAATAAACTGGTAAAAAGTAATTGTGTAAAAAAGGCAGATTTAGAACCCCAAAACAGCTTCGCATTATGCTTTTCCTGTACAGAGCAAAAAATTGCTTTAAATACTACAAATTTGGAATACAAGTTCACTTTAAATTTAATTAATTACAACTTACTAGTTTATAAGTTTACTTCGCATTAAAATACCCAACGATCTTTTTTGCACGGCTCGCACCCACCACATTTGCCAAGTCTTCAAAACTGGCTTTTTGTATGCGTTTGGTACTTTTAAATCTTTTCAATAATTCCACAATGGTTTTTTCACCAATTCCCGGGATAGTTTCCAGACCAGATTCTAAAGCTTCTTTACTACGCTTATCCCGATGAAATGTTATTCCAAAACGATGCGCCTCATTTCTTAGTTGCTGAATGATCTTTAATGTTTCACTTTTTTTATCTAAATATAAAGGAATAGGGTCGTCTGGGTAAAATAACTCTTCCAATCGCTTGGCAATACCTATAATAGCGATTTTTCCACGCAGTTCCAGTTTATCCAAAGCCTTTAACGAACTAGACAACTGTCCCTTCCCCCCATCTATGATGATAAGTTGCGGTAAGGGTTGCTCTTCCTCCTTCAATCTTTTATAGCGACGATACACCACCTCTTCCATAGAAGCAAAATCGTCCGGACCTTCTACTGTCTTGATGTTAAACTTACGGTAGTCCTTCTTACTTGGTTTTCCGTTTTTAAAGACAACGCACGCCGCTACCGGATTTGTACCCTGTATATTACTGTTGTCAAAGCATTCAATATGGCGGGGTTCTTCGTTTAATCGGAGATCCTTTTTCATTTGTGCCATGATACGTTTTTCATGGCGGTCGGGATCTACAATCTTGGCCTGCTTAAAACGCTCCATCCGGTAGTACTTTGCATTGCGAAGGCTCATGTCCAAGATTTTTTTCTTATCGCCTAACTTCGGGATATGAAGTTTTAAACCTTCTTCGGTTTCAATTTTAAAAGGTACATATAGTTCTTTACATAGCGAATTAAAACGCTGCCGGAGTTCCACCACAGCTAATTCCAGCAGTTCCTTGTCCGTCTCTTCTAGTTTCTTTTTAATCTCTAACGTATGGCTCCTAATAATACTTCCAAAAGAAATCTGAAGGTAGTTTACATACGCATAGCTTTCATCGCTAACAATACTGAAAACGTCAACATTGTTAATCTTAGGGTTTACCACTGTACTTTTTGCCTGATAGTTTTCCAGCACGTCAATTTTCTCTTTTACTCGTTGTGCATCTTCAAACTGAAGGTTTTCGGCAAATTCCTTCATCTGTACTTTAAAATTACCCAACGATTCCTTGAAATTACCTTTAATAATATTTCTGATAGCTTCAATATTTTCGTTATAGGATTTTTCAGAATGAAGTCCCTCACAAGGACCCGCGCAGTTATTTAAGTGATATTCTAGACAAACTTTATACTTGCCATCACGTATTTTCTGTTCGGCCAAATCGTAATTGCAAGTGCGCAAAGGATACAGCCCTTTTATTAAATCCAGTAAGGTGTGAACGGTTTTCATACTGGTGTAGGGGCCAAAATATTCGGAGCCATCTTTAATAAATCTGCGTGTTGAGAAAACTCTTGGAAAGCGCTCGTTTTTTATGCAAATCCACGGATAACTCTTATCGTCCTTAAGCATTACATTGTATTTGGGCTGGTATTTTTTAATAAGGTTGTTTTCCAGCAATAGCGCATCGGTTTCGGTAGCTACTACAATGTGTTTAATATCCTTAATGCGGCGTACGAGCAATCTGGTACGGGCATTGTCGTGTTGCTTTGTAAAATAAGAGTTCACCCTTTTTTTTAGGTTTTTTGCTTTTCCTACATATAGTAATTTCCCGTCCTTATCGTAATATTGATATACTCCAGGGGCGTTGGGAAGGGTTGAAATTTGTAAGGGTACCGAAGCTTCTGCCATACCTGTAAAGATAACGGCAATTTATTTTTTAGCTGAAATTTTAAGAAAGCAATTTTTGTTAAGATTGGGTTAAACCTTGCCTTTCGTAAAACCCTTCTCTATCTGCTTTGCGTACTTTTATATAAATACTGAAATTTGAACCAACCATTACGTATTTTCAATTTTGTAAAAACCATCGCAATTATTTTCGTGGCGATGTTGTATTGTTTGGGGCCTTTACAACAACCCCTGGCAGATGGATTCCACAAATTGGAACATGCTATTTTGGACACCAATGGCAACCACTCTCACGATGTGGCGCAAGACCAGAATATTGCCCACGGACACGACCACAAATTACTTCAATTTGTAAACAATCTTTTTTCTGAAGATGCCCAAGGCGACCAAAAGCCTGTAAAAGAATTAAAACTGGACAAACACATCCTTCAGGAATATTCAATTGAGAAGGTGCAGATCCTAATCGCTTCAGAAAAAAATTACAACTATACTTCTGGAACCTATTCGGTTTCACTTCCCTTTGTACTCCCCCCTCCCGAGCGAGACTTTTCATAATTACACCTACATACTTTTTTAGTCATTTCATCTTGCTAAACATAATTTTGAATCGTATTTCAATTTAAAATTTACGATTCAAAAACAATGCTATTTCAGCTTACCAAGAGATTGAAACGACCTTCATTCTAAAAACAATTTATATGAAAAGTTTATCCCTATGGATACTACTGCTCTGCTGTGTGTCTAGTTTTGCACAGACCGTGAGCGGTGTTATAACCACTCAAAATAACATTCCCCTGGAAGACGTAGCCATCTTTAACAAAAACAGTGGCACCCATTCGCATACCAATAATAACGGGCAGTTTACTATTGAAAAAACAACCGAAAACGATGTGCTGTACATTTCGCATTTAGGCTACACGCCTTATTTTCATGAAGTAAAAGCGACAGATGTAAACGCAACCATTACCATTACGCTTGTACAAAATGAAATTTCATTGCAACAAATAGTGATAACACCACAAATAGATGCGCTTAACAGCATTGTACAGTTGGACCTTGAAAATAATCCCGTAAAAAACTCTCAAGAAATACTGCGTAAGGTGCCAGGCCTCATTATTGGTCAGCACGCCGGTGGCGGAAAAGCCGAACAAATTTTCCTGCGCGGATTCGATATAGATCACGGGACCGATATTAGCCTCACCGTAGACGGACTCCCTGTAAATATGGTCTCGCACGCACACGGCCAAGGCTACAGCGACCTGCATTTTTTAATTCCGGAAACCCTTGCAAAAATAGAATTTGGAAAAGGACCCTACTATGCTGAGCGTGGCGATTTCACCACCGCTGGATACGTGGCTTTTAAAACGAAAGAAAAACTTAAAAACAGTTCCGTTTCACAAGAAATTGGCGATTTTAACGCACTTAGAACCGTCGGACTTTTCAAATTACTGGATACCAAAACATCCAATGCCTACGTGGCAAGTTCTATCAACACATTTGATGGACCGTTTGAGTCTCCACAAAATTTTAACCGTTTTAATATACTGGGTAAATATAATTTTGAGATGGCAGGCGACCAAAAAATCTCACTTTTAGCCTCACATTTTACGAGTAAGTGGGATGCCTCGGGACAAATACCGCAACGAGCCGTAGATGCCAGGTTGATTAATCGTTTTGGAGCCATAGACGATACTGAAGGTGGCAACACCAGCCGTACCAATTTTCTGGCAAGCCATTCCAAAAAGTTGAGTGAAAACTCAAAACTTGAAAGCTCCGCTTATTTTTCGCACTACGATTTTGAGTTGTTTTCAAACTTTACATTTTTCCTGGAAGACCCTGTAAATGGAGACCAGATACGCCAGTTTGAAGACCGAAATATCCTAGGGTTCCAGACTGCTTATACCGAAGACACTTCACTCTTTGGGAACAATTTTGAGTACACCGCAGGAGCAGGTGTTCGGTATGATAATGTGGACGATGTACAACTCTCACGAACCAAAAACCGTAACGAATTATTGGAGCGATTGGCCTTTGGAAATGTAGACCAACTAAACAGTTTTGGATTTATAAAAACAAAATATGTGACGGGTAATTTCACATTGGCGCCAGAGGTGCGATTGGATTATTTTAAATTCGATTATGAAAATAGATTGACCGAAACCTACGATAACAAAAGCGAGAGCAAGGTATTTGCCAGTCCAAAATTTAATGTTACCTACAGTCCCAATCAGAACTTGCAGTTATTTGCTAAAACAGGGATTGGGTTTCACTCTAACGACGCGCGCGTAGTGGTTGCTAATAATGGAGAAGACATTTTACCCGCAGCCTATGGAGCAGACGTGGGTGCTATTTATAAAGTGACCGATAAATTGGTGCTCAACAGTGCCGTTTGGGCTTTGTTTCTGGAACAGGAATTTGTCTACGTGGGCGATGCCGGGATTGTAGAACCCAGCGGAAAAACCCGACGTACCGGAATAGATTTTGGGGCACGCTACGAAGCTCTTGATTGGTTGTATCTTTTTGGCGATATTAATTACACCTACGCACGTAGTACTGAAGAAGCTGAAGGCGAAGATTATATTCCATTAGCTCCAGATTTAACATCTACTGGCGGACTTTCAGTTGAAAATATAGGTGCTTTTTCTGGGGGGTTAAATTATAGGTTCATAAAAGACCGCCCTGCAAATGAAGATAATAGTATTATAGCCGAAGGATATTTTATAACCGATTTTACGATCAATTACACCTATAAAAACTTCATATTTAGTGTCCTCATCGAAAATCTCTTTGATACCGAGTGGAATGAAACACAATTTGCAACCGAGAGCAGGCTATTTAACGAGCCAGAATCTGTGGAGGAAATTCATTTTACGCCAGGAACGCCGTTTTTTATGAGAGGGAAAGTTACTGTTAACTTTTAGATTCTTCTTCCATTGTGTAGACGAGAAGCCAAATAGTTACTAAAATTAAAAATTAATTGAGTAGTTTTAAGGATGCGATCCAAAAACCGAGTCCATAACAAGCCTGAACTGCGCAAGTTTAGAAAAGAATTAAGACAAAATTTAACCCCTGCAGAGGCCTTTTTATGGAAACACCTAAAAAATGGTCAATTTGAAGGCAGAAAATTTAGAAGACAGCATAGCATAGAAAATTTTATTGTCGATTTTTATTGTGCTTCAGAAAAGTTGGTCATTGAACTCGATGGACAAGTACATTTTAATGAAGAATCTCAAATCTATGATAAAGCGAGACAAGAACAGATTGAAAGTTTGGGTTTTACAGTTATTCGTTTTGAAAACAAAATGGTTTTTGATCTGTTGCCATCAGTGCTCCTGGAAATTAAAGGAAACTTTAAAAAATAATAGCCGTATAGGGAAGGTTCTGTATTATGGAAGGGGTATTAGTATTTGCTTTTAAATTTAACACAGGGCTCACACCCACTCCGAATTATTTATTTTCTGCAGAAAATAAATAACCCACCTCGCCCTACTCAGGGCGAGGAGCTATATATGTAATATACCTACAAAAAAGGCTCCTTCCCCTAAACAGGGAAAGGTGGATTCAATAGGGTTTCCGAAGGAAAGAATATGGAAGACGGATGGGGTATGAGCCAAGACTTCTACTTACATACAAAGTTAAAATCCACTCCAAATTTTTTGTTCTCTGCCAAAAATAACCCACCTCGTCCTGCTCAGGACGAGGAACTATATGTTTAATTTGCTTACAAAAAAGCTCCTTCCCCTAAGCAGGGGAAGGTGGATTCAATAGTATTTCCGAAGGAAAGAATATGGAAGACGGATGGGGTGCGAGCCCTAATTTGTAAAACTGATTATATTTCGTTTCCTATTTCAATCTCCGTTTCAGTTATAGTTTTCAGAATTAACAATTATATTTGCCCTTCCATAAAAGAAAGACCATGAAAGCTACAGCTATCGCACATTTATTACAACAAGAACCTTCCCTTATAGACGTTACTGCCCGTGGATGGGTGCGTGCTTTTAGGAGCAACCGTTTTATTGCCTTAAACGACGGATCTACCTTACATAACATACAATGTGTCATAGATTTTGAAAATTTTGATGAAGAGGTACTTAACAACATTACCGTTGGTGCCGCTATTGAAGTAAAGGGTACGCTGGTAGAAAGTCAGGGACAAGGACAAAAAGTAGAAATTCAGGTTTCAGATGTTGAAGTTCTCGGTAAAGCAGATCCGGAAGATGTAAAATTGACCATCCTTTCCCCCAAACGCCATACCATGGAAAAACTACGGGAACAGGCACACCTAAGAGTGAGAACTAATACCTTTGGTGCTGTTATGCGGGTACGTTCCAAACTGTCATTTGCTATTCATGATTATTTTCAGCAAAACGGATTTTACTATATGCACACCCCCATTATCACTGGGAGCGATGCCGAAGGTGCCGGAGAAATGTTTAAAGTAACCAATCTGGATGGTAAAAATCCGCCCTTAAACGAAGATGGCACCATAAATTACAAAGAAGATTTCTTCGAAAAAGAAACCAACCTTACCGTTAGCGGACAGCTGGAAGCCGAAACGTTCGCGATGGGATTAGGAAAAGTATACACCTTTGGACCTACCTTTAGAGCCGAAAATAGTAATACAAGTCGTCACCTGGCAGAGTTCTGGATGATAGAACCAGAAGTTGCGTTTAACGATCTGGCAGATAATATGGACCTGGCCGAAGATTTTATAAAATATGTGGTGAATTATGCCCTGGAACATTGTGCAGACGACCTGGAATTTCTGGAAAACCGTCTCTTGCAAGAAGAAAAGAGCAAACCACAAGCCGAACGCAGCGACATGGCCTTGCGCGATAAGCTGAAATTTGTGCTGGAAAACAATTTTAAACGGGTAAGCTATACCGAAGCAATTGACATTTTAAAGAACAGCAAACCCAATAAAAAGAAAAAATTTAAATATTTGATTGAAGAGTGGGGCGCCGATTTACAGAGCGAACATGAACGCTTTTTAGTTGAAAAGCACTTTAAATGTCCCGTGATTCTGTTCGATTATCCAGCCAAAATTAAAGCTTTCTATATGCGCCTTAACGACGACGAAAAAACGGTACGTGCTATGGATGTATTATTTCCTGGTATTGGGGAGATTGTAGGGGGAAGTCAACGAGAAGAGCGTTACGACGTTTTAAAGGAAAAGATGGCAGCCATGGATATTAGCGAAGAAGAACTGTACTGGTATCTGGATTTAAGAAAATTTGGAACCTGCGTTCACAGTGGTTTTGGACTAGGTTTTGAACGGTTGGTACTTTTTGTTACCGGGATGGGAAACATTCGCGATGTAATACCTTACCCGAGAACGCCTGGGAATGCTTCGTTTTAGCTTCAACTACGTTCAGTTTGCTATGTTTTAACATCAAAAAGCTGTATGTAATTTTAAAAATTTTGCACTTTAGGGCTTCAGACAGACAAAATATCACAACCTTTTATTAAAAACCCTTCCGTATCGCTTGATGTGAAGGGTTTTTTTTATTTTTATAGTTCAGTAAGATACTATGCTAAAACAACAGTTAAATTTTAAACTCTCACAAAAGCTATCGCCTCAACAAATACAGTTGATGAAGTTGATACAATTGCCCACACAGGCATTTGAACAGCGCATTTCGCAAGAAATGAATGAAAACCCAGCTTTGGAAGGGGGGAAAGGAAGATGCAGAAAAACTGGATGACGAATTTAGCAATGAAGACGACTACGAAAACGACAGCGAGGTAATTGAAACCGAAATAAACGTAGACGATTACCTGAGCGACGATGAAATTCCAAGTTATAAACTTTCAGCAAACAACTATAGTGCGGACGATGAGGACAAACAAACCCCGTATGCTTCTGGGACTTCCTTTAATCAATATTTATTGACCCAGCTAAGGACCTATCGTTTTGATGAAGAAGAGGAAGAAATTGCCAAATTTTTAGTGGGAAGCGTAGACGAAAGCGGCTACATACGCCGAGAAATTCCCGATATTTTGGACGATCTGGCGTTTACGCAAAACGTGTATACAACGGAAGAGAAAATTGAAAAAGTACTGGAGATTGTTCAGGATTTAGATCCTGCTGGGGTGGGAGCACGTAATTTGCAGGAATGCTTGTTATTGCAATTATACCGAAAAAATCCCACCAGCTCCGTGTCACTGGCCATTGAAATACTTGACGATGCTTTTGATCATTTTATTAAAAAACATTATAGTAAACTCATCCAAAAATTTGACATTACCGAAGACGAACTTCGTGAAGCCATTCACGAAATTGAAGGTTTAAACCCTAAGCCTGGAGGTGCGTATGCGGGTAATACAAAAATGGTAGAGCACGTGGTTCCGGATTTTGCCATTAAAATTGTAGATGGAGAACTGGATCTCACCCTTAATGGAAGAAACGCACCAGAATTGCACGTATCCCGTGAGTACTCCAATATGTTGAAAGGATATAAAGCTTCCAAGGAAAAATCGAAGTCGCAAAAAGATGCTGTAATGTTTATAAAACAAAAACTGGATGCAGCAAAATGGTTTATTGATGCTATAAAACAACGCCAGCAAACACTGTTTGTTACTATGAATTCTATTATGCATCATCAACAAGAATATTTTCTCACTGGAGATGAGCGTAATTTAAAACCAATGATTTTAAAGGACATCGCCGACAAAATAAATATGGATGTTTCGACGGTTTCTCGGGTTGCCAATAGTAAATATGTAGACACCCCGTATGGTACAAAGCTCATTAAAGAATTTTTTAGTGAGTCTATGAAAAATGATCAGGGGGAGGATGTTTCAACCAGAGAAATAAAGAAAATATTAGAAATTACTATTTCTGAAGAAAGTAAGAAGAAGCCTTTAACAGACGACAAACTGGCAAAGATTTTAAAGGAAAAAGGGTATCCTATTGCCCGTAGAACTGTTGCAAAATATAGAGAGCAATTGGATATCCCAGTAGCTCGACTTCGAAAAGAAATTTAATGAATTATTTTCTGCGTTTTGGTGCTTACCTATTACACCCGCTCCTAATGCCCTTATTGGGCACTTTGCTTTATTTTGTAGTAACTCCCCGCTATGTTGAACCTGAACTTTTACAATCCAGGCTTATTGCAGTTGCTATTATTACTATTTGTATACCCATAGTAACTTTTTTTCTGTTGCGAAACTTAGGAAACATTAAAAGCATTCACTTAGAAGAAGTGCACGAACGAAGGGTCCCATTGGCCATTCAATGTGTTTTACTATTTCTTATTATAAAACTGGTTTTTGACCCCATAGACACTCCAGAAATGTACTACTTTTTTGTTGGCATTCTGTTTTCTGCGATAAGTGCCTTAATTTTAGCCTTTTTAAAATTTAAAGTAAGCCTCCATCAAATGGGAATTGCTGGTGTAACTATGTTTTTAATAACATTAAGTGTTCACTTTAAAATAAATATGCTGGTATGGCTTTGTATTTTCTTTATTGGGAACGGATGGGTTGCTTCTTCCAGGTTACACACAAATTCACATACGTATCCAGAGCTAATGGGAGGTTTTTTTATTGGGTTTATGCCCCAGTTACTTTTAGTTACTTTCTGGTTATAGAATATAAAAGATGATTCCCAGTTTAATGGTTTTAAATTCTACAGACTCCATGGTATTGGTTGTTTTTGCGCCATCAAAAAAAGGATTAATGCTGTAATATGCGAAAAAATTTACCTTGTTATACCCAAAGCTAAGCGTAGCTGCCAGCCGTGTTTGGTTAAATTCCGGAATATCGGTTTGAGAGACTTCATTATTTTCTTGTTTTAAGCTAGCCTGATACCAATAGGCATATCCTATCCTAAAGCCGGCATATACTCTCCAAAACCCATATTTGGTTGGGGTAGAGTTTCTCCAGCGAAATTCGATCGGGGCTTCAATTACTGCAGTACTAAATCTGTTAAAGTTGAAATCGTATTCTTCATTAGTTAAAATGGTAAAAATAGTTTCTTCTTGTTGACGTTCTCCAATAAACAAAGTATTTCCATAAGCATCAAAGCTAAGTCCGGCTCCTATCGCAATGGCAATGTTTCTACGTTTATTTATAGGCATATCCCTTAAAAAGCCAAAATGAATTCCTCCGGAAAGCCCACGAATATTTACTGCTGAAGGGACACTCGATAAAAGATTGTACGTAATGCCAAGGTAAAATTGGTCCTCTCTGTATTTTACATCGCCTATGGTATCTATTTTCTTTTTAGGAGCAAGCGCTTCCTTAAACTGGGAATTCTTTTGAGGAGAGATACTATCGGTCCCTTGTGCCATTACCAATGACCCAATACAGCAAAAGATTGAAATTAATACAAGTTTTTTGATACCCCTCATAGTTGATAAAGATACTTTTATTTCAAAATATAACATAAAAAAACGCCTTGAAGTATTTCAAGGCGTTTCAATATTTGTAATTGGAAAATTAATTTTGATCCAGCACGCTTCCCGGAGCTGCTATATAAATAATCTTTACCATGTTTAGTTCTCGTAATTCTTCTTTAATATCGGTTACCAGTCCTGTATTGGTTTCTTTATCAACCTTTAGTGCAACAACAACGTAGTCTTGTAATTCTGGACGTAGTTTTTGTCTTGCCTCGGTTAATGCAAACTGAAGGCTAGAAACATCCGTAAATTTATCACCGATTTGAATCTTACTTTCCGTACCAAATTTAGCCTGATATTGTTCGCTGGGTTTCCCAGCAAATATAAATACCGAACGATCTTTTTTTAATTTTTCAACCTCGTCTGCTTTTGGCAACTCGTTTTTGATCATTAAATCGTTATTGCGGAGCACGGTAACAACCATGAAGAAGAATAGCAACATAAATACAATATCTGGTAATGATGCTGTATTTACGGCTGGCAAATCGCCTCCTTTTTTCTTTTTAAATTTTGACATATTCTTCTATGTTTTATTCGCCTCGTTTCTTAGGTTCTGCTTCAGATAACTTTAACGGGAACAATTCCTGTATTTTTTTAAGTTTTTCTTCGGTATCTTCTGCTTGACTTTCCGGAATTTTACCTTCGTTTAGAGCGTTTTTCTTTTCTGTATAAACAAAATTTGGTCCAAACAAACGCTTCCCTTCTCTATTACGTAATTCGTTGTATGCTGCTACCAGTTCATTTTGAACCGCGATATACATTTTGTACGATGTTAAACGATCATTTTGAACAGAGATAACCGCTTTATCTGGGTTGTCGGAAGATGTTGGCAACCGTTGTCCTTTACAATAGCTACAATACTCTGGACTTCCTGAAGGCGCACCTCCATTATCCAAAAAAGCTATAGCAGCTTCTTTTAGGTCTTTAAGTTCCATCAATTCCTCTTCTACCAATAACTGATCGTTCTGGTTTACACTCACTATAAATGTATTCTTCGCTTTTATAATGGGAGGTTCAATATTCTCGTCCTGCTTGGGTGGCAACTGTCGTGCAATTCCTTTGTCTTTTTCAATAGTGGTTGTCACCAGGAAAAAGATAAGCAAAAGGAATGCAATGTCTGCCATAGACCCAGCATTAACTTCTGGTGTTGCTCTTCTTGCCATTATCTGTTTGTTATTTTTTTGAATCCGCTAAATACCATCAATAAAATAGCAACTACTGCCAGAATATAGAATGTATACAATCCGGTTCCTACCCACTTAGAGCCGCTTTCAGAAAGCATGCCCCCTTCATCCGGTAGTTGCATTGGCGTACTATCTGCCAGCACATAGGATATAATTATGATTGCCAAAAACACACCTACTGAAATAAGCGTTTTCTTTAAATCACCTTCAAACACTCCTTTAAGCACAAACAATACAACCATTGCCAATACTATAAAGAACACGATATATCCAAGATAGATGATTAAGTCCATTGCAGATTCGTTCCCTGCTAGTAACATTGCCATAAAGACAAGTCCCAACACACCCAGAACGATTGCTATAATTTTAAAAATTTTATGTAAAGCCATGTTATATGGTGTGTTTTAAATTATTTTCTGTTTTTATAGTCCACTAACATATCTATTAAAGTAATAGATGCATCTTCCATACTATTTACAATACGGTCTATTTTTGCGATGATATAGTTGTAGAAAATTTGAAGGATAATAGCCACGATCAAACCAAATACGGTTGTTAAAAGTGCTACTTTAATACCTCCAGCTACTAAGGAAGGGTTCATATCCCCCGCAGCAGCAATTTTGTCGAATGCTAAGATCATCCCGATTACCGTACCCATGAAACCAAGCATTGGTGCCAGAGCGATAAACAAAGAAATCCAGGAAACGTTTTTCTCTAACTGTCCCATTTGTACACCACCATAAGCAACAACCGCTTTTTCTGCAGCATCAATACTTTCGTCAGCACGATCCAGACCCTGGTAGTATATGGAAGCAACAGGTCCTTTTGTATTTCTACAAACCTCTTTTGCAGCTTCTACTCCACCACTATTAAGAGCATCTTCTACCTCTTGAGCTAGTTTTTGAGTGTTTGTTGTAGAAAGGTTAAGGTAAATAATTCTTTCGATAGCAATAGCCAGCCCTAGAATTAAACAAAGAAGTACAATTCCCATAAATTCTGGACCTCCTTCTACAAAACGTTCTTTTAATTTTTGATGCCAACCACGGTCATCTGTTTCGGTAGCAGCCTCATCATCTTGTATGAAGGTTACTGTAGCTGCTGTGGTTAATTGTTGCACGCTGGTTGGTGTAGTGTTAGCTACAGTTGCGTTTGCACTTAACGATCCCGCAAAAACTAATGCGGCAATTGCCATAATTGAAAATAATTTTTTCATTGCTATCGACTTAAAGATTTGTTTTTAGTTAAAGGTTTAAAGATATAAAATTATTATGGTATCCTGCAACATTAAATTTGCTTGGCACCAATAAATACTTGTATTTCAGCCCATACAAAATTTATGGATTCAGGATATGTATTGCTTTTTTGTCTGAATAACTTCGTGTTACGATTCCGGAAGTAGAAACAGACCCGAAAAATACTGCTTTTAAAAGTGCCTACCAAAAAAATGTTGTATTAAAGGGTTAATAACTCCCAAAGTTGATTTTAAGTGTAACCCCTCTAAAAAATTAACTTTTAAAAACAGCTTACCCATAAAGTAAACAAACTGGTGAAAAAAGCACAGATGCTGCTCTACAACCACACAATTTCCAGAATAACGACATTGATAGCTTTTCTATTTGCAAACAACAACCCAGAAAAAGGGAATAACTCCGCTGATCCCAAGTACGAAATCCTGAACAAATATATAAACCCCATCAAGCCCAAAAAAAGGGCTTGAGGTTTTTCTTTTTGAAAACAACAACCCAGAAAAAGGGAGTAACTCCGTTGATCCCAAGTACGAAATCCTGAACAAACATATAAACCCCATCAAGCCCAAAAAAAGGGCTTGAGGTTTTTTCTTTTTGAAAACAACAACCCAGAAAAAGGGAGTAACTCCGTTGATCCCAAGTACGAAATCTTGAACAAACATATAAACCCCATCAAGCCCAAAAAAAGGGCTTGAGGTTTTTTCTTTTTGAAAACAACAACCCAGAAAAAGGGAGTAAC
>PANU01000017.1 GCA_002707745.1 Flavobacteriaceae bacterium
GTCCTACTATTCCTGCTCCTTTTTTTAGGGAGTTATGTGGTGCTTAGTGTATTGTATGGTTTTTATTTGCACCTTTCAAAAAACGGAACCTACGCTCCGGATTTTATCACAAACCTTGTGGCAAAACAAAGCAGAGCTGTGATTCAAACTTTTGGGTATGCTGCCCAGGTGCTGCCACACCCCAATCAGCCGTCTATGAAATTATTCGTGGAAGGGAGGTTTTTGGCCAGAATTGTAGAAGGTTGTAACGCGGTTAGTATCATCATTTTGTTTGTGTCGTTTATCGTCGCTTTTGCACAGGGCTTCAAGAAAACCTGCTTGTATCTTTTTGCGGGGGTGGTTATAATTTATGCCATAAACATAGTTCGCATTGCATTGCTTGCTATTGCGCTGTATGAATTTCCAGAATACCAACATATCCTGCACGGGGTGGTGTTTCCAGGAATTATTTACGCCATGGTATTTTTCCTTTGGATAGTTTGGGTGAGACTACTAACACCAAAACACATACAGCATGAGTAAAGGACTTAAAATACTATTAATTTTGTTGGGTGTTGTACTCTTGGTGCTCATCCGGGTGTATGAAGAAAGTTTGTTTTACGATCCCTTGCTGAAATTTTTTAAAACCGAACACACCACCCAGCCATTACCAGCTTTCAATTTTGGCAAGCTCCTTTTACATACCATCCTTCGTTTTATAATAAACAGCCTTATTTCGTTGGGGATTATTTGGGTAATTTTTCAGCAAAAAGAAGTAATGAAATTTTCAATAGTACTGTACGGATTTTTCCTGTTGTTACTTGCTATAACCTTTGTGATTTTATTACATACTTCCGAAGCGGGACAACATTTGCCTTTGTTTTATGTGCGCCGGTTTCTCATTCAGCCTTTGTTTTTACTTTTATTAATCCCAGCTTTTTATTTACAGCGCGTTAACAATTGATTATATATTTGGGCTTTTCAAAATGTGTACCTTTACACTTTAAACACACTTTATTATGAAATATAAATTTTTTATCCCTGTATTTTTTGTGATGCTTGCTTTTACTGCTTGCAAAAATGATACTAAAAACAACACTCCAGAAACCGTTGAGGTGGATTCTGCTGATGACATTACACAAAACGCTACCAAGGAAAGGAGCGCTAAAAAAGAAAAAGTGTCCTTCAATGACTCTAAAATGGAAATGGTTTACAGACATTACATTAATTTAAAAGATGCTTTGGTAAGTACAAATACTGAAAATGCCTCGGTTGCAGCTTCAGAATTAATAACTGCTTTTAACAATGCAGAAGCGGCTGATACTGCCCTAAAAGCGGCGCAAAATATTGTAGCGGCAAATGACATTGAAGAACAACGCGCAGCTTTTGTTGTAGTGACCACTGAAACAGAAAATTTGCTAAAAGATAACGTTGTCTCAGGAACAATTTATAAGCAATATTGTCCCATGGCATTTAATAATACAGGGGCTTCCTGGTTGAGCGGAAGCAGTGATATTATGAACCCGTATTTTGGGGATAAAATGTTGCGTTGTGGGCGTATTGAAGCTAAAATAGAGTAGTAACCCCCACTACTTTTCTGCTTTTTTAAAGGATTAAAATTTACTTTATTTTACTAAAGTGTTGATCCTTAAAAGAAAACAAAGCAATGAATTCTTTTCTAAATCAATGGGCCGAAGCAGCATATACCAGTGCCGGATTCTTCTGGATGGCACTTTGGGCATTTGTGTTAGTAAACTGTTTGAGACTATTTTAAAATATATAGCGTTTTTGTGCTATGGGTGGCTAGCAGTTGGGTTGGTGCTAAAATTATTTTTCCAGTAAAGAAAGAAAGGGATTGCAAAAATGGATTCTTTTAAATAATACATCACTTTTTTGTATTTTTGTGCCAATGAAAAAAGTAATTTCTCTGTTTATGTGTTTGTTGCTCTTTGCGAGTACCAGTGGTGTTGCGTACGCCCAGCATTTTTGTGGAGATTTTGAAATGATGGCAACCCTTACCTTAGGAGGAGAAGAACTTTCCTGTGGTATGGCAGAAGCTCATGACGATAGTTGTGATACCGAAGATGCTGAAGACCACAACTGTTGTGACAACCAATACACTAAAATTACTACGGACGAAAATTTTAACGCATCGCAAGATACGTTTCAGGTGTCTGTTAATTTTGTAACCGCCTTTGTTTCGGTATTTGTGCTACAAGCTGAAATAGCTACAACATCTAAAATTGCAGCATTTTCAGAATATAACCCCCCTCCAATCATAAAGGACATTCCCGTACTTTATGAAACTTTCCTTATTTGATTTTTTGGCTCTGTTCGTAGGAACGAACATCGCTAAATGCTCCCAGTAATACTCCCGGGAGCAGTTGTTATATACAACAACATTTCAATTTATTTTATTCATCTTTTAAAAAAGATACAAGTAATGAGGAAACTTATATATTTTCTATTGTTATTCCCACTGGTGGCTATTTCACAGGATAAAGTGGAGGGAATAGTTTTAGAAATCATAAACAATAAAGAAGTCCCACTGGGCGGTGCCAATGTATTTTGGCTGGACTTCAAAGTGGGCGATGTAACCGATTTTGATGGCTTATTTGAAGTGCCTTTCCAGGAAGGACGCTCCCAATTAGTTATAAGTTACATAGGCTACAAGTCGGATACAATAACCGTCACTACCCCAAAAAAGATCCGACACGTTTTAAAATCGAAAGGAACCTTAGATGAGATTACCGTTACGTCAAGAAAAAAAGCAACATCCCGTTCATTTTTAAGTACTCAAAATACCATAAACGTGAGTAGCGCAGAACTGTTAAAAGCGGCCTGCTGTAATTTGTCTGAAAGTTTTGAAACCAATCCTTCCATCGATGTAAATTTTGCCGACGCCGTTACAGGGGTACGTCAAATACGCATGTTAGGGTTAACGAGTCCGTACACCCTTATAACGATAGCAAATATTCCGGCAATACGGGGTGCCAGGCAAGCCCACGGATTAAGTTTTATACCAGGTACCTGGGTAGAAAGTATTCAAATTACCAAGGGAGCAGGTAGTGTGATCAATGGTTTTGAAAGCATTGCGGGGCAAATAAATGCCGAGTTTGTAAAACCCCAAACCGATGATGCACTTTTTGTAAACGCCTATACTGCTTTAAACGGACGTAATGAGCTCAATACGCATCTTAATACGAAGGTGAGTGAAAAGTGGCACACAGGTTTGTATGTGCATGGAAATTATCGTGGTGTGGAAAACGACAGAAATGAAGACGGCTTTTTGGACACCCCTTTAGCCAAACAAGTAAACCTTTTGAACCGTTGGCAATATACCGATAGTGAAAAAGGCTTTGTTAGCTTTTTTAACGTGCGTTATATGAAAGACGATAAACAAGTAGGGCAAACCGCTTTTGATCCAGATACAGACCGCGGTACTACCAATGCCTGGGGCGGTGAGATAGATACGCAGCACTTTGGATTTACCGGAAAATTAGGTTATGTTTTTCCTGAAATTCCCTACCAAAGTCTCGGGTTGCAAGTGGCGTATAGCAACCATGACCAGAAAAGCTATTTTGGACTCAGACCATACAATATTCAACACCAGAGTTTTTATGCAAATGCTTTGATAAGTTCTATTATTAGCGACTCACGCCATAAATTTAAAACGGGGCTTAATACCACCTATGAAGATTATGACGAGGCGGTTGAGGGGGTAGATTACGACAGAACCGAAAATTCCTTCGGGGCCTTTTTTGAGTATGCGTATGACGATCTAGAGAATTTTACCATGACGGCAGGATTACGGATAGACACGCATAATTTGTTGGGCACATTTGTGACCCCTAGAATCCATGCGCGCTATACTCCGTGGGATAAAGCAGCCATTAGAGCATCGGCTGGACGCGGGAAACGAAGCGCTAATATTTTTGTTGAAAACCAGTCGCTGTTCTCTACCAACCGTACTATTTCAATTTTAAACACGGGAGGAGAAATTTATGGGCTGGATCCGGAAATTGCCTGGAATTACGGTGTTTCTTTTTTGCAAGGATTCAATCTTTTTGAAAGAAGAGCTAATATCTCTTTCGATTTTTACCGGACCGATTTTCAAAATCAAGTGGTGGTAGATTGGG
Source organism: Flavobacteriaceae bacterium (assembly GCA_002707745.1). Classification (GTDB taxonomy): domain Bacteria; phylum Bacteroidota; class Bacteroidia; order Flavobacteriales; family Flavobacteriaceae; genus Marinirhabdus. The sequence continues at coordinate 4,119 of PANU01000017.1, forward strand.
AAGACTCCAAGCGAATTCGATTCTATAATTTACAGGGTGAAAGTTTTGCCAACAGCTTTCAGGTAGAACTGGATTACAACCTGGCAGAACACCTGGATGTTCGGGCTGCCTATAAATTCTATGAAGTAAAGACAGATTATTTAAAAGGTAGGTTAGAAAAACCGTTAACCCCAAGCCATAGGATTTTTGGGAATGTTGCCTATGAAACCCATGTAAATGAACAAACCGGAGGGCACTGGAAATTTGACCTTACCTACAACTGGCTGGGCGAACAGCGGTTTGCATCTACCGCTTCTAACCCGGTAGATTTCAGGAGAAGTGAGTTTTCACCTTCTTTGGGAACCTTTAATGCACAGATAACCAAAGTGTTTAGTCCGAAGTTCGAAATATATGCAGGTGCCGAGAATTTCACCGATGAGACCCAGGAAAACCCAATTATTGACCCTCAAAACCCTTTTGGTTCAAATTTTGATACTACCTTTGTGTACGGTCCTGTATTTGGGAGTAATTACTATCTCGGACTTCGATACAGGTTGTAAAAAATTAAGAATCAAGTAATTAAATAATAAATAAATTGTAACCATCTTCTTTAGAAGAAAACTTTAAAACCATAACAATGAAGAAATTTATCATTATTTTAGTAGTAGCCTTAGTTGGCGTAACAGGAACAGCGCAGGATAAAAATGCAAGAGCCACTATAGAAGTAGATGGCGTTTGTGGCATGTGTAAAAAACGCATTGAAACAGCAGCTATAAAGACCAAAGGCGTAAAAAGTGCCGTTTGGAACGTAGAAACAAAAGAGTGTAGTCTTATATATGACGAACGTAAAACTAATCTGGCTACTATTAGCCAAAGTATTGCAGACGTTGGTCACGACACCAAAGAAATTAAAGCTACCGACGAAGCTTATAATAGCGTGCACGCCTGTTGTTTATACAGAGATGACGAAGTGAAAAAAGATCACGGAAATAACTAGTTATAAGATCTATTTTAAAACCAGCTCATCTCACAAAAGATGGGCTTTTTTGTAAAAGGAAAGTAAGATGAAACATACCTATACAGTAGAAGGGATGACGTGCGGTGGCTGTAAGGCTTCGGTAGAAAAACATTTGGGCGAATTAAATGCCGTGACTGAGGTTTCGGTAAACTTAGAAAAGAATGAAGCTACACTAGTTACTGAAACTCATGTTCCTGTCACAACCTTACAGGAAGTGTTGCCTTCAAAATACACGATTTCAGAAAAAAATATTTTTAAAGACAGTCAGATTTCAACTAAAACCGAAGAAACAGCTACGGAACCGGCAACGGAAAAGAGCAAGCTCCAACAGTTAAAACCGTTGTTTTTAATTTTTACCTTCATTGCATTAATTGATGCTGCCATAAACTATCCACAATTTGAAGTCCGAGCTCTTATGTTAGATTTTATGGGCTTGTTTTTTATGATTTTTAGTCTGTTTAAACTTTTCGATGTAAAAGGTTTTGCAACTTCATTTAGTATGTACGATCCCTTGGCAAAAGTTGTGCGGCCTTATGCATATGTGTATCCGTTTATAGAAGTAAGTTTAGGTATTTTGTTTTTAATGCGGGTAGAAATTCCGGTGTTGTTAGTTATTACCTTAGTGGTGCTGCTTATAACTACCATAGGGGTTACACGTGCTTTGTTTAGTAAAAACACCATACAGTGTGCGTGTCTGGGAACTGTGTTGGATCTGCCCATGACAGAAGCTACATTTATAGAAAATGCAATCATGATTGTGATGGCAGTAGTAATGATTTTTGGCTGGATATAAAACAAAGATATTTTAGTTAATTTTTAGCCAACAGAAAATCTTGAATTGAAATCTGTTGTACATTTATGAAGTTCTTAGCAACCTAGGGATATGATGGTGTGTATAGCTGAAAACTAAATCAGCAAAGCCCCAATTCAGTAACTTTTAATAGTTTAAGTTATGAAACAACAAAAGTCAACCAAGCCACAAGCTGCAAAAGCGCAACCAGCGAAAGCAGGTAAAAAGGCTCCTCAGACTGCTTCAAAAAAGAAGTAATTTGAACCGGAAGTTTTTGAGATAAAACTTCAAAACAAGTGAGGTACGGTGTATTTCACTTCCCCTAGCACACACGTATTAACGTGTGATTTAATTTCTAAATTTATTACTATTATGGCAACAGCTAAGTCTAACGGTAAGCCACAAGCAAAACCAGCTCCTAAAAAAGCTCCTGCTAAGAAGGCTCCTCAGGCTACTTCAAAAAAGAAGTAATCTGCATCCCGAAGTTTTTTACATAAAACTTCCTTCCTCGACTGAGATTGGGGAACTTATAAAAGTTAAATGGAAACCGCCCTTAAAAAAGGCGGTTTTTTTGTGCTTACTACACGGGGATACGCTCCTTAGTTTGTCTAAAATCAGAGTAGAAGTTATGGTTTTTGCTGAAATCATTTAAGTATCTTTAACCTTCAAAATTTTTAAAAAAATGCTTACTGAAATTATAAAAAACCGAAGAGCAATCTATCCAGATGCCTATTCCAACCAACCTATTGATAAGTCTGAAATACTCCAGATTCTCGAAGCAGCCAATTGGGCGCCCACGCACAAACGTACCGAACCATGGCGTTTTAAAGTGTTCCATAGTGAAGCGTCAAGAAAGGAGCTTTCAAAATTTTTAGGAGAAGCGTATGTGAAATCAGTAGAAAAACCTTCAGATTTCAAACAAAAAAAGATGGAGCAAAAAGCATTGCAATCGGGTTGTGTATTTGCTATTTGTATGCAACGCGACCCTGAAGAACGTATTCCGGAGTGGGAGGAAGTGGCTTCGGTTGCTATGGCGGTTCAAAATATGTGGCTTACAGCGCATAGTCTTCAAATAGGTGCTTATTGGAGTTCTCCGGCGTTGCTTCAATATTTTGGAGAACATGTTTCACTTGCTCAAGGGGAACGCTGTTTGGGCTTTTTCTATATGGGGAAATACCACGGTGAACTACCAGAAGGAACCCGTAAATCTTCTATTTCAGAAAAGTTGGTTTTTGTCTAATTTTCCGTTCTATACATCCAAATAGTAAAGCAAGAAATTCATATAGTTTGAAAAGTGGCGCTACATGTTTTCTTACTCCTTAATTTTTCAGTGCTTATTTAAAATTATTTAAACGTTTGGTAATGCCCAGGTAACAATTTTGCTTTTCGGAACGTGTAAGTTTGTTGATTAATATACTTCGCTTTGAAAAAAAACACAACTGTTGCTATTTGTTTATTGTGGACACTTATTATTACTGTTTTTATACGTTGTACGCCAGGAACCACCTATACTGTAAACCCTGAAAAAGTACATGGCTATATAAATGAAGCCAGTATCGCTTTAGCGCAATTAGATGCTACTGCCACGGCTTATAAACGCGATCAGGTTTCAGGAGATTCCCTTCAAGCTATCTTCACAAATGCACGCCTGGCATATAAAAAAATAGAGTTTTACGTAACCTATTACAATCCTGAATTTGCAGGAAAACATTTAAACGGGGCGCCCTTATTAAAAATTGCAAAATCTGGAAACCAGCCCACTGTTGTGCCCCCTGAAGGACTGCAAGTGTTGGACGAACTAATTTATGCCGAAAACCCTTCCGAAGAAAAAGTGCAAATCGCCGCTCTTTCCAAGAAAGTAAAAACCGAATTTAACCTATTAGCTAATGCATTGAAACAAACAAAGCCATCTTCAGAAGATTTAGTTTTAGCAGCAAGACTCCAGTTAGTGCGTATTTTTACCTTGGGTCTAACAGGTTTTGATACACCTGGCTCTGCAAACGGTTTGGAAGAAGCAAAAGCTTCGTTATTAGCCATGAAGGAATTAATAGCAAATGAACCACTGGTCCATAAGTATCCAAAAAGTAATGATATCCTTGGTTTGTTTGAAGGGGCTATTTCGCAATTAGAAAGGGACACCTCTTTTGAAACGTTTGACAGGCTGTTTTTTTTGCGAAACTACATAGACCCTCTTTATAAAGAATTAGGTGACGTTCCTATTGAAATAAATTTGGCAAACCTGAAAAACCATACAGCCTGGAACCCGAAAAGCACCAGTATTTTTGCAACAGATTTTCTGGATCCGTATTTCTATACACAGTTACAATCCAGCAGCGATTCTCAAAAATTGAGACAATTGGGCGAAGCACTTTTTTATGACGCACTAATTAGTGGTGATAATACTATGAGTTGTGCCAGCTGTCACAATCCAGAGCTTGCATTTACCGATGCAAAGATTAAATCTTTAAGTTCTATTGAAGGTGTTACGGTGTTGAGAAATGCTCCAACGTTGCTCAATGCTGTCTATGCCAAGCGTTTCTTTTATGACTCCCGAGCCTTTACTTTGGAGCAACAGGTAGAACATGTAATTTTTAATCCAAAAGAGTTTAATACTGCCTATTCTGAAATCTTACAAAAACTAAATGCTTCTGAAGAATATCAACATAAATTTACCGAAGCATTTGGCAAAGATACTATCAACCGCGAAAACTTAGCAAAGGCATTGTCGTCTTATGTGCTTTCTTTGCAATCATTCAATAGCGAATTTGATCAATATGCCCGTGGTGAGGCGAATGCCATTGATACGGAGATTCAAGAAGGTTTTAATATTTTTATGGGAAAAGGAGCATGCGCTACCTGTCATTTTGCACCCACGTTTTCTGGTTTGGTACCTCCTTTATATATAGAAACCGAAACGGAAATTTTAGGAGTATTGAAGGATCCAAAGTCAAAGAAACCTGAACTGGATTCCGATGAAGGTCGTTGGAAAAACGGAATCGCCAGCGAAGCGGCCTGGATCTACGAAAGATCCTTTAAGACCCCAACGGTACGTAATGTTGAAAAAACTGCGCCGTATTTTCATAACGGAGCGTACAGCACCTTGCCAGAGGTGTTGGATTTTTATAATCAGGGGGGTGGCGCTGGTATGGGATTACATGTGACCAACCAAACTTTGCCCGACACGGCACTTGAACTTACGGCTACCGAAATAGACGCTCTTATCGCTTTTATGAATGCCCTTACAGATACTTCGGCTGCTTTGCAATAGCAATGTGTTCTTATCAAATTCTATAGTTTCAAATAAGGTGTTCAGCTAAGTTTTTCTGTTTCAGAAAGCTAAGAATTAGGCTAACTTTCAGATAAAGTTCTCTTCACATTAAGACCCTTTGGCGTAAGCGCTCTTAATCTTCAGTTAAGATAAACCCTGCGAATCGTAACGGTTCAATGACCTAACCATAAAGCAGAGTTTTCCATATCTTAGAACTGCCTCAGTAGTTTTGAGTAATTATTAAAAAGGAAATTAATCACTTAAAAAACTATTGAACATGAAAACAAATTTACCCTTAGTGGTACTCCTACTTTTGTCGAGCTTTATTGGGTTCGCAAATACAGGAAACTTAACAAACACCTGTGAAAATAACATGGTTGCGCCAGGAGATTTTCCATTTAACGCTGGAAGCATCTGGAGCTATAATGATACAGGTGTAGATCTTGGCACTTCCTGGAGAGAAGTTGCCTACGACGACAGCGCCTGGGCAACTGGCGCCGCACAATTAGGTTACGGCGATGGTGATGAGGTTACTACTTTGTCCTTTGGGCCCGATTCAAACAATAAATCCCCGCCCTATTATTTTAGATATGAGTTCAATATCGCAGATGCTTCTATCTATCATGACCTCGTTTTTAATATTCTTAGAGACGACGGAGCCGTTGTTTATTTAAATGGTACGGAGATTATTCGCGAAAACATGCCTGCAGGTACTATTACGTACAACACTTTTGCAGACAGTACTGTTGGGGGAGGAGATGAGGATGCTTTCTTTACTTCCATAGTTGAAAACTTGTTGCAGAATGGTGATAATGTGATTGCCGTAGAATTACACCAACGTTCGGGAAGTAGTTCAGATTTAGGATTCGATATGTCTACGAACTTTGTGCCTTCAGCACCAAATCCTGCAGATTTCCCTATGGAAGCCGGGCTGGTATGGTCTTACCTTGATACAGGAGTGAGCTTAGATGCAGCACCCTGGACAGAAGCCGGATACGACATAAGCACCTGGTCTGCTGGATTTGCTCCACTTGGCTATGGAGATCCTGTAACAACCGAAATATCTTTTGGGCCAGATCCAAACAACAAATTTATAACTACCTATTTTACAAGAGAGGTAAATATCGTACTGGACGACCTGACTGAAAACATCGTCTTTGGTTTAAATCGTGACGATGGAGCCATTGTATATCTAAATGGTGTAGAAATAATTAGAGACAATATGCCAGCGCCTCCGACCGACTATTTAACAAATTCTGAAACGATCGTTAGTGGTGCAGATGAAAATACATTCTTCACACATTTAGTTCCTAAAACTGCATTTGTAGAAGGTGTGAATAAGATTTCGGTAGAATTACATAACCGTGATGGGCAAAGTTCAGATCTGAAATTTGATATGTTCGTAAATAATTTACCGGTTGTAACTCCTTGTGAGGAAGGAACCATTGGTTGTTTTACCTCTATTGAGCCAACAGGGCAAACATCCAGAATGATCATTCCTGTTGAACACCGTTTTCAATTAATCGTAAAACAAGGAGATCCATATACCACTGGAGTAGGGGAAGTAGGCGGTAATAATGACTTTACCGGCTATATTCCTATCGAAGATTCTAGCACATTGGGATATGTTGCTATAAACCATGAAACAACCCCCGGAGGTGTTACAATTGCAGATGTAAATCTGAACGAAGACCTTTTGTTATGGGAAGTCACACAAACACAACCTGTAGATTTCTTCAATGATGCGCTTGTAACAACAACAAGAAATTGTTCTGGTGGCGTAACCCCATGGGGAACTATTATAACTGCTGAAGAAAACACCAGTGGTGGAGATGTAAATGCTGATGGATACCAAGATGTAGGTTGGTTAGTAGAAATAGATCCATCGACTGCTCAAGTTGTAGACTATGGAAACGGCCAGGAAAAATTATGGGCTATGGGAAGAATGAATCATGAGAATGTAGTAGTATCTGATGATATGAGAACAGCATATTACGGAGAAGATGGCGGTACAGACTGTGTATATAAATTTGTGGCAAACACGCCAGGAGATCTTTCCAACGGGTTTTTATATGTATTAAAATTGGACGACCCACTCGTAGGTAACGATCCTTCTTCAACTACGGCTACGTGGGTGCAAGTACCTAACAACACAGCTGCAGAACGCAATAATGTGAGAAGCGCCGCTGCGGCTTTGGGAGGAACAGACTTTAATGGCGTAGAAGATTGTGAGATAAACCCGATAACAGGAGAGATTTATTTTACGTCTAAAGGTAAAAGTCGCACCTATGCCTTTACAGATAATGGTTCTACCTTGTCTAATTTCAGAACATTTGTAGGAGGGACTTCCTATGATATTATTACAGATACAGGTTTCTTTAATGAAGCGTGGGGTGGAGGAAACGACAACCTAACATTTGATGATAAAGGTAATCTTTGGGTATTACAGGATGGAGGCAACAACTATATTTGGGTGGTGCGTCCAGACCATACACAGGAAACACCAAACGTTGAGCTTTTCGCCTCTATGCCAAACGGATCTGAACCAACAGGACTCACCTTTACACCAGATTTTAAATATGGGTTTTTCTCTGTACAACACCCAAGCGGATCAAACGATGCGCAACAGGATGCTACATTTAGCGATGTTGTTTTTGATGCTTCATCTACCGTAGTCTTTGCATTAAAAGAAAATTTAGGAGCACAAATACCAGTGGCAGATTTTGAGGCTTCAGATGTTGAAATAGAGCCAGGAACTGCGATCACATTTACAGACTTAAGTGCGAACAATCCAAGCTCTTGGTTCTGGACTTTTGAAGGCGGTATCCCCGCAACCTCTAACGAAGCTGCTCCGACAGTAGCTTATTTGGAAGAGGGTAACTTTAATGTGAGTCTTACCGTGGGAAATGTGGCGGGAACTGGAACAGAAGCAACCAAAGAAGAATATATCCTGGTGGAAGAAGTGGTGATTTTAGGAATAGACGACGAATTAGAGGATGCTATTTCTGTGTACCCTAACCCAACCAGTGGAATCTTACATATAGCAGTTGAAAAACAACAAGGGGACATTACTGTAGAAGTGTTTAATATGCTAGGACAAAAAGTACTGGAAGAGAAAAATGTTGAAACTATTGGCTCGAAAAGAGTGGTAGTACTTGACTTGGCTCCCCATGTAAAAGCTAGCCAAATGCTGGTTGTGAAAGTAACCGTTGGTGATAACTCTGGAAGTTATAAGATTGTGAAGCAAAATTAATTTTTTTCATATTTGAGAAAAGGACTGGTGTAAAATATTTTGCACTGGTCTTTTTTTATTAAACAAAGAACGATGATACTTAAGTCTATTAGAATACTATTATTATTCGGAATTACGACCTTCCAAATAGTGGCTCAAAATGCCAATCCAATTGCCGAGAATATGTTCTACAGTGTAGAAACAGCAATTGCCAATGACCAAAATGCAACACAATTAAATATTCGGGATCAGCAGTGGTTTCAGTTTCCTCTCAATATCGATCAGCTGGATAAGTTAATTTTTTTAAATGCCATGCGAAACCATTTTGAACGCTGGGATAATGCACTTTTTAGCTTAAGAAAATTAGAAGTATTAAACTTAAAAGCAAATGAATTCAATTATATTCCTAATGAGATAAAGGAATTAAAGAATTTAGTAAAACTAGACTTAGCAGCTAATAAAATAGCGAAAATTTCAGAAGAAATAGGGGCGCTTCAAAACCTGCAGTATTTATACCTTTCAGGAAATAATTTGGTGTATTTGCCTGCTACAATCTACAAGTGCAAAAAATTAAAGGTGTTGCAGTTGGATAATAATCAATTGAGTGACTTGCCGTCTGCAATGAGTGCATTACCCTCGTTAGAGATACTACACGTGGGGTACAATCAATTGTATGAGTTGGATCTGCAATGGAACTCACTTCAGAAATTGGAAGAATTAAACTTGGAGCACAACCGCTTACAAGAAATTTCTGCTAGTATTGGTGCTTTAAAAAACCTCAAAGCTTTAATTCTTAACAATAATAATTTAAAAGAATTGCCTGCTAGTTTTTCTGCATTGGGGAAGCTTGAATTGGCTATTCTTTCATCAAATGAATTAAAGCAATTACCACAGACTATTTCAGCATTAAAAAATTTACGCACTTTAATTTTAACAGACAATAACTTTAGTAAACAAGAACAGGAACGGATACAAAAAGCACTGCCCGATTGTGCGGTTTACTTTTAACTAATCAGAAGTTCCCAATTGGCAGAAGCTTTATATATAAAAAGTCCCAGGTAAACCAGCGTGGCAAAAACCTTCATAAAAGTGGAAGCTAAAAAACCAATAAAAGAACCAAAAGCGGCTTTAACGGCTGCTTTTCCTTCTGTTCTGTTAAATAGTAATTCTCCTAGTAATGCTCCTGCAAATGGTCCGATCAATATTCCGAAAGGAATGGGAGCAATAAGCCCAACCACAAGCCCAATAGTAGTTCCCCAGGCGCCGGCTTTACTACCGCCAAATTTCTTGGTACCGATGGCCGGGATAATATAATCCAGAATGTAGAGCGTAATAGCCACCACTCCTGTAATACTAATAAAAAACCAGTTAAAAGGGAGGGAGGGCGCCAGGTACAGGCAAAGCAATCCAAGCCAGCTTACAGGCACCCCGGGAATAACCGGCAATAAACTGCCAGCAATACCTACCAGCATTAAAATAAGTCCGACACTAAGTAAAAGGATATCCATACGGCTAAGTTAGTAGTTAAAAATACAAGTCTGTTACAACTTTATAACTAAAAAATTAGTTTAACTAAATATTTAGTTGTAGGTTTGTTTTTCTAAGAAAGAAATAATAAAAAAATGAGAAGCATATTTCTATTAGTATCATGCTGTTTGCTTTCCTCTATACTTTCGGCACAGACAATCGTAGCGGAAATCATCGGGCAAAACCGAAATATGGAAAAGGCATATAATACTGGAAATGTTACTGCAATTGCCACCTATTACACCAATAATGCGGCAATTGTAGGCCCCAGGACCGAAGTGACAGGAAATCCTGCAATTGTGGAATATTGGAAAGGACTGGAAGGAAGACACGTGAAATGGACTTTAGAAAATACCGAGATTACGCCTTATGAGGATGTTGTCATACAACGTGGGATTTCGCATCTACAGTTTTATCAAGACGAAAAAATTGTACAATCTGATGTACGGTTTACTTTGGTTTGGATTAAAGAAGATAATCAATGGAAAATTAATATAGATCATTATTCACCTTTATAAAATGAAACAACTCACAAAAGCAGAAGAAGACATTATGCAAGTCCTTTGGGATTTGGGCGAAGGCAATGTAGCCGCAATTATAGAAGAGCTTCCCGATCCCAAACCTGCGTACAATACGGTGAGTACCATTGTGCGCATCTTGGAAAGTAAACAATTTGTGGATTACCGTAAAGAAGGTCGGGGCCATATTTACTTTCCAAAAGTGAAAAAGCCCGAATACAGTAACCAATCTATCAACAAATTGGTAGATGGGTACTTTCAAGGCTCCTTTAAGAGTATGGTTTCGTTTTTTATGAAGAAAAACGACATCAGTATTCAGGAAATGGAGAGTGTATTAAACGAAATTAATAAAAAGGAAAAGTCATGATACATTACATCCTACAAGTACTATTGTTTCAATTATTGTTTTTGGCGGTGTACGATGTTTTTCTGAAAAAGGAAACGTTTTTTAATTACAACAGGTTGTATTTATTGGGTACTTCGGTGGTAAGTTTTGTGATTCCTTTCCTTAAAATTGAAGCGATTCAACAAAGCATTCCGCAGGAATACCGTGTGCAATTGCCTGCTGTCCTGCTAGGAAACGCAACTGAAACCACTACAAATTCATCAGTTTTATTGGATGAAGTGGTTTTAACACAGCAAAGCATTTCCTGGACAACTATCTTATTAGGAATATACCTTTTGGGTTTGGTAATTTCTATCCTATTGTTTTCACTAAAACTTCGGAAACTATACCTGCTGAAAAAAAGCGCTGTACTTCAAAAAAAGAACGGTTATGGTTTGGCAATCCTTCAAGAATCGGATGTTGCGTTTACGTTTTTAAACACCATATACCTGGGCGCTCGTCTTTCCGCAGCTCAGAAACATCATATTTTACAGCACGAACTGGTACACGTACAACAGCGCCACACATGGGATTTATTGTTTTTCGAGTTACTTCGAATCCTGGTTTGGTTTAATCCCTTGGTGTATGTCTTTCAGCAAAAAATACAGGCATTGCACGAATATACAGCAGACCGGCTGGTAGCTTCAAAGGATAAAGCAGGGTATTATCAAAACCTGCTATCGGAAGTATTTGGGACCACAAAAATTTCATTCATTAATACATTTTATAAATCATCAATAACCCGCCTGAACGTCTTTGGCCATTCTATTAAATTTAGAGGTGAAGACGGGCAGGTCAAAAATCGAATCGTTATGTTACAAAAATCAAATTCTAAAAAAATCGTTCAGTTAAAGTATTTACTGTTAATTCCTGCCGTTTGTGCGATGTTGTTTTATACGTCTTGTTCGGAGGAAACCAGAAATGAAGAATCAGATTTACTTACAAAAATTGGAAACCTTCAAACTGATATTTCTTCCAAGGGTCAGCTTTCAGAGGATGAATTTAAAGCGCTAGTTAAACTAGTTGCTGAAAATAGAAAGGATGTTGTTTTTCAGAAAAAAGAAGATGGTTATAATGAGTATCAAACCGAAGATTTATCAAGCGTCCCTTTCGCTGTTATTGAAAAAGTCCCAACCTACCCAAACTGCTCTGGAACCAACGAAGAGATGAGAATATGTATGTCCAAACAAATCCAACAATTTGTAGGTGAGAATTTCAATACAAAATTAGCCAATACCTTAAACTTATCAGGAAGACAACGGATTTCAGTCCAATTTAAGATTGATCAAACAGGTAATGTTGTAGATGTTAGGGCAAGAGCACCACATCCAGATCTGGAGGTTGAAGCCGTACGAGTGGTTTCAAATTTACCACAAATGCTTCCTGGAGAACAGGATGGAAAAAAAGTGAGTGTAATCTATGCTCTCCCAATACTTTTTGAAGTTAATGAATAGACTTTTAATAGGCATACTACTCATTTTAAATATCAACTTAGCCGATGCCCAAAACACATCGGCTTTGGTTGTTGGGGATAGTTTATATGCCTTAGGCGATTATAGCAAGGCCATTCAGTTTTATAAAGAAATAGAAGGCGCAAATCACAAAATGGCCCGTGCCTATGAAGCCATTGGCAATAATACACGAGCCCTGGAGTATTATGAAAAAGCACTTTTAACACAGGAAATCAGTCTCCTAACACAATACCATTACGGAAAATTATTATTGAAAACTTCTCGTTACAAAAAGGCAGACAGCCTCTTTCAACTGCTTACTAAGGCTAGTCCCAAAAACCCGGAATTTGCCTACCAGTTGGGACTTGTTAAAGAAAAACGAAACGACTCTACCGCCCACCCAGTCTTTCTCTATGCGCATTTGTTGGATGAAAATCATCAAAATGCATTATACAAACTTGCCAAATACGCTGCAGAAGACCGAAATTTTAATAAAGCCGAAGCATTAATCGAACAAGGACTGGAAGCCGATCCCAACAGCACTCGGTTTTTACAATTACAAGCTGTTGTGGCCTACGTTCAAAAGGAATATCACCTGGCAGCCACAGCTTATGAAAAGCTCTTAGCATTAAAGCAAAGCAACGTACAATTACACGAAAATCTGGCGGTAAGCTATACCCAAACCAACCGTTTTGAAAACGCCATAAAACAATACACCATCCTCATTAACGAGTACGACGATAAAAATCCGTCGTGGCATTTTAGCATTGCTAAAAATTTTGAAGCATTGCGTTACCTAGAGAAGGCGCAACATCATTTTGAAGTGGCCATTTTGTTGCAGGATCTTCCGTTAGATGCATCTTATTTTGCGTTAGCCGGGGTTTTTAAGAAGCAAAAAGAATATAAAAAGCAGTTGGAAGCGTTGCAAAAAGCAGTGCAAGAAAACCCAGAAAACCAGGCAGCGTTATACTTTTTAGCCACAGCAGCCGATAATTATTTTGAAGACGACGCAAGTGCCATACCGTATTATGAAACCTATTTAAAAAAGTTTGGAGATAAAGGAATGTTTGCACAGTTTGCCAAGCAACGTATTAAAGATATAAAGACAGATATGCACTTCAACAAAAACTAATTTTTTCACATTGGTTCTCGATACCCGTCTAGCTTCAGTTCAACAAATCGGGCAGGAAATTTTGTTAAATTCTAAGTTGAAATATGTAGCATACCTTTCTAACAAAATCACTCGAACTGACACAAATCGAACGTCACCTCGGGTGATTTCAAGACGTGATAGTAGTATTGGAATAGTATCGAGAGGCACGTCATTTCGAGTGATTTCCACTTGTGCCTGAAAGCACAAGTGGAAATTGTATCGAGAAACCACACAAAATTTGTACTTTCGGTGTGTAGTTGCACCAAATGAAGCATTTTGTATACCTTTTATTAGTTTTAGGCTGCACTTCCTGTCAGTTTTTTGAGACCGAAAAAATTTCGTCAGAGACTTTTTATGAATCGGCCTTAAAAACAATAGACTGGAAGAATGTGGACAGGTATCCTGCTTTTGCCACATGCGATACGCTTTCAGAAAAATTACAACAAAAAATTTGCTTTGAGGGAGAACTGGCGTATCAGATACAACAAGGAATGATTGCGCAAAAAGTAACGGCACTTCACGATGTAAATGATACCATTGTCTTGTCATTTGCAATTTCAGAAAACGCGCAAATTTCTATTCTTCATATGCAAATCGATAGTTTGTTGCAACGGGAATTTCCTCATTTAAAAGATAGTTTAACCTATTCTATAGATGCGCTACAACTGGTTGCCCCAGCTTATAAAAGAGGTATTCCGGTAAAAACACAATTTACCTTACCTATTGTGGTAACTACCGAGAAATAGAAAGCACATTATAGCTTCTTTTAAAGAAGGGTGTTCGGTATTGCCCTGTTTTTAAAATTAAGTAAGCCCAGTTACCAGGGCAATAGTTGCTATAAGTTAATTTTATACCCTAAAGAAAAATCCACAGGAAATTCATTATTGCTATCCAGGCCTAATCCTACAATATCGTTGTAGGTAAAAAACAAGTATCCTTTCCCTAATTTAAAATCTGCTCCCAGCCCAAAAACCCCGTGAGCAGTAAAATCGCCTCCCGAACTGGATTCCAAAGCCACATCACCGTTTGGTTGCGTTACAATGAAATCGTCACGTTTAGAATAGGTGTAACTTACAAATTTTGTGTTCAGGAAAATATCCAGCGTTTCGGTTTTTATAAATTTTAAGCGATAGTTTAAAGAAGCTTGCGATGCGTTATACTGAAACTCATCGTTCCCAAAGGTTTGCTTAAACCGAAGAACCACCGAGTGTCTTTTTAGTTTTACTTCGTCAATTAGCTCAAGATCTATACCGGCTGTAGGGAGCAGTGTGTTGTTAGGATTTTGTGTAAAAATTGCATTGCTTATCCCTGCAAAAACACCCAGTCGTACGCCTAATTGTATCGATGGCCTATCGTTAGAAAAGCTAGGGTCTACCTGTTTATTATATGTGTTTACATAGGAACGAAGGCTAGCCAGCGTTAAATTAACCTTGTCCGTACTCACAGGATTGTCTGCAGTGAGCACTTGCAGCGTTTCCTTAAATTCTTCCTGGTATTTGCCGTTGGTTTTTGTGTTTTTTAATTCGGTAATGCTGTTGCCTTTTTTAGCAAAGTAACGGTACTCACCTTCAATGGTGTTCCATAATAAGGTGATGGTGCCTTCTACCTCAGTTTTTAAGGTGTAGGATTGTCCGTCAACTGTATAGGTTTCCTGGGCAATGAGCGCGGTTGTAGCTAATAGTAAAAAGCTAAAAACGAGTACAATACGTTTCATAGTAGGTAGATTTTGGTACGGTTAAAGGTAGAAAAAAATATGAATTAGCATTACAGTTGCGTGTATTATATGTTTAGGGAGTATAGCATTAACGAACTGTCTTTTATTTTTGTTGTTTTTTAAAGGATCTTCCTTTCCATACGTAGTTGCCTGAAAAACTGGAAACCACCACCCAAACGGTTATAACTGGATATACATATACACTTATTAGAAAGCTGAATAAAGGAAATGGCTTCTTGAAAAATTGAAGGCTTTTTCTGAGTAACAAGAGGTCCGTGAAAATTTTAAAAACCACAATAGCACTCACGATAATAACTTTGTCCGGGTGCCAAAAAGCCAAGACTGGAGTACTTATTACGACAATATTTATTGCAAAAACCAGAATCCCTACCAATTTAGATAGAACATTTTTTTGTTTCGTTGTTTTGGAAGCCCAACGCACCCGTTGTGAAATAACTTGCTTCCAGCTATCCACTGGCTTTGTTGTAACCACAGCATTTCTGGATTTGAGATACCCAATTTTTTTGGGAAAAAGTTCCTTGAATTTTTCAAGCAGGAATATATCATCACCACTTGCTATATGGAGATTGTCTTCAAATCCGTTTACCCTTTTAAATGCTTCCTTGGCATACGCAAAATTAGCACCATTGCTTAACAACATATTTCCCAATCCGAAACTTCCTGCAGTTACTGCCTGCAAACTCCAATTGTCCAATTGTTGGTAGCGTTGCAAAAATGAATTAGTTACAGAATAATCTACAGGCATCGCTACACATATAGGATTGTTTTTTAAGATGAAATCATTTAAAATCTGCAACCAGTTATGGTGTACAGAGCAATCGGCATCTGTGGTAATGATCCATGGGTGTTTTGCTGTTGCAATTGCTAAGGCAATAGCTGCTTTTTTAGGCGAAGTCTGGTTGGGTGTATTCTGAAGAATTTGGAAGTTAATGGTAGTGTGTTTCAGTACTTCTAAAATATGTTCTTCTGAAACATCTGTAGACGCATCGTTCACAAAAATGACTTCAAAATGACTGGGAGGATACTTCAGTAGCTGAAGAGATTCTAGTAATCTTGGTAAATTTTCAATTTCATTCCTAAAGGGAACAATAATTGAAAATTTAATTGTTGTAGCATGGTTGGCAACCAAAAAATAGGAAACCCGTTTGTGTCCTATATAAAACAATACGATGCTACAGATATACAGTGCTAATATGACAAACGCTGCCTCTATCAAATCGATTTCGGTTTAAAGGTGATTACAAAATAGCTGCCAGTAATGGCGGGAAGCACTGTGTTTAAAAGCCACATAAAAAATACAGTAGAGAGAACTGCAATTTCAGAAATACCCAAAAACGAAAATAACCAAACCGCAACCCCACCACGAATCACCACGTCCATTATAAAAAATGAAGGAAGAACAGATACCAAAAGATACATCGTGAAAATGAAAATGGCAGCATCTTTCAGCACTATAGAAACATCAAAAAACTGAAGTAATAAATAAAACAAAAAGCTAAAAACCAGATAGCGGGTGACAGAAAGCAAGAGGAGCTTTACCTTTCTTTTAATTACGATCCCTTTAAATTTTTCCCAGAATTTTTCGATAGAAAGTCCATTAATTCCCAGTTGTTTTTTTCGGTAGAAGTAACCCAATAAAAGAAAAATGCTAACGATGCTTAGCAGTATAAAAACCTTACTAGTAGCAATAGCAACACTGTATTTCCAAACAAAATAAAGAAGTGACGGTACCCCAAAAACCAGCGTCACCAACATTTGCGAGCTATTATGAATAAAGTTAAGGAACACAATTTTTTTTCGGTCTTTAGGAGCAAAATACATCGCTTTTGCACCGTATTCGCCAATTCGGTTTGGGGTAATAAGTGAGGCTGTTAACGACCCTAACGCTTGCTTAGCAGTTTCTTTTAGAGGCAACGGGAACCATGTTGAAGCACTTATGTTCCATTTATAAATTTCCAGGCACCAATTTAAAGTTGCTAGCACAATAAACAGCAACCAATGCCCTAGGTTGGATATTCTAAAACTATCCATCAGGTTTTTAAGCACAGCAGAGTTTTCATCTCTAATTTTCAGAAATATATATCCCAGTGCCAATACAAGTAGTAAAACCTTTAGGGCAACGAGCCAATATTGCGTAGATTTGTGAGAAGCCATCATCGCTTACGAAAGTAGTGAAATCGAAACCGAAACCGAAGTTGAAGCAAAGTAAATCACAACCTACAGAAAAAATTATCTTGGGTATAGACCCCGGAACTACCATTATGGGCTTTGGACTCATAAAAGTAGTGGGTAAACATATGGAATTTATACAATTAAACGAGCTAAAACTGTCTAAGCACCATGACCATTACAAGCGTCTACGCCACATTTTTGAGCGCACCATAGAACTAATTGATACCTTCCATCCAGATCACATTGCCATTGAAGCCCCCTTTTTTGGAAAGAACGTACAATCTATGCTCAAACTGGGACGTGCACAAGGGGTTGCTATGGCTGCCGGCCTGTCACGCCAGATACCAATAACCGAATATTCTCCAAAAAAGATAAAAATGGCTATCACGGGCAATGGAAACGCCAGTAAGGAACAAGTGGCAAAAATGTTGCAAAGCACTTTAGGATTAAAAGAACTGCCCAAAAACCTGGACAGTACCGATGGTCTGGCAGCTGCCGTGTGTCATTTTTATAATGAAGGCAGGATTGAGGTTGGCAAAAGCTACAGAGGTTGGGCCGCTTTTGTAAAGCAAAACGAAAAACGAATTGACAAATAAAAAAGTGAGCAGTAGCAGCGGCAGTTTACAGGATATGGTTAAACTTCTAACAGCTATTAAAAACTAAAAAATGAGCGGTATCTATATCCATATCCCTTTTTGCAAGCAGGCGTGCCACTATTGCGATTTCCATTTTTCGACTTCCCTGAAGAAAAAAGAGGAATTGCTTGCAGCCTTGGTTCAAGAAATACAACTTCGGAAAGAAGAACTGATTGGGACAGTGGATACTATTTATTTTGGGGGTGGAACACCTTCACTGTTGACAGCTTTAGAGCTTAAGTTTTTGATTGATGCGGTGTATGCCAATTTCAACGTTACTGAAGCGCCAGAAATAACACTGGAAGCCAATCCGGATGATCTTACCGAAACCCTAATTCACCAACTTTCCAACTCACCAATAAACCGTCTCTCCATTGGTGTGCAGTCTTTTTTTGAAGAAGATTTACAATTAATGAACCGCGCTCATAATGCTAAAGAAGCAGAGCAATGTATTAAATTGGCTAAAAAATACTTTAGTAATATTAGTATCGATCTTATCTATGGCATCCCCGAAATGACCAACAAAAGGTGGTTGGCAAATATTGAAAAAGCACTTGAGCTGGACATTCCGCACCTATCGTGTTACGCCTTAACCGTAGAGCCAAAAACTGCATTGGAAAAATTTATTAAAAAAGGGATTGTTCCCCCTGTTGAAGACGATGTAGCACAAGAGCATCACACACTTCTGGTTGCAAAAACCGAAGCTGCAGGATATAGAAATTATGAGTTTTCAAATTTCAGCAAGCCAGGATGGGAATCCCGAAATAATACTGCCTACTGGCAAGGCAAACCGTATTTAGGTATTGGTCCAAGCGCTCACAGTTACAATGGCCAACAGCGAAGCTGGAATGTGGCAAATAATACAGTGTACATTAGAAATATTGAAGCAGGAGAACTCCCTATAGAACGGGAATCCCTTTCAGTAAAAGATAAATATAATGAATATGTAATGACGCGTTTACGAACGGCAGACGGAATTTCGGTTCAGGAAATTTCCGTAGTATTTGGTACTACCTATGCAACGTATTTGTTACAACAGGCAACACAGCACATTGCCTCAGAATTACTTCAGCATGAAAATGAAAGGCTTATAATTACTAAAAAAGGAAAGTTTTTAACCGATGGGATAGCCAGCGATTTGTTTTTGCTGGAATTGCAACGATAAATTGTATCTTACGGTATAAAACAAAACCTGATGCACGCGACTATAAACATTAAGGAGCAATTGCGCACGATTGACCTTTCTAAACCTCTGGATATTTCTATTGCTTTAACCGATACTTCAAAAAACCCTGTGGCATGGTACCTGGATAAACCTGTTATTTCTCCTGTTAGAGTAGACAATTGGGTGGGAAAAGTAAGTGAAGGAGCTTCGGTTAATTTTAACAATATTCAGTTTAACCCCCATGCACATGGAACACATACGGAAGGTGTTGGGCATATTTCGGAAGAGTTTCATTCGGTACAGGAATCCTTGGCAACTTTCTTTTTTACTACGGAAGTAATTTCGGTTACCCCGGAAGATTTTGGGAAGGATTTAGTAATACCAGCCGGGCAATTAAAAGGACTGCTAGAGGGCAAAAAACCGGAAGCCGTAGTTATTAGAACTTTACCCAATACACCACAAAAAAAATCTAAAAAATACTCGCATACCAACTGGCCTTATTTACATGAAAATGCTGCCAATTATTTACGGGAAATAGACGTAAAGCATTTGCTGATAGATCTACCCAGTGTAGATAAAGAAAAGGACGAGGGCAAATTGTTGGCGCATAAGGCTTTTTGGAATTACCCAAAAAAACCACGCTTAAACGCAACCATAACCGAGTTTATTTTTGTGCCAAACACTATAAAAGACGGGTCGTATATTTTAAATTTACAAACGGCTAATTTTGTAAACGACGCTACCCCGAGTCGCCCCGTTTTGTATAAATTACTTTAAATAGAAGTCCCGAAATTAATGACTTGTAATTTAATATTCTTGGGACTTAGTGCTTATTGCGTGAAACTTTTGAAAGTCTAATGCCTTTTCAAAACAACTGAATTTATAGCTATATTTACCTAATGGAATTACTTTTTATAGGCTTGGCATTTGGCGCAGTCATCGCATATTTTTTGTTTCTGAAATTCAGCAGTGGACGGAAGAAAGAGAAAACCCAGACACAGTCGGTGATTTTAATGGAGAAAATCCGAAGCGTTTGTAAATTTATTACGGTGGAAGGCGATTTTTCTGAAATTTACCACTATGAAAATGTAAAAGACAAATGGCTTAATATAGTGTTAGGAAAAAAGAAAGCGCTTGTTTTAATTGAAGCCAAGGCACACGTAGGTTTCGATCTTACAAAAATACATATGGATGCAGATACCAAAACCCGAACCATCCTACTTACCAATTTTCCACAACCCGAACTGCTCACTGTAGAAACCGATTTTAAATATTACGACAAAAAAGAAGGCTGGGCAAACCCTTTTACGGCTTCAGATTTAACCGAAATAAACCGAGAAGCCAAACAGCATATTGTAGATAAAATTCCTAGTAGCGGACTGCTAACCGAAGCTTCCACTCAGGCACTGGATACTATAAAGCTAATGGAAAAACTGGTGGAAACTATTAACTGGAAGCTGGATTACACCGCATTGCAAACCACTGCCTCAAAAAAACTTGAATCGTGAAACCTGCTAAAACAGTAACGTTACAAATGCTTCAGCTTTTTGAAAACTCTTCTCAGAAAGGAAAAGAGCAGGGTAGTAATGTGATTTTTATATTATGTGTAGTTGTTTGTAGTATTTTTTCATCTGTTGCGCAAGATTTTACTCAGGTAGATGCTACCATTAAATTTTACCCAAACAGGTTTAATGACGTGACGGAACTTTCAAACCTCATTACCCGCGATTTTAAAACTGAAGAAGAGAAAGTGCGGGCTATTTACGGGTGGATTATACATAACGTAGCCTACAACCCAAATGAGTACGATGTATTTAACTATAAGTTTAAGGATTTTAGAGATCGCAATGCCAAAGAAGAAATAACACGCATTAAAATAATACAACGCACCCTGCAAAACGGGGTGGCTGTTTGTGAAGGATATGCGATGCTCTTCGAAAAATTATGTGAGTTGCAGGGCATTCAGAATTATCTGGTACGAGGAGATGCCAAAACCAATTTTAAGGATATTGGCAGGCCGTTTCAACGAATACATATGTGGAATGTGGTCTATATCGATGGAAAACCATTTTTGTTTGATGCTACCTGGGGTGCTGGTAAATACAACCAAAAATTTATTAAAGAACCAAGCTATTACTGGTATAAAACAAATCCCAAACACTTTATAAAATCACATTATCCAGATATGGAGGAAGATGCGCTTCTTGAATTTAAATTAGGAAAAGAAGTGTTTTCCAGTCTGCCGCTGGTCATTAAAAAAGATTTGTTATTGGATGAAGTTAAAAAACCCGAAAACGGTACTATTTCAGCTATAGAAAATGGAAAAGAAATTACATTTTTACTGAAAACCGAAACACCAAAAACCATATCCTATTCCTATAATTTTGGAGCGAAAGAAAAGATCAAAAAAATTACTTCAGATGATGGGTTTGTAGAATTTAAGGTGAAAACAAAACCCCGAAGCAATCTTATTGTGTATTTTAATGATGAACCAGCCTTGGCGTATAGAGTTGAGTAAATGAACATAGAAGAATTCAGAACGTATTGCCTGGCCAAAAAAGGCGTTACCGAATCCCTTCCTTTTGGTCCGGACACCCTTGTTTTTAAAGTAATGAACAAAATGTTTGCCATCTGTGGCCTGGAACGCACTCCTACACAGGTAAACTTAAAATGTGACCCAGATCAATCTGAAGAGTTGCGAGCCCAATATGACGGCCTTATTATCCCCGGTTGGCACATGAACAAACACCACTGGAACACCGTTTTTATAGAAGATGCACTCCCTCCTAAATTAGTGATCCAATTGATTGACCATTCTTATAACTTAATCGTAGCTTCGCTTACCAAAAAATTACAAGCAGAGCTCGCCGCATTATGAAGCAATCTCCCAAAGAATTTTACCAGACTCAATTAGCACAACACAACCAACTGTTAGATAAATTAAAGAAGCAATTGGCAGTATCAAGCACGCTACGTGTAGTGCTCTTTATTGCGGTTTGCGTAGCTGTTTATGTGGCATTTGGAAATATAAAAATGGTAATTTCAAGTATTGTTGTTGGTATAGCTTTGTTTGTGTATATGGTCTCCAGGCACAGTACGTTGCAATATAAGCGGGATCTCGCGAAAGCGTTAATTCACGGTAATGAAGTAGAACTAAAAGCTTTAAAGCGTGAGTTTCACGATCTGCCAGCTGGTAATGAGTTCAAAAATCCAGAACATGCATTTAGTCAGGATATAGATTTGTTTGGGCGGGGGTCTTTTTACCAATATTGCAATCGCACCGCATTACAAATGGGATCAGAAAAGTTGGCTCATTTATTAACTGAAAATACTATTGACAATATTCCACAAAAACAAGAAGCTGTTAAAGAGTTGTCAAAACTTGCTGTATGGCGGCAACATTTTTCGGCGGTAGCATCCCTGGTAAAAACCGAAATTTCCTCAGACAGAGTGGTTACCTGGCTTAAATACTACAAGCCTTTTACTCCTAAGTGGATTAAAGGAGTTGCAGAGGGATTTTCGATACTTTCGGTAGCATTCATGGCGCTGTATTTTTTTGAGGTTATTTCAGGATATATACTATTTGGGTGGTTTTTACTGGGGCTGGCCATAAGTGGTCGCTATTTAAAAAAAGTAAATGACTTGTCCCAGCACACTTCAAAAATACAAAGTACGTTTGAACAGTTTTATAAATTGATTTCAGAAATTGAAGCGCAGGAGTTTTCTTCTGTATTGCTTTCAGAAAAAAAGAACCTTGTGGTACATGCTGAAGTAAAAGCTTCGGCTGCGCTTAAAAAATTTTCTAAACATTTAGATGCCTTAGACCAACGCAACAATATGTTGGTAGGTGTGTTGCTGAATGGTTTTATGTTACGGGATATACGACAAGCCTATAACATTGAACAATGGCTTGCCACCCACAAAACCGAAGTGGAAACCTGGTTTCATACCATCGTTTTTTTTGATGTCTATAACAGTCTGGCAAACTATACGTTTAACCATCCATCTCACGTTTTTCCTGAAATTAACACTAACGTCCAAGTGCTACAAGTAACCGGAGGAGGTCACCCGTTGTTGAATCCGGAAACCATGGTGCGCAACGATTTTAAAATAAACGAAAAAGAATTTTTTATTGTCACAGGAGCAAATATGGCAGGTAAAAGTACTTTTTTACGCACCGTGTCTTTGCAGATAGTGATGGCAAATGTTGGGTTGCCAGTGTGTGCCACCGCAGCGCAGTACAACCCCATTAAGCTTATAACAAGTATGCGTACCACCGATAGCTTAACCGATGATGAATCCTATTTTTTTAGTGAGTTGAAACGTCTTCAGTTTATAGTAGAAAGGATAAAAACCGACCGGTATTTTATTATTTTAGACGAAATTTTAAAGGGAACCAACAGTACCGATAAAGCGATTGGTTCCCGAAAGTTCGTGGAAAAATTAGTAGCTGGTAATTCTACCGGAATCATCGCCACACACGATTTAAGTTTGTGTGAAGTTTCAAAGGATTTGCCCCAGGTAAAAAACTATTATTTTGATGCTCAAATCAAGGACGATGAACTGTACTTTGACTACACCTTTAAACCGGGAATTTGCCAGAATATGAACGCTTCGTTCTTACTTAAAAAAATGAATATTGTAGATTAAGTACCAAAAAAAATGAAGTCTCAAACAGTTATATATCTAGTGCATATTAAATGTATTCCCAGTTTCTTTGGGAGTTGGGATTTGAAATTTGAAATTTTGCCACGATGGATTCCCTCACTCAAATAGTACTAGGTGCCGCAGTAGGCGAAGCTGCTCTTGGCAAGAAAGTGGGCAATAAGGCTATGTTATACGGGGCCATTGCTGGTACTATTCCAGATTTGGATGTTATTTCACAGTGGTTTGCAGATACGGTGACTGCCTTAGAATGGCATCGAGGCTTTACCCACTCTTTTCTGTTTTCTATTGTTTTTGGATTATTTTTTGGATGGCTTGTCTCCCGATGGGAAAAACGAGCCAGTTGGAAACAATGGTCGTGGCTTTGGTTTTTGTGTTTTATCACCCATCCCCTGTTAGATGCACATACAACTTGGGGAACCCAGTTGTTTTGGCCGGTAGATTTGCGACTGGCTTACAAAAATATTTTTGTGATAGATCCATTCTATACCTTGCCGTTTTTGGTGTTTTTAATCTTGGCCTTACTGCGGAAACGGGACGATCCAAAGCGGAGAAGATTAAATAACCTTGGTTTATACATAAGCAGCGGATATTTGCTGTTAACATTGTTGTTGAAAGGAATTACCTTCTTGAAATTTGAAAATGCACTAGCAGCACAGCACATTTCCTACATTGAAATAGAAACCAAACCGGCTCCATTGCAAAGCATCTTGTGGACAGCAAATGTTGAAACGGAAGATGCTTTTTTAATAGGATATCACTCCCTTTTTGATTCGCAAGCGATCAATTTTGGGACGCACCCAAAAAATCATCAATTGCTGGGGGATCTGGCCGAAAATGAAAAAATTAAACGCCTCATAAAGCTTACTAATGGTTTCTACACCATTACCAAAACAGGAGGGAAATTATATTTTAACGACCTCAGGTTTGGAACGCTAAGCGTAGACCCCAACAATAAAGAATATGTTTTTAGCTTCCTTCTGGAAGGCACCCTAGAAAATCTCACTATTACGGAAAACCGCAAAAGACCAGAAGATGCAAAAACACTATTGCATGATTTATTAGGAAGAATACTGGGTAACTAATAAAATAGTTCAGAAATTTAGACAACAGACAACAGACAACAGACAACAGACAACAGACAACAGACAACAGACAACAGACAACAGACAACAGACAA
>PANU01000018.1 GCA_002707745.1 Flavobacteriaceae bacterium
TATATCTACAAATGCGGTGCGATCATTCATACCAACCAAGGCGTATTCTTTCCCCGTCATAGAGTCTGTCCAGCCCCAAGAATCTTGTGCTTCAGCAGGATCACCTCCTCCGTAACTTTGGCCGCCCATTTGGGCAATAGACAGGTGTCCCTGAAGGGTCATACCGTTACATGGGAACTCAGCAGCAGTACCGCCGGAGCATGGCGTTTGGGCATTCGTTAAAACTGTTGTTAATAAAACAGATACTAAGAGATGATATATTTTCATTTTTAGATTGGGTTTTATGTATTTAGTTTCCAAGATAAGTAAATTCTACCGAACAGGGTATGTCGTGACCTACATGACCTAAACCAGTTCCTGAGTCTCCACCATCTACAAATTCATTTGCGCTTAATTCGATCATGCTAATAGCAAGGTTGAATGTGTAGTTTTGACCAGCTCTAAAATCTCTATAATAAACAACTGAAGAATACATCATTGCATTACTGTAGGAATTGTCAGGATTTTGTCTTTCGTTAAAGACCGAATAAGCATGAGTATACACCCAGCCATTTTCATAATTGTACGAATAACCCGCAGGATTTGGTACAATGCTAACTCCGGGTCCCACACATTCAAAATAGAAATTACCTTCTGAAGTTGCTAGTGAAATATCGTCATTATTATAAAAGTTTTCTACTTCTCCTGCTCCATAACTCATACTTACTTTAATTCTGTATTTTCCTGAGTACTTAGGAGTAAAAGTTTGGTTTGTGAGTCCGTTTATATTGTCAAATTGTGTCTCATTGTCTTTTATATCGGTTCTTTGACAAATTGCTTCGCTAGGATCGGGTGTGCCTGCAGGCGGTATTTGTTCAAACTTTCTATAATCCTCCATAGGGAATTGAGGTGTCCATTGGGTACCATCCCACGCGTAAATCCCTGGATATACATCATTGTTGCCCGTACTAGTAGAATTTGTATTGTACACAATTGTTCCAGCAGTTAGATTAGGCGCGCTGGGATTAACCACGGGTGCTGCTGTGTTAGTATTAGAAAGAGAGACTCTTGGATACACCAGTCCTTTATTGGATGAGTGTAGATGTAGTGCGCCTTGTGGTTCGGTTGTATTAATTCCAGCTTGAGCTAAACTGGAATTGGAATAACAGAAACATAACATTAGTGATATAATACTATATTTAATTTGGTGTAACTTGTACATAGCCATATTATTTTATTTTTTTTATTCGTTTATATATTCAAATTCCACATTATATTTTACATTGCCTTGTTCTCGAATATAACCTTGACCACTTCCTGAAGAGCCATTATTAGTAAAATCGGGGGCCGTTGCTTGAGCTAATTCTAAAGTAAAGGTATATGTTGTTCCTGCAATTAAGGATTCCTCAATCACATAACTGCTTTGTGTATAAGAATCTATATATTGGGTAATATTTCCATTTCCTACAAATGCGTTGTCCCTATTTTGTGCAGAATAAGAATGAAAGCTAAAACTATGAGAGTTACTATTAAATATAAATGTAAATTCGCCTTTTTGAGCGGCAAAATTTACATAATATCCATTCCGTGGATTTCTAATTTGACCTCCTCCATAATGTGCAAGCAAGGTGATTTTATAGATGCCAGAATATTTTGGAGTAAAAGTATTGTTATCAAAACTTAGTGTCGTACTTGTGCCAGATGCTGTTCGTATATCTGAGTTTTGAGACCGCATTACGTAATCTTTTTTGCTAAACTGAGGAATCCATTTGTTGTTAGAGACGTCCCAAACATACAGCCCCTCATAAACGCTATGAGCACCGTTGCTTGAGATATTTGTATTATAAACCGTGGTGCCTTCAACAATTTCAAGACCAGTATTAGGGTTGAGGATTGTTTGTGTATCGGTTCTGGTCAAAGAGACCATAGGATAAACAAAACCAGAGTTTGTACTTGTGATATCAAGCATTCCTTGAGGGGTGCTTGTGCCAATGCCAATTTGCGAATAAGACGGTATGCAATAGGCAAAGGAAAACGCTGTAATGAGTGTATGTATGTAAAGTCTTTTCATAAGATATTATTTTATTGTTCGCCTATATAAATTATTTCTACAGTGCAAGGGATGTCAAAACCAACATGTCCATCTCCTCCTGAAAACTGACCGGTAGGATTGTCATTATTACCATTCCCAACAAATTCAGGTGCCGGGTCTTGAAGAAAGGCTAAATTTACACTCCGGTTTTCTCCTTGAGTTAACGGTACGTTAGTCACCAGTGTAAATTGTTTCCAAATCCCAAAATAATTTGTAGCTCCATTATAGGCTGTTGAATATGAATGAGCTGGAATATTATAAATATCAGTTCCGAATGTTAATCGAAAATTACCGCTCATTTTTGCAATATTTAAGTCCCCTTCACTAGAACCGTTAGGAACTTTTGCATCACCACCACCAAAATTTACATTTACTTCTATCCTATAAAGTCCTGAATAGTCTGCAATGAAATTTGAAGATGATAAAGCGATTGTTTTATAAGTGGCATCCGACTGTGTTCGAATATTCAAGGTGGTTTGTTCAAAAAGTTTAGATTGTTTTTTATTGTCAAACTGTGCCACCCATTTATCGGTGATCCAAACGTACATACCGGGAGTTACATCGTTTTGTGTATTGGTGTTATAGATGACTGTCCCGTTTAAAAGAGTTGTATTGGTTGGATGAGGATTTATAACAGAAGTCAGATCTGTTGTGCTTTCCAGCCCGATCCTGGGTAATACAACTCCCTGGGTTGCTGTGTTAATTTCCAGAATTCCGTTCGGAGAGGTGGTGTTAATTCCAACTTGAGCGCACACGCCTCCAACCAGAAAGCTGAACAAACAATAAAAAATATAAATTTGTGGTTGATTGTAAATTTGCATAGGATTTGGTTATAGTTGATTGGGGAGGTCAATTATATGACAAAAAATTGATTAAATCCTAATTACATCGATGTAAAGTGCTAAAAATTAACACTTGAGAGTTTAATCCTACAAATTTTAACGCTAATTTCTGTGTATTTAGTATGCTGTTTTGGAAGCGTAACTAGTAATGATGATCATTAAGAAATTCTTAATTACCCTCCAGGTATGTAAATTCTACTGTACAGGGAAGTTCAATTCCTACATGGGAATAGGCATCGGTATCGTTATTGTTATAATCATTTGTATTAGAAACAAAAACATCTATTTCTAGTTGGAACGAATACGATTGCCCTGCCACAAGGTCTTCATACAATATAAGAGAAGAATCGTGTCTAAAAGTATCATAAATAGTTCCAGGACTGGTGCCAATATGCTCATTAAATACAGAATACGAATGGGTGTATATTTCATAATCAGCACTTTCAAAACTGAAACGAAAAAAGCCTTCCTGAGTAGCCATTCTTATATAGTCATGATTTGCTCCGCCACCACTAGGGGGTGGTTTTATTTTACCAGCTCCAAAATTGAAATTAGCAATAATTCTATAGGTGCCCGTGTATTTGGGGGTAAAGGTAGTTCCGCTTCCTATGCCGGGAACATCTCTATAGCCACCACTAATTGGAACTCTAAAATCTAATGGAGTTTGTGCTGTCACATGAATATCTTCTTTTATAAATTGTGTGGCCCATTGGGTTCCATCCCAGGCGTAAATCCCTGGATATACATCATTCGTTCCATTTGTAGTTAGACTTGTATTGTACACGACAGTGCCTTCTTCCAATGGACCGCCTGCTGGATTTACTACTGGATCTGGCGTATTTGTTGCCTCCAGAGGAACTCTTGGATATATTAACCCTGTGGTAGCGTTTGCCTGTAAATCGAGGACTCCTTTTGGGCTGTTGGTAGCAATGCCAACCTGTGTGAACCCCAAATTACAAAATAGTAGCACAGTTATTAAACTGATGTATTGTTGTATTGTTATTTTCATAATATCAGTTTTAAGAATAAATTATTCGTCCATGTATGTAAATTCAATGGTGCATGGAATGTCAGTTCCTATATAGCCCAAACCCAGGCCTGAGTTCCCATTGTTAACAAATCCCGGAGATGTGGATTGATCAAATTGTAAAGAGAATGAGTACGTAGTGTCTGCTGTTAAGTTCATGTACAGGGTAGTGTAGGATTCCTTCCATATATTTTTGTAATGTGTTCCAGAGTTTACATAACTATTATATATAGAATAGGCATGAGTAATAAACGTTTTGGTGGTTGTATCAAAAGTAAATTTGAAAACACCTTCTTGGGCAGCTACATTTACATCAACCCCAGCTTGCATTTGGCCTCCGCCATAATTTCCTTTTACAATTATTCTATACAAGCCTGAGTATTTTGGCGTAAATGTTTTATTGTCTGCTACTCCTAAATTGGGTATGTCCTGCCAATCTCCCGGAAAATTAGAATCTGTTCTTAATTCGGTTGTTTGTTCAAATAATTCGGCTTGCCGTTTTTTGTAATGTATGGTCCATTTAGAACCATCCCATACGTATATACCAGGGTGTACATCGGTTACATTTCCGGTATAGGTTGTATTTGTGTTGTACACTACGGTACCTACAGCTAGCAATCCCCCTTGTGGGTTCACCACAGGTAGGGCTTGGTCTGTAGCCAGTAGGGCTACATTAGGATATATAACACCCATAGTGGTCGAATTTACATCCAACAATCCAGCAGGATTTGTGGTATTAATTCCAACTTGCCCGGTTAAGGTGCTCAAGGGCAGTAGCAGGGCCCATGCTACTACATAAGATAGCTTATTAATTAATTTCATAACTTCTTGTTTACGTTAATCTACATATACAAATTCTACCGAGCACGGGATGTCATAACCAATGTACCCTCTGCCTGTTCCACTGTTCCCGTTACTAATAAATCCAGGAGACTCAAATTGATCAAATTGTAACGTAAATAAATACGGTGTGTCTGCTATTAAAGGTTGGTACATGGCAGTCGTAGCCTGTTCCCAGATCAGATAATACTGAGTTGTTCCGTACGTAGAATGAGCACTTATTGGAACGATATAATCGGTACCATTAAAGGAAAGTTTAAAATTTCCTTTTTGGGAAAGTGGATTTGTGTTTCCACTGGCTAAATCCTGCGCATATCCACCTCCGTAATTTACACTAAGCTCTATTTTATAGCGTCCAGAATATTTTGGCGTAAAGGAAACATTTACCAGGCCTGGGATGTTTTTGTACCCTTCCGTAGAAGTTGTTCTTACTGGGGAAGACATATCCTGTTTAAAAATTTCTGCATCTTTTTTAGGGAATTCATTAATCCAATCAACGCCATTCCACATATAAATACCTGGACTTACATCATTAGTGCCTGTATAGGTTGTATTGGTGTTGTAAACTACTGTTCCTACCGCAAGAGGATTTGCTGGATTATTGGCATTTACTACGGGAGCAGCCACAGTGGCATCTGTTAATTCTACACGGGGAAGTACAAAACCATAATAGGTGTTTGCGGGTAAATGATTGCTGTTTAAATCCAAAGCTCCTTCGGGGTTTTCAGTCCCAATTCCTACCTGAGATTTTACCGATTCTGAGTACGTAAATAAGCATATGAAACAAACAATTGCTGTGTGCTTTAAAAAAACTCTCATACTTCTTGTTTTTACTAATTCGTGTCACAAGTATACTTAAAAATCCGTTAAAAGGTAAATTTAATCGTTAAAGCGCTCAATAATTTAACATATATAGCGTTTCAATCAAAATTAAATGTCAATTTTTTATAATCAATAATGGATACCTGTTTTTTTTAATCAAATCCAGCTTTTGATGTTATTCTTATTTTATAAGTTTATGTAGTTTTGTGTTTTGAGCATAAAATGATGAATGAAGAAGAACAGGTCTCAATAAGGCAAATAATTGAATTGGATCATTTTTTGGGAATTCCATGTGCTATTACTATAAAACGTGAAGATTTGTTGCATCCTTTTGTTTCTGGCAATAAATACCGAAAGTTAAAATACAATATATCCAAAGCGCTGTATCAAAAAAAAGAAACCCTTATTACTTTTGGTGGGGCTTATTCTAACCATATTGCTGCAACTGCGGTAGCCGGAAAGTTAGCAGGTCTAAAAACAATAGGTATAATCCGAGGAGAGGAATTGGCCCTTCTAACCCAATTAAATGCTACGCTGGAGTTTGCGAAAAACTGTGGTATGACCCTCCAATTTCTATCACGGGAACAGTATAGATTAAAGGATACAAAAACGTATTTATCAAAACTTACAGCAACACACCCTACAGCATATATCCTACCGGAAGGAGGCACAAATTTACTTGCGGTTCAGGGTTGTGCCGAAATATTAACTGAAGAAGATACCAGTTTCGATTATATAACTACCGCAGTAGGAACCGGAGGAACTCTTGCTGGGTTAACTTTGGCTGCTAAACAACATCAAAAAGTGATAGGGTATTCAGCATTAAAAGGAACATTTCAAACTGCGATAGTAGCGCAATATACCTCAAATGTAAACTTTGTAGTAAAAGATGCGTATTGTTTTGGAGGCTATGCCAAAATAGATTCACAATTAGTACGTTTCATGAATACGTTTAAAAAAGAGACGGGAATTTTGCTGGATCCTGTGTATACTGCAAAAATGATGTTTGGTATTATAGAAGATATAAAATCTGGATATTTCCCCAAAAATAGCCGTATTTTAGCCATTCATACTGGGGGTTTGCAGGGAATTTCCGGAATGAACCAACAACTCAAAAAAAAGAAATTACCTCAAATACAAACCTAATATGTTGCAAAAATCAGCACTACTCCTACTTTTACTGCTTTTAACACTTACTGCCTGTACTTCTAAAAAGCGTGTTGTTTCAAAGAAAAAACGACCCCAAAAGGAAAGGGTTGTAATAGATAACCGCCCAAAAGTAACTGCCAATGAAGACACCCCCGCTGAAACTCAAGAAACAGAAATTATTATTCCGGGGCCTAACGCAAGTTATGCCGAAGTAGTAAGTGCTTACATAGAAAGTTATAGCAGGATATCCCAGGAAGAAATGTTGCAATACGGAATCCCTGCAAGCATCACTTTGGCACAGGGAATTTTAGAGAGCGGGGCAGGAAGGGGAGAGCTCACCAAAAAAGCAAACAATCACTTTGGAATAAAATGCCACGGATGGCAAGGAGAAAAAGTGTATCACGATGACGATGAAGCACAGGAGTGCTTTAGAAAATATGTAGATCCAAAATACTCTTTTCGGGATCACTCACTTTTTTTAACCGAACGTAGCCGTTACCAGGATCTTTTTAAATTAAGAAAAGATGATTATAAAGGATGGGCCAAAGGGCTTAAAAAAGCAGGGTACGCTACAGATCCTAAGTATCCGGATAAATTAATAAGCATTATTGAACGCTACGATTTAGATAAATTTGATGACGCAGTACTTGGCAAAAAAGGAAACCCTAATAAGGTAGACGAAACTAAAATAGCCACACACAAAGTAAAAAAAGGAGATACGTTGTATAACATTGCAAAGCGGTATAACATTACTGTTGAAACGTTAAAGGAATACAACGGACTTACAAATAACAATATTTCTATAGGACAAAACTTATATTTGCACCCTGTAAAAAATTAATAAACCTTATGTTATATCAACGCAGTAGTGCTTTGTTTCAAGAAGCGCAAACAGTAATCCCTGGTGGGGTAAATTCACCTGTAAGAGCATTTAAAGCTGTTGGCGGAGACCCGATTTTTGTAGAAAAAGCTAAAGGTGCATACCTTTACGATGTAGACGGAAACAAACTTATTGACTATATTAACTCATGGGGACCTATGATTTTAGGTCATGCTCACCCTCCTGTAATAGATGCCGTAGTGGCAAAAGCCAAAAAAGGAACTTCTTTCGGAATGCCCACACAAATTGAAACCGAAATTGCTGCACTCGCAGTGAGTATGGTACCCAATATTGAAAAAATAAGATTTGTAAATAGCGGAACCGAAGCATGTATGAGTGCGGTAAGACTGGCACGTGGTTATACTGGTAAAGATAAAATCATAAAATTTGCCGGATGCTATCATGGGCATAGCGATTCTTTTTTAATACAGGCAGGGAGTGGTGCAGTTACTTTTGGAACACCCAATAGCCCGGGGGTAACTAAAGGAACCGCTCAGGATACTTTATTGGCAAGGTATAATGATATAGACCACGTGGAAAAAATTATAAGCGAAAACAAAAATGAAATAGCCTGTATTATACTAGAACCTGTGGCAGGAAATATGGGCTGCATCCCTCCAGCCGAAGGTTTTTTACAAGCCTTACGATCTCTTTGCGATGCAAACAATATTTTGCTCATATTTGATGAGGTAATGACGGGTTTTAGACTCGCTAAAGGTGGGGTGCAGGAATTGTATAATGTAGCTGCAGATATAGTAACTTTTGGAAAAGTAATCGGTGGCGGTTTGCCCGTTGGGGCTTTTGCTGCCCGATCCGAAATAATGAACCATCTTGCGCCTTTAGGTCCTGTATACCAGGCGGGAACTTTAAGTGGAAACCCACTTGCTATGGCTGCTGGTCTGGCAATGTTAACCGAATTAAACAACACTGCTGAAATTTTTGATTCCCTAGCTAAAAAAACCGAATACCTGCATAAAGGATTAGCAAATGTGATGCAGCAAAACAATGTAGCACACACTATTAACAGGGTGGGCTCTATGATTTCCATTCATTTTTCTGAAACTCCTGTTACCAATTTTGAAACGGCTGCTACAGCCAATGGTGAAAGTTTTAAAACTTTTTTCCACGGAATGCTCCAGGAAGGGATTTACATTGCTCCCAGTGCTTTTGAAACCTGGTTTTTATGCGATGCATTAACCTATCAGGATTTAGATACAACCATCCAGGCTGCAGCTACTGTGGCTAAAAAATTGCAATAAAAAAAACCCTCCTGATGGGGAGGGATTTATAAATTAAAAGTGAATTAGGCTATTTTTGCATGGCCTGCCACTTTTTAAACTGTTCTGGTGTTAACACTCTTTTTACAGCCTCCGTTAACTGATTGTCATGCTTTTTCTTTTCAGCAATAACAGTAGCGCTTTTTAGATCTTTTCCAGTAACGTGCTTATCGTAATTAACTTCTTTTTGAACATATGCTCTAAAAAGACTACGTTGCTGATCTCCTGTTAAGCCTAAGTCTGCAGAAATGTCGGCTACTTTTTGTTTAGCAATTGCTTCTGGCCTCTGTGAATCCTGAGATAAACTTTGTGCCGAAGCAGTATTCATTCCTAATACTAAGAAACATGCTACTGCAATACCTGTGATAAACTTTTTCATTGGTTTAAATTTTAATTTAGGTTACTAATGTAACTATTTTGCAGTAAATATTTCAATAATTGAGCCAAAAATTGATGTCAAACAAAAAAACGGGGTTTATCGGTTACTTTTTAGTTTTTTTTAGAGCGCGCCTCTTTTTTTCTGTGGCTTTTTTTCTCCCATTTTTTATATTGTTCGGCTGTGAGAATAGCCTTGAACTGCGCTTTGGTTTCTATTTTTTTCTCCATTCGTGCTTTTTTCAACTCGAATAACTCGTCCGGAGATAGTGCTTCATTTGCATTTTTCTCTTTGTTATCCTTCATTTTTAAACGATCTTTTGCAGTTTCTAAATGAATAGCATACACCTGTTTTTGTTGTGCTTCATTTAAATCTAATGCCAGGGTCATTTTTTTTGTGGCCACTTCTGCTTTTTGTTCAGGTGTCCAGTCTTTCATTTTTTCCACCATTTCTTTCTTGTGTTCTTTTCGGTGTGTTTTTTCATGTTGAGCAGAAACCGAAATGCTAATTAAAGCGATAGCTATTAAAACAATTTTTTTCATAATTAATTTTTTAAAAGTTTATGTGAGTATGACCTAATTTAAGTAAAAAGGTTTAATGAGCATACCTTTTCAGCATAAAAAAAGCCGCCCGAAGGCAACTTATCTATATTTGTTAGGTATAATTTTTTATAAAGCATCAATATATTCAACGAGCATTTCAAGGGCTTCTTCGTGAATAATGGTACGACCCAGTTGAGGCATTCTGTAGGTAGGTAAAGTGCTGTCAAATCTAAATTGTATTTCACCTCTGTTTGCATAAATTCCAGTATCCTCAAAAGGAGTTTCATACCTGAAGTCTAGCCCAAAAGATTCTATACTGCCCCCGGGTTGGTGGCAATGCGCGCAATTTACATCTATATAGGCTCTGGCGCGTTCATCTAAAGTAAAATCTGTGTCGTTAGTCCAGTCCGGTAATACACTTACGCTTTCAGAAGAAACATTTTCCAGAATACCTTGCGAGATAAAAAAGTCCAGTTGATTTTGGTTGGCGTAAGAAGGGACAAAGTTTAAGCTACGTAGTTTTAGACCTATTGGGAGTGTGGTGCCGTTATTATTATGACAGGTAAAACAATCCTGTTGTGAAGGGATTATATAATCTACGGCTTGGGTGTCTCCGTTTTCGTCTATATAACTAATAGGTTTTTGAGAACCATTAGTGGTGTAAGTTGCTTCGTTTTGAGCTTCGTTCCAGATGTAATCTCCTACCTGCCATTGTCCTGCAATCTTTAAAAAAATACGTGTTTCAATAACTTGTTTGCCCAGGCTGGGAGTTCGGTCGTCAATGTTGTAATAAAAAGTTTTTGCAATAAGGGTGTTGTCTGGGAAATCTGGTAATAAATCGGTTCCGTTAGAAGTCATAGTAGTTCCTTCGGGCAACCGTATTAAGCGCTGTTTCTTAGCATAATCTGTAAAAAGGGTCGAGTTAATTTCATATAACTGTACTCCTGAGGCGGGCGTAATATTATCGTTTATAGCTGTAAAAACCCCCATTTCAGATAATAAGGTTTTAAATGTTAGTGCTGTGGAAGCATCAATACTTGTACTGGGATCAGATTGGTTTCCCGCGGCATCAAAAGCAACAACATAAAAATTATAAGAAGTTTCAGCAGTTAAATTGGCAACGGTGGTGGAGGTGCCCGTAATATTCTCCTGTGCCATAACGCCATCCTGAAAAACAGTGTAACTGGTTACACCTTCATTATCTGTAGCGGCATCCCAGGCAAGGTCTATAGAAGTTTCGTCGCTTAATGTTGCTGTTAAATTTGCAGGAGCCGTTGGGTTTTCTTCATCAACTTCGGCAACAGGTATGGGGGCGTCATCATCCCCTCCACAGGAATACATAAGGCAAAAGGCGCTTATTATAAATAGAATGTGGACAAATTTTTTCATTGGAATTTCTTTTTTGGACGCTAAAAATATAAAAACAAAAGGTAACCATCCTTAGGTTGCTTGTTAAAAATAAACTTTGTATAAAAAGTTGATTCCCTTGTTCAAAAGGGCTGTTCCCTAAACGTTGCTTTTTAATATGTATTTCAGGTAGTAGTTTCGATCTTGAACTTAAAACGTATATATAATGAAAACAAAACTGCTGTTGCTACTTGTACCTGTAGCGTTACTCGGATTTGTAGTCTCGGGATTTATTTCTACTGATGACTACCCAGAAACAAAACGAACCTTACAACCTGAAAAAGGTTGTGTATTTATGACCACGATGGGCGAACAGTCTTCGGATGGATTCAGTGTTTTTAAAAATAATGAAAATGTCCAACTCTCTGTTCGTGACGGTCTTTCGTGGCTTTCTAAAGCTCAATTACCCAATGGTGGCTACGGTGCCGGAAGTCACGCCGCACAACATGTGAGAGATCCACAGGCGGTACAGGCAGATCCTGCGACCACAGCGATGGTAGCGCAATCCTTGGTGCGTAGCGGAATTACACTGAAAACAGGAGCATACGCCAATAATTTAAAGAAAGCTATTAACTATTTGTTGGAAACTGTCGAAAACAGCTCTAAAAACGACCCATACATTACCACTATAAGAAACACTCAAATACAAAGTAAATTAGGGCAAAATATAGATGCGGTGCTAACGGCTCAATTTTTATCCAGTTTATTAGATAGGAATTTAAAAGGGATAGATACAAAACGTGTAAACAGCGCTTTAGATATTTGTGTGGCAAAAATACAAGCCGGAACCGATGTGAACGGAAAGCAAAAAGGCGCAGGATGGGCAGGTGTGTTACAAAGTGGTCTGGCAAATAGTGCGTTGGAAGCGGCACAATCGGTTGGGGCAGCTGTAGATGAAACGGTTCTGGAAAGAGCCAGAAACTATCAGAAAGAAAATTATGACGATAAAAATGGAAACGTAAAAACCGAAGATGGCGCAGGAGTAATGCTGTATGCTGTAAGCGGAAGTGTGCGCGCCAGTGCCAAAGATGCCAGAAAAGCAGAAGAAAAATTAAGCAAAGCCAAACAACATGGCAAAGTGCCACAAAATGCTCCTGTAACAGTGGATAACCTTATAAAGTCCGGATATTCTGAAGCAGAGGCGATTAACTATAATACTTCTTATAATGTGTATCAGGCGGCTAAAAATACTGCGCAACGGGACGATGTGCTTAACGGATTTGGAAACAACGGTGGTGAAGAGTTTTTGAGTTTTTTACAAACAGGCGAATCTATGGTTGTAAATAAAGATGACGATTGGAAAGAGTGGTACGACAATATGAGTGGCCGGATCTTGAAAATTCAGAATAAAGATGGAAGCTGGAATGGACACCATTGTATTACAAGTCCGGTTTTTTGTACTGCCACCAGCGTATTGCTGCTTACCGTAGAAAATGACATTCAGTTTTTAAACAATATGGGGAAGTAAGGGCCGTAATTTATAAAGCAAGATACCCATTGCTTTTACAACTCAAAAACACCTTGTATCTTTAAATATCAATCATAGTTGATGTTTAGATTGGTTCCGTCCAGGAGGCGGAAAAGCTAACCCCGCAGTCGCCCATAGAGATATGGGACCACCCATGCCAACGGTAGGAGCATTGCGGGGTTTTTATATTTAGTTTTTACTTTGAATTGAAAAAGTTAAATAGCTGTCGTTTTTTATTTCCTTACCAGCTCCAGTGTGACATCGTATAAATCTCTTTCTTCCATTTTTGCTTTTAGCCAGGCGTAAAAGCTCATTACAAATACATCTTCACGC
Organism: Flavobacteriaceae bacterium; assembly: GCA_002707745.1. Taxonomy (GTDB): domain Bacteria; phylum Bacteroidota; class Bacteroidia; order Flavobacteriales; family Flavobacteriaceae; genus Marinirhabdus. The sequence continues at coordinate 13,035 of PANU01000018.1, forward strand.
GTGGTGCCTATCCATTCAAAGGAACTTTCCACGTTGTTGTAAAATGCTTCAGAAGTTACTTCAAAGGGTTTATCGTAGTATACTGCTACCAATTTCATAAAGTTTAATACTTTAGTTTCCCCCATGGTTTTTAATTTTTTATTGAATTTTTTCTGAAACCGTTGTAATCTGGATAGTACTACATCCAGTTTGTCTAATTCAATAAGCAGTAAAATTTCAATAATAGATTTTTTCAAAATCCAAATCCAGCCCATTTTCTTTTCATACCATACGTCGCTATGATTCATTTCTTTAAAAACAGCATATGCTTCTGTGTGTTTTTTTTGCTGAAAAAGAGTCATTAATAGTGAAAGTGCTATGTCCAGTGATTTATTTTTATGTTCCTCTAACAATGCAATAGCCATAGTAGCATTGCCTTTGTAGTTTAAATTTAACCCTTTTAAAACAATAAATTTTTCTGAAAAACGACCGTAATAGGCATTGTTTTTCTGCATCATGGCTGCTTCCATTTCTGTTAATAGTATCGAAGTTTTATTGAAATTTTTATTTCTGAAATGTGCAAGCCCCATTAAATATAAAATCTGAATATAATAAAACAAATGCTTTTGGGTAGGCTCTTTTTTTGCTTCAACCAATGCAAATAATTGCTCCATATAAGGTAGGTTGCTGTAATAATCGGTTTGTATCTTGGCCGCCGTGGCAGTAAGTTGGAGTAATTGAAACAGGGTTTTGTAGGTAAGCGAAGTGTCTATAGTTATGGTGAAATCTGAAAAAGCGTTTTCAATAATTGTAGCTACCGAAATCTTTGGAGTTTGCTGTAACTTCTGTTTAATGGTAGCGTAAATCATATTAAGCTCTTGCTCTTGCTGAAAGTGCTGCAGGTTTTTCTGGCATGCTTTTTTTAGTTTTTCTAAATCCAAAGAATCGTCCAAATGGGCATACTGTATCTTGGTGTGGTAGATTTCAGTAAGGATAGCGTACACATCTAAGGCCGTTGCCTTTTTTTCGGCTTGAGCCAGGGTTTTAAAGGCAACCTTGTATTGCTTATGTTCAAAAAAAATACGGGCTGCAAGAAGTAGTTTTAGGATGTCTAATTCTTCACTTGTTTCCCCTGAAAAACTTTTGGTGGCCACAAAATCTATTAAAGAATCTTGCAGTCTTTTGCAAAGCGCGTGGTAGCTGTTTTTAGCCGATTTCCCATAGATTTTTACATCTAAATCTTCGGTTTCACCTTTCGCAACTAATTTGAACAACGCTTCATTTTTGGTGTCTCCCCTACGGTTCTTTTTTTGCTGAAATAGAATGAACTCCCTTTTCTCATCAGCAGAAAGCGTGTCCATGATGGCTTTTATTTGTTTCATCTCTTTTTGAGTAACTAAGAGATTTAGTAATTAAGTAACGAAGCTACTTGGTTTCTTAATCAACTTAATTAGATAATTAAATAGTAAGTAATATTATGTATAATTATTATTATAATAACATTTAAGATGTAATTATAACAAATTTAATCGTAAGTATTTTAAAATAATTGCATTTTTTCACTGAAGTTCCTACTGCATATTTGTACTGTAATCAAAATTAAATCATCAAAACAAACACCGTATGGAACATTCAGTTTTAAAAGAAAAGAAACCTGTTAACGCACCGTTAATTGACACAATGGAATCTAAAAAGACCACCCGTGAAAACAAAAATGAAGTTTTTAACTGCAAGCCAACCCCGGCATTTATGGGTGCATCCTGGACGGCACTCTTTATCGGGATGACTTCTTATTGCATTGGACTTTGGAATGTGGGGATGGAGCTCAATGAAAAGGGATACTATTTTACCATCCTGCTTTTCGGTTTGTTCTCGGTAGTTTCGGTACAAAAAAGTGTAAGGGATAAGCTGGAAGGTATCCCGGTAACCGATATTTACTACGGTATTTGTTGGTTTACGACTATTACATCCATCTTGTTGTTAGTCATTGGATTATGGAATGCCGATTTGGAATTAAGTGAAAAAGGGTTCTACGGAATGAGTTTTCTCCTTAGTCTATTTGCGGCAGTAGCTGTTCAAAAAAACACGCGGGACATTAAATTTTTGAGTAATCAAGAAGATCAATAAAACAAAACAGGGATTTCCAATTTGGAAATCCATGTTTTGATGTTTGGAAAACGGCTGCCTTGAAGGAGGGGGTCGTTTTTATTAAAAAAGCTTCACAAGTTTTTAAAATTTGTGAAGCTTGGATGTTTATGTATATATTGGCTTACACGGCTTGAATCAACAAACCATCTTCTGTCTTCTCCACCTTTGCTAAACTGTTTTTGGTTAATTCCTTCACAGCTTTGTCCCACTTTTTGTTAGACAATCCTGCCTCTTCTTTTAACGCTGAAAGCTCCATTGTTCCTGCTTTTTTCAGCAAAGCAAAAACTCCTTTTGCCTCCTCTGTCAAGGCTACGGCTTTGCGTTCTGGTTTCATTTGTGGAAAAAACAAGACTTCTTGTATTGACGGATTGTTAGTTAAGTACATAATTAATCTGTCCATTCCAATTCCCATTCCAGACGTTGGCGGCATCCCATATTCCAGGGCGCGGATAAAATCGTTATCAATAAACATTGCTTCGTCGTCACCACGATCTGCTAGTTTTAACTGGGCTTCAAAACGTTCGCGCTGGTCAATGGGGTCGTTTAATTCACTATAGGCATTGGCAATTTCTTTCCCGCACACCATCAATTCAAAACGTTCGGTAAGTTCTGGATTGTCCCGGTGTTCTTTGCACAATGGACTCATTTCTTTCGGATAGTCAGTAATAAACGTAGGTTGAATATAATTTCCTTCGCATTTCTCTCCAAAAATTTCATCTATCAGTTTTCCTTTACCCATACTCGCATCTACCGCAACTCCCATTTCTTTGGCTGCTTCACGAATTTCGTCTTCAGATTTACCCGTTATATCAAAACCTGTAAAATGCGCAATGCTTTCGGCCATTGTCACACGGGCGTATGGTGCTTTAAAATCTACTTTGTGTTTTCCAAAAGTAGTTTCGGTAGTTCCGTTTACCTGCATGGCGCAATATTCTAATAGCTGCTCACAAAAATCCATCATCCAGTTGTAGTCTTTGTAGGCTACATATATTTCCATGGCGGTAAACTCTGGGTTGTGGGTGCGATCCATTCCTTCGTTGCGGAAGTTTTTGGAAAACTCGTACACGCCGTCGAACCCACCAACAATGAGTCTTTTTAAATACAGTTCGTTAGCAATTCGCATATACAATGGAATGTCCAGACTGTTATGATGGGTAATAAAGGGTTTTGCTGCCGCACCTCCTGGAATTGGTTGTAGAATGGGTGTTTCTACTTCAAAATAGCCACGATCGTTAAAGAACGTTCGCATAGCGTTAAACAACTTTGTGCGCTTAACAAAAACTTCTTTTACATGCGGATTTACAACCAGATCTGCATAACGCTGTCGGTAGCGTTGCTCTGGATCGGTAAAGGCGTCGTGTACGTTACCTTCGGAATCTACCCGAGGCTGTGGTAAGGGTTTCAAGGCTTTGCTCAGCAATTTAAAATCCTTTACCATCACGGTTTTTTCCCCTACCTGGGTTTCAAAAAGCTCCCCTTCAATTCCAATAAAATCACCAATATCCAGGAGTTTTTTATATACATCGTTATACAGGGTTTTATCTTCACCGGTGCAAATTTCGTCCCTATTAAAGTACACTTGTATGCGTCCTTCTGCATCCTGTAATTCGGCAAAACTAGCTTTTCCCTGAATACGTCGCGACATTAATCGTCCTGCGATAACTACCTTTTTACCAGTTTCAAAATTCTGTTTTATTTTTTTTGAAGTATCGGTTACCAGAAATATATCTGCCGGATACGGGTTTATACCCATTTCGCGTAACTGGGCTAATTTTTCGCGTCGTACGATCTCAAGTTCTGAAAGTTGCATGGTATTGTAATTAAGCTGCAAAATTAGCCTATTTGATAATTTTAACCCTTAAAACATTGGTAAAAATTTGATTTTTCAATAGGTGCAAAAAAAAAGACCTTTTCATATTTCAATAAAAAGGTCGAAGTGCATGTAAGACAAAGCGGCTATTTATTTTATTGAACCACTTCTCCTTTAATGCTAATTTTCTTAGCGGCTTCCGTAGCATTAGATAAAACCGTAATTGTTTTATGAAAGGCACCAACTTTTGAAGTTTTGTATTTTACAGTGATCTCCCCAGTTTTATTAGGTAAAATAGGAGTTTTGGAGTAACTGGGAACTGTACACCCACAGCTTGATGTTACCTCTGTAATAATCAGGGGCGCATCTCCTGTATTGGTAAAGGAAATAGTACGGATCCCATCGCTGTTTTGGACAATAGTTCCGTAATCGATGGTTTCAACATCAAAAGCTATGATAGCGACTTTAGTTTCCACCTTGTTGAGTGCCAATTGCGCATATCCCAATTGAATTGTTGCGAATAGAATGAAGCAAACCAATGCTTGTTTTGTTAAACTGTTAACGTGTAATTTCATAATACTTTGTTTTAAAGATTAATAATTATTATTTCTTCAAAAGTGAGATGATTTCAGTGAGATTAGTGTGGATAGTACGTTGGGAAAAGGGACTAGACTGGGTTTGATATTGTGTCAATGGACGCCTTCCGAAATTTTGAATAACGCACGTCTTTTTTATTGAAGCGTGTACTAAAATTAGGGGTTTCCTTTATTGCTTTAATGCCATAATTTAAGGAAATGTTCTGTTGCTTAGGGATTCGTCTGGAATTTGGGATTTAGGCGTATAGTGCTTTTACTTCATTTCTGGAAGAGACGCCTAGCTTTTTGTAGATGCTATTAATATGTGTCTTAACCGTACTTACGCTCACAAAAAGTTCATTAGCAATTTCTTTATTGCTTTTTTTCTGAAGGATTAATTCCAATACATTGTTTTCCTGTTGGGTGAGTGCGGCTTTTCCCTCAGCGGCGGCTTTTTGTTTTTTTGCTTTTCCGAAGAAATAAAAATTCCCCAAAATAGAAAGTAAGCAAATGCCACCCAACGCATATGCCCACCACGGGAGTGACTTCTCGGGCTCATTGTCTGAAATTAAAAACCGGTCGCTTTTTAGCTCAGCCTCGTACTGTCTTGTGTATTGAGTGTCTGGGTATTGTTTTTTAAGACGTTGCAACAGGTTGTCGTAATATGAATTTTGTTTTAAATCGGCCAGATAGTATCCGTGTAAAATACTTCTGCGATCGCTCAAAAAAGAATAGATATAAAGTTCTGCCAGCGGCTCCTGTAATTGTTCTCCATAATTTTGAAGAATACTGAACCATTTTTCGGTATTTACCTTTCGGTTGGCCTCGCTTCGGTAGTTGGAAAAGGCGAAGCGCATATCGTTTTTAAGAGAATCTATCTTTAAAAATGTCTTTGCTTTCTCGTTGTTGGAAATTACTTTACAAAACATTTCCTGTTCAAAAGAAAAGGGGAGGGCAAGGGTGGTTTCATTGTTTGCTACAAACACTATTTCCTCACTGTTTTTACAATGTCCCGTTACGTGCGAAAGGTTTTGGTCTGCTTCTTTACAGGTATCTGCGTGTATGCGATACATTTTGTTTTCTGAGGGTAGATTTGTGCCAGCAAACATAAAATTGCCTAAACTATCGGGCTTTACCTTCGCAATAATTTGTTCGTGGTACACCCCAGAAAGTTTGCGGTAATCTTCTATCATTGAAAGATATACCTCACCTTCGATAAATTGGGTGTCTACAGTGCCTTCAAATAAATACTGTGCAGAAGCGGATACACCAGCGCCCAGAAAAAAAATTACAAATAGAAAATAGAGCCGTTTCATTACAACGAAGATAGCGACAAGTTTTTACTGTAACAAAACAATTTTCTCACTACCTATATACTAAATATTAATCCGTAATTTTGTAACTATGAGTATTTGGCGTGTATTATTGTCTATCCTGTTTCCGCCATTGGCCGTGATAGACAAGGGCTGTGGGTCTATTGTAATTGTAACTATATTAACCTTATGTGGGTGGATCCCAGGGGTTATCGCTGCGCTCATTATTTTAAATAATCCTAAAAATTAAATGTAATGTTTAAAAAAATATGCCTCCTTGTACTGGTTGCTTTTACCTTGGTGAGCTGTCAATTTTCTGAGACCATGATTCTTCATGAAGATGGCACGGGACGAATGAGCTTAACAATGGATATGAGCGAAATGATGGCCATTATGCCTATGCAGGATACCGTAAATATGAAAATGGACAGCGTGATTTCCTTTAAGAAGCTTTTTGAAGAAAAAAGGGATAGCATTGCACAACTTCCAAAAGCCGAACAGGAGCGCCTAAAATCCCTGGAAAACTACCAAATGCATATCCTGATGGATCCTGAGAAAAATATCATGGAATATGAAATTTTTACTACGTTCACTTCGGTTGCTGAAGCAAACAACCTGATGGAAGGGTTAAATTCCAGTGAAAATTTGAATGTATCGCCTATGAAGGACAATGCAACCACAGAGAGGAAAAAGGAGCCCTCACCACAGGCCACTGCGGTAAGGTTTAGTTTTGAAAATAATGTATTTGTGCGGGATGCTTACATAAAGGATGAAAAGGCGTTTGTAAAACTGGTAGATAGTCTGGATGCTGTGGAAGCGTTTATGGAAGAAGCTATGTATACTGTGAAATATACCTTTCCGAAGAAAATTAAAACGATTGATATAAAAAATGCTGAAATTTCTACA
>PANU01000019.1 GCA_002707745.1 Flavobacteriaceae bacterium
TAACCGATAACCGACAACCGATAACCGATAACTGATAACTAACAACCGACAACCTCCTTTTCAAACACAACATTTATCCGTAAATAATCTCCCACATTTACAACACTTTGTATCTTTACCAGTCTTATTAATTCAAAATAATTATTTATGAAACTACTTTTTATTGCGGCCCTAGCTACCTTAACCGTAGGGTGTAATTCGGCTCAAAATGCCAAGGGAAAAAATATGTCCCGTGAAGATTATGAAAATACGATAACCGCAACCGAGCTAAAAACACATTTGTACGAATTTGCCAGTGACGAGATGCAAGGCCGTATGACAGGGGAAAAAGGACAGAAATTAGCAGCAGAATACCTTCGGAACTATTATCAGGACTTAAAAGTTGCATCTCCTATTGAAGAGAATAATTATTACCAGCATATTCCAGCTCAGTATTTTGAAAGAATGAAGGAGCCTAAAAGTTCAGAAAATGTAGTGGCTTTTATAAAAGGAAGTGAAAAACCAGACGAAATTATTGTGCTGTCTGCCCATTATGACCACGTAGGTATAGAAAATGGTGAAATCTTTAACGGTGCCGATGACGATGGAAGTGGTACCATAGCAATGCTGGAAATTGCCGAAGCTTTTCAGCAGGCAGTAAAGGACGGGAATGGTCCAAAGCGTTCTATTTTGTTTCTACATGTAACAGGGGAAGAAATTGGTTTGTACGGATCTAAATACTATACAGAAAACCCGCTTTTTCCACTGGCAAATACTGTGGTAAATCTAAATACCGATATGATTGGCCGGATAGATCCAGATAAAAAGCATGCTCCTAATTATATCTATTTAATTGGTAGCGACAAACTAAGTCAGGAACTACATGATGTTTCCGAAGCAGTTGCCAAGAAGTATAGCGATCTGGAATTAGACTATACCTATAATGACGAAAACGACCCCAATCGTTTTTACTACCGAAGCGACCATTACAACTTTGCCAAAAATAACATCCCCATTATTTTTTATTTTAATGGAGTACACGAAGATTACCACCAACCCACTGACACTCCAGACAAAATTGAATACGATTTGTATGCAAAACGTACCAAACTTATTTTCCAGACCGCTTGGGAAATAGCAAACCGCGAGGGACGTATTACGGCAGACAAACTGTAAATGTGTAGCTTCAATTTTTGATGTTAGATTCAAAATATGATGTGACTTTACTAAAAACACCTGTAATCTATTTAATTAGAGATTACGTGACTAAGTGATTAGGATATTGAGTACCAATTATGTTCTTAATAATTCTGTCACTCATTACTTACTTAAGCACCCAATAAAAAAACCGCACTTTCATTACGAAAATGCGGTTTTTTATTGGGGTGTGTTACATCTTAGCTCCAGTTGTCATCGGCCAGATCTTCCAGACTTCTAACTTTATTAAGGGTATTTTGTATACGTCCTTTCTGGTTGTTTAAGGTACTTTCTATTTGTGGGGGGAACCGGTTTTCTTTTAAACGCTTTTCGTATTCTTCAACACTTGCTTTTTCTCCTCTAATGCACTCTTCCAGTACGGCTTCGTCTTTATCGCCACTTAGAGAGGTTTTTATATCTATCCATGTGCGGTGTAATGATCCTGTGGTACTTCCACTTTCTTTTGGGGTTTCGTTCAGGTTTCTTATTTCCTGATCCAGCTCGTTTGCAAACTGGCTGCGTTGTGCTGCCTGGTGCTTGAAATACTGCTTAAGGTTGCTGTTTTGAGCATCTTCCATTGCCTTTGTAAATCCTTTTTGGGCATCGTAGTTTTTTTCCAGTAATTCCTGTAGGTTGTTCACTAAATTTTCGTGAATGTCCTGGTCTGCTTTTTCTTTTGTAGTTTTCATAGTTTTTTTAATTGTGCTGAAATATATTTCAGCGGGTTCATTTTAATTTATTTAAAGATACTATATAGGTAGGCTGAAAAATCTTAGCAAATTACTAATTGAGAGACCTTTAACATTGGGTGTTAAAGAATATTAATGAAATTACATTTCAGAAAGAGGACTCGTATCTTTAGACTACTAATTATAAAAAATATATTATGAACACCGACGATAAAAAAATACCCGGACAAGAAAACCACAAAACAAGCATTAAGGATAGTGCTATAGATGAAAAAGCAAATGAAGCAGATGGACGCGAGATTAACCATCAGGTAAAAGACAAAAGAGAAAAGCATCAACCACGTGATACTGCTTAAATGAAAGATTTATGAAAAATGATAAAAAAGCAAATAAGAAGAAAAAGACTGAACTAGCTGAAAGTTTACATCCCGAAACCCATAAAGGCCCACAAAAGCCTGAACATACCAACCAATATGGTGAAAAGGATGATGCAACAAGAACGCAGTGAAAAATTACGAATCTCCAATAAGGGAGGCTGTCTAAAAAGTGTCAAAATCATGAATTTGTCACATTGAGCTTGTCGAAATGTATTGATTGTCAATATTCTTAAAACTTCGAAAAGCTCAGTTTGACACTATTAATTCACTTTTTAGACAGCTTTTTTTAATTATATCCTTTAAAAATTGTAAAACTGTTGTTAAGATTTGTGTTAAGAAATGCTAACATAAATACAGATGTTTCGGGTACTTATTATATTTATTAAGAAGAAATGAGCGATTCTAAAAAACATAAAGGATCCAGTGCCGCTACCAAGCTAAGAATAAGCAAGCGCAAAGCTGGATTTAATTCTGGTAAGGAACCTTCTAAAAAGGATCGGGAACTGGACGAACCTAACAATCCAGATAACCATAACAAACTGGAGAAGAAAAAGAAGTCTAAAAATGACAACCCTAAAGACAGAGAACTGGATGAAGAAACAGAGGGAGAAACGAACAAAGAATAATAATCAATAAAACAAAAAATGATGAAAAGAGAAGAATTAATAAGCACTCTTGGAAGTTGCATTAACGCATGTAACTATTGCGCCGATGCCTGCCTTGGGGAAGACAATGTAAAAATGATGGTAGATTGTATACGTACAGATCGCGTATGCGCCGAAGTATGTAGCAGTCTGTCGCAAGTGTTACATACCACGTATAGCAACATTAACGGCCTGATTGAATATTGTATAACTGTTTGTGAAGATTGCAAAAGCACCTGCGAGCAACATGACCACCAACACTGTCAGGATTGTGCCCAGGCGTGTACCGATTGTATAGCAGCTTGTAAATCTTTTCTAGCGGCGTAATTAATAATAAAAAGCGATACTACCTTTTTCTTTTGCATTCCAAAAAAAAACCAAAAAGCTGGCCAACACTTTCCTAGGTGTCCCACAACAATTTGTGTCGCAACAGGTACATCTTAATGAACTTAGAGTCATTTCAAACAGTACTTTGTTGTCATTGCCTATGGATCCGACCACGAAATTAAAGAGGAATGCTATAAATACATTTTGTTAGTTCAAAGTACTACTTGAAATGCTAGTATACATTAAAAAAAGTTGAAATAATATCTTATTATAAACATATTGATGATGGAAAATAAAAAAAAAGCTCCCTTACTCGATAAGGACAAAAAGAACGAACAGAATATAAAAAACCAGGATTATCCCGGCGAGCCAAACTCCAAACCAGATACCCCGGAAGAACCAACAAAAGAAAATCCTAAAAAAGTTCCCGAATCCAACGACCCAGCCGGATATAGTGACGATGGAAGTAAAAAAGAAACTCCCTCGGGGCAACGGAATAAAAAAAATTAGACGCCTGCTTACTTATGTAAAATTGAGGCTGTCTAAAAAGTGTCAAAATCATGAATTTGTCACATTGAGCATGTCAAAATGTCTTGATTGTCAATATCGTTAAAATTTCGAAAAGCTCAGTTTGACACTGTGAGTACACTTTTTTAGACAGCCCCCTTTTTGTTTTATAAAAACAACTTTTATTAAAAAACTATTTTAAATAGTAAAGATATAAGCAGCAGCCAGGTGCCTGCCCAATTATTCCTTGTATATATGGAAGATGCGCATTTGTTTTGAGAGGGATTTAGTTATAGAATATAGTGTTTGAAATATGGACCTTCTGGAAATTAAATTATAATTAAAAACCCACAACCCACAACCCACAACCCACAACCCACAACCCACAACCTACCTACAACCCACAACAATCCGTCACCTATGATGGTACGGCTCGTTACGTAAAATTGTAAAACCACGGTAAAGTTGCTCTACCACAAACAAGCGTACCATTTGGTGGGAGAAGGTCATGGCAGAAAGTGATACTTTTCCCTGCGCACGTTCATAAAGTTCTGGGCTAAATCCGTAAGGTCCTCCAATAACAAAAACGAGGTTTTTGAGTCCGCCGTTCATTTTTTTCTGTAAAAAGGCAGCAAAGCTTTCTGAAGAATAGGTTTTTCCCTTTTCATCCAGTAGTATAAGGTGATCGCTGGGGGTAATTTTTTTTAATATTTCAGAGCCCTCCAGTTCTTTCTGCTGAGCTTCGCTTAGGTTTTTGGCTTTTTTAATATCTGGAATAAGTGTCATAGAAAAAGGCACGTAATGCTCCAGCCTTTTAGTGTACATTTTAATAAGCGTTTCCAGGTGTTTGTTATCGGTTTTTCCAATGGCAAGCAATGTTACTTTCATAGGGAGTGGAGATTAGCAGACAAATTATTGCAGGGTTGGTTTTTTACTAAATTTGGTAGCTAGATCTACTTCTGCCGCTATGTGCCCAAAAGAAGCCCAGTCATCCCCCGCAACAATGTCTTCATATAGTAACCTGGCAGCGCCGCTATCTCCTTCACACAGCAGATAGTTGCCAAGACCATAGAGCAGCGCACTATTGGTGGCAGTACCGTCGGGCTGTACTTGTATTTCGGTAGGGGTTAGCGTTCCATTATAAAGCAAACATGCTTTTAAATAGGCTTCATTTTCAATCACGTTAAGGTCGCTGGAGATGCCTTTTACATAATTAAATCCGGTACTTTTGCGTCCCATCTGGCAATTAATAGTGTAAATCCAGTGTGAGGCAGAAACTACATTATCCGGATTGGGCGAGGTGCGCAGGCATTTTTTAAATGCGTCTATCGCTTTTTGATCGTTGCCTTTTAGGTAATGTGCCAGCCCAAGATGGTAATAAATATTACCGTGCATAGTGCTCACAGGAATATTTTGCGCATTGGGCATCCCGTCTTCTTCTACTTTATTTTCTTTACCTTGTATAAGAGTTGCTGCTTTTTCAAGGTCTTCAATGGCTTTGTCAAACTCCCGCACGGTAAGATATCTATGCCCACGGTGGCGTAGTAAACGACTTTCGTTGGGAAATTTTTCTAGCCCTTGAGTATAAAGTTCAATAGCCTCTCGGTACTTGCCAGTATATGCGGTAAAGCGACCTAGCCAAATGGTATTATCCAGGTTTGGGTTTTTTTCAAAAGCTTGTTTTTTTGCTTCGTATTGAGCTACTATTTTTTCGGATGGCGGATTGCTATACAGGGTGTCTCCAAACTTAGAAATTGCCTGATAGGTATGGGACCAACCAGAAACAGGAGCTTCGGAATCTTTCTTTTTATCGGAAGAATTGCATCCAACCAGTACCAGCGCACTCATTAAAAACAGATATTTAATCATAGGTATAAAGTTTCGCATAAAGATACAATTTAAGGCACATATAGCATGATTTCCAAAAAAGGGATGCGCTTTTAAAAGGTATTTTTTACTACTGAAACTACCATTTTTGACTGGTTTTAGTTTTCTAGACCCCAAGTAAATGCTTATTTTTGCCGCCCGAAACAAACAGACAATCAAGTGTCTGTATAAAACCCTATTTAGTTGAAATACGCCCGACTTACCAAAGAACAATTTGAAGAACTACATCCAGAATTTATCAACTTCTTGGCCACCCAGTCTATTACCGCAGAAGAGTGGGCCACTATTAAAGCCAAGCAACCCCAGGTAGCCGAAGAAGAGTTAGATGTTTTTAGTGACCTTGTTTGGGAAGGTGTACTTCAAAAAGCCGAGTATCTTGAAAACATTGCCCCCCAGCAACTATTTCTTTTTAAAGTTGAAGCAACCGAAATGCGTCTTATTTCCTTAAAAATAGTAAAGGACGATATAGACATAACTACAGCAGAAGGGTACCAATGGCTACAACAAAATTTTGCGGGAGACGCTGTGGAGTTTTTTACCGCTTCTAAAGCATTTTCAGCAAATAAATCGGAAGACATCTTCGCACTTATTAAACAGGGAGCCAATATTACGAAGGGAGAATTATACACTTTTTTTGAAGATATAATTAAACAATAACCTTGGTGCAATTGAGTATCCCCCTATGCTAGTTGTTTGGGTATAAGCTATTTTAAAAATGCATTTGAAACTTGAGAAGTTATTAGACAATTACTTACTAAAGCGATGTAATGTAAATGTCATCGCCGCCAACAGGAAAAAGGCAACTACCTGGTGTAACACCCCTAAGATCACGGGTACCTGTAAAAGTAAGGTAAAAACTCCCAGTACAAACTGCAGCAATACTAATACCAGTAACACAACAATTGCACGCTGCTGAATGACAGTGCATGTCATCTTTTTGGATTTCCACCAGATTATTCCTATAACAGCTACCACAACATATGCCAGGTATCGGTGTATAAACTGAACTCCGCTTTTACCTTCCACAAAATTTTTCCATACAGGGTTTTGCTCAATGGTTACCGTTTCATGTATCAATTTGCCATCGCTCATTAATGGCCAGTGGTTGTGTATCCACCCTGCATCCAGCCCGGCCACAAAAGCCCCCCAGATAATTTGAACCAGTAAAATCCCCAACCCAAAACGGATTAGGTTTCTAAACGGTATGTTGACTTTTTTCTTTTTAGGGTACCACAAATCCAGTGCTACCCATAAGGTGTATGCGAAGGTTATAAAAGCTGTGGTAAGGTGCATAGCAAGACGGTAATGGCTTACATCTGGTCTGTCCACCAGCCCGCTCTTTACCATGTACCAGCCCAAAAATCCCTGAAACCCTCCTAGAATTAACAGGATGATGCATTTTTTTACAGTGGCCTTGCTCAGTTGTTTTTTTGCTAAAAAGTAAAGGAAGGGAATGATAAATACTACCCCTATAAACCGCCCGATTACCCGGTGCAACCACTCCCAGAAATAAATGTCTTTAAAATCCTCAAGTGAAAAGTGTTGATTTAGTTTTTGGTACTCTGGATACTGTTTATAGAGATCGAAAGCAGCCTGCCATTCGGTGTCATTCATGGGGGGCAAGGTTCCAGAAATAAGTTTGTAGTTAGAAATGGAAAGTCCAGAGTGTGTAAGACGTGTAATACCTCCCACTACCACCATTATAAAAATAAGAATGCATCCAGTGAGCAACCAGTAAATTACTTTTTTGTTGTTATTCATAGTACTTAAACTACATTAATTTGAAGGTGTTAACCCTAAATCGACTCCTTTTTTTAGCATAAATGCGTGTGCTGCTTCGTATTCGTTAGGAATTTCTCCTTCCAGGATAGCTTCTTTAATGGCATCTTTTATAAGGCCAATCTCCCGGGAAGGTTTTAGGTTAAAAGTTTCCATAATTTCTTCTCCGCTAACCGGGGGTTGGAAATTACGGATATGATCCCTTTCTTCAACTTCCACAATCTTATCCCGTACCTTCTGAAAATTATTGTGGTATTTTCGGAATTTCTTTGGGTTTTTGGTGGTAATATCGGCTTCACACAGGATCATTAAATCTTCTACATAATCGCCTGCATCAAATACCAATCTTCGAACGGCACTATCGGTTACATCGCTTGCAAGTACGATGGGTCGCGAGCTCATAAGTACCATTTTCTGTACAAATTTCATTTTATCATTCAGTGGCATTTTAAGGCGTTTAAAGAGCTTGTACACCATTTTACTACCTACAAATTCATGTCCGTGAAAGGTCCATCCTATTTTTTTATCAAATCGTTTGGTAGGGGCTTTGCCAATATCGTGTAACAATGCAGCCCAGCGTAACCACAGGTTATTGGTGGTTTCAGCAATATTATCTACTACTTCCAGCGTGTGCCAGAAGTTGTCCTTATGGCGCTGACCTTCTTTTTCTTCGATGCCTTGCAATGCCAATAATTCCGGGAAAATATACTGAAGGAGTTCGGTTTTATGCAACAGTGCAAATCCTTTAGAAGGCACGGGAGCCATTAGTATTTTGTGTATTTCGTCTACTATACGTTCTTTGGAAATAATTTTAATACGGGATGCATTACGTGTAATTGCTTCCAGCGATTTTTCTTCAATGGTAAAATCTAACTGGGTTGCAAACCGAATGGCTCTAAGCATACGCAAGGGGTCGTCGCTGTAGGTAATGTCTGGGTCTAAAGGGGTGCGTATTATTTTTTTTTGAAGGTCTTCCACCCCGTTAAAGGGATCCAGTAAATTGCCGTAAGTAGTGTCGTTTAAACTAAGGGCAAGCGCATTGATAGTAAAATCTCGCCTATTCTGGTCGTCTTGTAAAGTTCCGTTTTCTACGGCAGGATTCCGGCTGTTTTCAGCATAGGATTCTTTTCTGGCACCTACAAACTCCAGTTCTATACCATTAGTTTTTAGCATTGCCGTTCCGTAGGTTTTAAAAACTGAAACCTTAGGTTTTCCCGGGAGTAATTCAGATACTTTTTTGGCAAGCGCAATCCCACTTCCTATTGCAACAATGTCAATATCTTTGGCATCACCGCGTTGCAGGATGTAATCCCGTACATAGCCGCCAATTACATAGGTTTCCAGTTCAAGCTGTGTGGCTGCTTTAGAAATAACGCCAAAAACAGGGTTGTTAAGAGCAGTTTTATAATTGGGTTGCATAGGTGATTTTTGCTGCTGCAAAGGTACAACATAGGCATTTGGGAGGCAACATGGGGTCGGTTTTTTTACTTAAATTCCAGACCACTCGCCTTATTCCCTGATTACCTTTACCATCCCGTCCAGAGTTAGTTTAATAATGGCAGATGGTGTTCCTCGTTTTGCTTTTTGATTGTGGTTTACTACATAATCGACACCATTTTTAATTTCTTCGGAAATTTCAGCAAAAGATTGAGGCGTTGCTTTTCCACTTACATTTGCCGAAGTAGAAACAATGGGTTTTCGGAATTTACGCAAAAGTGTCTTGCAGAAATCGTCTTTAACCACCCGTATGGCCAGCGAGTTGTCTTCAGCAATAATATTCATGGCTACACGAATGGGGTCGTCGTAAATAATGGTGGTGGGTTTGGCAGCATATTTTAAAATGTCGTAGGCTACTTCCGGGATTTCTTCCACATATTGGTTCAACATTTTAAAGTCGTGTACCAGACAAATCATACTTTTGCTTTCGGCGCGTTGCTTTAGTTTATATATTTTGTCAATAGCATCTGCGTTTGTGGCGTCACACCCAATTCCCCAAACCGTATCGGTTGGGTAGAGAATGAGTCCGCCTCTTTTTAATACTTCCAGGGATTTTTCTATTTCTGCCTTCATAGGAGTTGTATAAGAAATGCAAAGTTCCTCAAAAAATTGATGTTACCACAATTAAGGACCATATTTTTAAAACAAGCAATGCAATTGCATAGAGCAGTAAGAAATATATATCTTTGAATTGTAAAGCATGTTACCTTTTTAACAGCAATCCTAATGAAAACTTCGTTGCTTATTTCAACCTATAACTGGCCGGAAGCTCTGGAACTGGTTCTAAAAAGTGCTGAAAACCAGACTGTACCGCCCCATGAAATTTTGATAGCAGACGATGGATCTACCCAGGAAACCACACAATTTATCCATACGTTTAAAAAACGCTCTAAGATTCCTGTAGTGCATGTATGGCATGAGGATGATGGTTTTAGGCGTTCGGCAATCCTTAATAAAACAATAGCCAAAGCAACGGGCGACTATATTGTACAAACCGATGGAGATTGCATTTTACATAAAGATTTTATTAAAGACCACAATCGTTTTGCTGCAAAAAACACCTATTTGTACGGAAGCAGGGTGAACATTCTGGAAGATTATGTAAAAACACTTTTTGATACAAAACAGATAGATTTTAGCGTGTTTTCCAAAGGGATTAAAAAAAGAACCAGGGGACTGCGGGTGCCGTTATTTAGCAGGATGTACACTTCAAAAACAAATCTTTCCAAAAAACTAAGAGGTTGTAACGTGTCTTTCTGGA
The DNA here is from genome assembly GCA_002707745.1 of Flavobacteriaceae bacterium. Lineage (GTDB taxonomy): Bacteria > Bacteroidota > Bacteroidia > Flavobacteriales > Flavobacteriaceae > Marinirhabdus. Next base: position 10,145 of record PANU01000019.1, read on the forward strand.
AATCAGATTTTATTGCGGTAAACGGCTATAACGAAGCAATGACAGGGTGGGGCAGAGAAGATTCAGAATTAATAATACGCATGATGAATACCGGTATTAAAGGGCGTAGGTTACGCTATAGCGGAATTGTGTACCATATCTGGCATAAAACCAGCTCCCAGAATAATCTCAATAAAAACGATGCCATCCAGCAAGAGGCTATTGCTAAAAACATACAACGGTGCGATAATGGGATTGCCAAATACCTTTAAAACCTAAAGGGAAGTTGTATCCAGATACGCTGTAATAGCTTTTGCAGCACGTTGCGAGGGGGAGGAGCCTTCTTCGGTATAATAATTTTCTGAAGTTATATGTTCCTGAACACTTTTAAATTTATTGAAATCTTCAAAAGCATTTTCCAACGAAGACGGCAGCGCCTCTACCGCTGTAAGTACTGGTCCACATTTCCAAAACCTAAATTTTACATCTTTGGCGTGGTCTATTTGCTGCGGATTTAAAAATACACAGGGTCTGGGGGTCGTTATAAATTCGTACACCTGGCTGGAAACATCGCCCAGATATAGGTCTGCTGCCATTATGTAAGTCATATCTACACTTTCTTCGCTCCCCAGATCTATATGCATATGTTCTGCTTTAAAATATTTCTCGGGAATGGTTTCCGGGCTTGCACCTCCTTTATGTTCAAATAAATTGATATGAGGAGCAAAAATGAGGTTGTAGGTGTTTTGGTGGTAAAACCAGTCCAACAATTTTAAACCCCAAAGATGCCACGATGAAAGGGGTTCAGCAAAATGGGGGTTGTATAGTATTATGGGTTTGTTATTAGAAAAAAAGTCTGGCGTTTCTTTTCTTTGCACCGCATCCAGCTTTGGATAGCCAACAACAGCATAATTTTGAGCCAACAGGTTCTTTTCTTCCAGGAGTTGTTTATAAAAATTGCCCGGCAGTAGCTGAAAATCGAATTCCACCATATCGTTTTTAAAGGTATAGCCCCGACCAGGGGTACCATGGGTAAACTTTATAAGTTTTGGCTTGGTCTTATTGTGACGCGCATCTAAAACGTACCGATGAAAAAAATCTGTAAATATCAGAGCATCAAAATTATGAAGGAGGTACTTCATATTTTTTTTTAGCCAAAATCCTTTTCTGGGAAGTTCTCTTTTTTTTAATTTGTCGGTAAACGCTCTAAAAGGAAGTGTTTTTAGTTCTTCTACAATTACTTTTTCACCTTGTAATTTTTGTAATGCGTTACGTAAGTAGCTATGTTTACCCGGGTAGGTTAAAATATGAACTTCATTTTTTTCAGCCAGGGCAACCGCCACACTTACAAAGTGATTTACATGATGGATTTCGTCTAAAAAAAGGAATGCTATCTTATGTGAGTGTGTCATATATTACTCTATTTTACGGTATAACATCCAGAGGTTTACATACCTTTTAAATACTGAAAAGGCACTAACATAAGCCAGTATAAAACCTTCTTTACCATCCAAAATGCCTAGTCGTAAAATAAACTGGTGCCAGAACCTGTAGTAGGGTCTAAAGAGGAAATGATACAGGGTGGGTCTCTTTTTTTTATGGTATAACATTTTTGCCTGCAACGCACTGTATTTGTACATTTTTCCTGCGTAATCGTCAAAGTTTTTATACGTGTGGTGGGGGAGGGTTTTTTTTAGTTTTGCTGTTTCCCCGTTGGCTTCCAGGGTTTCGTGTACTAAACTACTATTGTATTTGCAGTGTTTTTTGTTAAACACCCTAATCACCCAATCGTTTTGTAAGCCACTGTATTTTATACGCTTTCCCATAAAATAGAAATCACGTTTTATAAAATAGGCTATCGCTAATGGATTGTGTAAGGTGGTTGTAATTTCTTTAGCCAGCTGAGGAGTAATTTCTTCGTCCAGGTCAAAAAATACCACCCAGTTATTTGTCGCTTTTGAAATAGCAAAGTTTTTTTGTGCCGAAAAATTATCAAACTTACGCTCGTAAACGGTTACCTTATCATGGTTTCTGGCTTTTTTTACGGTGTCATCACTACTAAACGAATCTACAATTATAATCTCGTCTGCAAACGAAAGGCTTTGAACAAAGCTATCTATATTGTCTGCTTCGTTTAAAGTAATGGCGAGTGCCGAAATTTTCACGGTATGCTCCAAGAGTTGGTGGTAGTTTGGGTAAAAATACTAATTTTACAGAAGTACTGCACCCACAAACGTTCGCAACCCTATTTATTTTATTCTGGAAATATTAAAACGGAATGATAAAGTAAATGTACTTGGCGCCATACTCATCGCATTCCTTTATTCAGAAGCATCAATTTTACATACCGCTGAAACACACCATACGCATTAATTGCTGCAACGGTAAGGCCTGGTATTCCATCCCGAAATCCACCTTTTATAATGTAAGAACTAAAAAACCGCCAACTGGGTTTTATAAATAAATGTCCCCAGCTGGTTTTTTTTCCTTTTTTCTGAAGCTGTTCTGCCTGGAACCATGCATAACTTTCTTTTTTAGCAAGAAAATGACTCAATCCTTTGTAGGTAAAATGCAGTACCGGACTAGCAAGTTGCCCGATACTTCCTTCGCAGGTTAATTTTTCATGTACCAATCCCTTGTAAGATGCACCTTTGCGTTTTACCAGCCTTAGCACATCATTGCTGTGGTGGTATAAAAAACGATTCATATAAAAATGTGGGAAATTAAGTTTGTAACCCCCGTGCGTATTGCTGTTTATAGCTGTTAAAATTTCCTGCTGCAGAGAGTGCGTAATGCGTTCGTCCGCATCCAAAAATAAAACCCAATCTGTTGTGGCGTGTTCCAGGGCATAGTTTTTCTGGCTGGAAAAATTATCGAATTTACGTTGTAAGAATATAGTGGCGTATTGTTGAGCGATCTTTGGGGTGGCATCTGTGCTGTAGGAATCTACCACTATGATCTCGTCTGCAAAAGCTACAGACCAAAGCGCAGCCTCCAGATAGGCTTCTTCGTTTAAAGTGGGCATAATAACTGCTAGCGTTGCCATAAGTGCAAACTTAGCGAATGTTGACTATTAATTTGTACAGGAACACCAAATGATTGCACCAGTTATCTTTTTCAGTTTAAAAAACTAAGATAGAAAGCAATTAAATACTTTTATCTTTGCTACCATGAGCGCAATAGATACTTCTATAATTATTAGTACGTATAATTCTCCGGAATGGCTGGAAAAAGTGTTGTATGGATATAACAATCAGGCCTACCGTATGTTTGAAATTGTAATCGCCGATGATGGATCCAGCGATGAAACCAAACAATTGTTGGAACGCATGCGCCAGGAGGTTTTTTACCCCATTATTCATGTATGGCACGAAGACAGTGGTTTTCAAAAATCACAAATACTTAATAAAGCCATTGTAACATGTAATACACCCTATATAATTATGAGCGACGGAGATTGTATTCCTCGCAAAGATTTTGTGGAACAACATGTAAAATTCAGAGAAGAAGGATATTTTCTTTCTGGGGGTTATTTTATGTTACCTATGGAAACTTCCACGGCAATAACAAGAGAGGATATCTATTCCGAACGTTGTTTTGATGTTTCCTGGTTAAAAAAACAGGGGCTGCGTGCATCCTTTAAAAATAACAAGTTAACTTCCGGAACATTTAAGGCGTCGGTTTTAAATGCCATTACCCCTACCAATGCCAGTTGGAACGGACATAATGCTTCCGGATGGAAAGAAGATATCATCGCTATCAACGGTTTTGACGAACGTATGCAATATGGGGGACAGGATCGGGAACTTGGGGAACGTTTGGTGAACTATGGTCTAAAAAGTAAGCAAATCAGATATAACGCTGTGGTAATTCACCTGGATCATCCGCGGGGATATAAAAACCAGGAATCTATTGACAAAAACCGCGACATCCGCAATCAGACTCAGAAATTAAATAAAACGTGGACTCCGTTTGGAATTGTAAAAGGAGAACGAACGAGTACATAAATAGCATTAGGGTTGGTTTAACCTATTTTACAATCCTTGTAATCGTAGTAAAATTACTTGGTTCCTTTAGCATAGTTTTTCTGAAAGCGTAAAATTTCCTGGTAGATCAGTAAATGAATACTGTAGCATTCTGGTTAGGGTATGTGATGTTGCAGATATGGTTTTAGCACTGTTAAAATCATTTCTGGCGTTAATTCCTGGTATAATTTTAAAGGATTGGCCTCAATGGCTTTTCGTTCTTCGCGGGTGTAGCTTTTGTATAACCCGGGTTTATAGTCCCGTAAATGAATAGATTGATGTTTTGTACCCTCTTCAAAACTATTCCAATCGTCTTTATTAATATATGGCGAATATACCGTAAATGTTGGTTTGTTAAGCGCTTTGGCAATGTGCACGCTGCCGCCTTCATTGGAAATAAGCATATCGCATTTATTCATTAATGTAATAAAACCACGAATGCTATCCTCATAAATATCTAAATGAATGTGCTCTTTGTGCTCACACAGATTATAAATTGCCTCGGCTTCAGATTTCTGGTATGGAGCGTAATTAAACAGGAGGGAGGCGTTGTAATTTTTGGCAATGTAATCTATTAGTGTTGCGATGTATTTGTAGGGCATCGATTTTTGAGGGGTACTTCCTAAAACCCCCAGCATAATTACGGGTTTTTTTAGGTGTGAAATTTTAGTGTAGTTTTCCTCTTCTTTAGTCAAGAAAATTTTTGGGGTGTCATCCATCGCTTCCATCGGGAAAACAGCATCTAGCAAATTGAGTCTGTTTTCGATGGCTTTCCCACAGTTTTTTGTTTTATTCTGAAGAAAATGAACTGGGTGTGAGTAAAAAGGAAGCTTTAGTTTTTTACCAGGTCTTTTAAAACCAATTCTATAGTCAGCCCCCGAAAATAAACAAATGAGTCTGCTTTGAAGTTTTGCATACGGATCAAAAATTATATCGAACTTCTGCTTTCGTACCCGATTAATTATTTTAAGTAGATTGGGCAACTTTTTAAGCCACTTTTCATCTACTCTCCAGATGTGATCTATATTGGGGTTGTTTTCCAGAACTCCTGCTGTGAAAGGATATACCAGATAGGTAATAGTGCTTTCCGGGAAGCGTTTTTTTAGATTGTTGGCAAGCACAGAGCTTATAAGCACATCGCCAATTCGTTTGTTTTGTATAACAAGAATTTGTTTCATAAAGAGTACCTTCGCAAGGTATTTATTTTTTTTAAACCATGAGTTCTGTTTCGGTGATAATTAGTACTTATAATCAGCCTGAGTGGCTTACCAAGGCCTTGTGGGGCTTTGAAGGACAAACAGAAACCAAGTTTGATATTATACTAGCAGATGATGGTTCAACAGAAGAAACCCAAGCAGTTATTCAAAAATTTCAGCAGAAAAATACACTGAAAATAAAACACGTTTGGCAAAAAGATGATGGCTTTCAGAAAACCAGAATTTTAAATAAAGCCATACAGGCAACTACAGCGGAGTATCTTATTTTTACAGATGGCGATTGCATTCCAAGGTTCGATCTGGTTGAAAAACACCTGACCATGCGTAAGGAAAACTGTTTTTTGTCGGGTGGTTATTTTAAATTACCGAAGCATATTTCTGAGCAAATTTCAGAAAAAGACATCCGCTCCCGCAAGTGTTTTGATGCAGCCTGGTTGGTGGATCAAGGGTTGAAAAAAAGTTTTAAATTAAATAAGTTAACAGCAACCCATAAAAAAGCACGGTTTTTAAACTGGATTACCCCTACCAAAGCAACCTGGGATGGAAATAACGCCTCGGGCTGGCGCAAAGATATAGTGGCGGTAAACGGTTTTGATGAGCGTATGCAATACGGGGGAGAGGACAGAGAACTGGGGGAACGCTTAATGAACTACGGCATACACCCGGTACAAGCACGATATAGTTTGGTAACGATGCACCTGGACCATCCACAGGGATATGTTAAAGAAGAAATGCTTATAAAAAACAAACAGATTAGAAAGGAAACAAAAACCCAGAATAGTACGTGGACGCCTTATGGGCTGGATAAAAAATAATAATGAACAGTACCCACCTGCATAAAGATTACAAACAAATTGAAGCTGCACTAACAGCCGCAGTTACCAATTTTGAAAGTATGGGAACCTACGTTACAAAAGGAGAACGTAATGTGATAAAAAAGTTTGAAATTGAAGGAGTTTACTACAATATCAAAAAATTTAAAACACCCAATCCATTTCAGAGCCTGGTGTACCAATACCTACGAAAAAGTAAAGCAAAACGCTCGTTTCTGTATGCTGAAATTTTAACAGCAAGAGGTATAAAAACTCCCTTGCCTGTTGGGTATGTAGAAAATTTTTCGGCGGGATTAAAAGAAAGTTATTACATCTCGCAACACGTCGACTATGATTTTGACTTTAGGGTGTTAAATCATAATCCTTTATGGCCTAACAGAGCAGAAATCCTGCGGCAAATGGCAGCGTTTACATTTCAGTTACATGAAAAAGAAATCAATTTTCTGGATCACTCTCCAGGGAATACACTTATAAACCATCTGGGAGAGGATAGGTATGAGTTCTATTTAATAGACCTAAACCGGATGCGCTTTGAGACCATGGATTTTGAAAAACGCATGCGTAATTTCAGGCGTTTGTGGCTTTCTAAAACAATGATAAACATCATGGCAAAGGAGTACGCAAAACTTTATAACAAGTCTGAAGCCCAAACCCACGCGCTTATGACCAGCTACAGTAGGGCGTTTCAGAAAAAAAAGAATCGTAAAAAATTACGGAAAAGAAAGTAGTATATAGTACCTTGCTTTTTAGTTTACTCACAACTCACAACTCACAACTCACAACTCACAACTAAACCGCTACATCATACGTTCTAAGCGCATCGTTTAAAGAGGTCTTTTTATTGGTGCTTTCTTTTCGCTGTCCAATAATTAGGGCACAACTCACCTGAAACTCACCCGCAGGAAATTTTTTGGTGTAGCTTCCAGGAATGACAACAGATCTGGCAGGAACCAGACCTTTCATTTCTTTTGGGGTATCTCCTGTAACATCAATAATTTTGGTGGAGGCGGTTAAAACTACGTTGGCACCTAACACAGCTTCTTTTTCTACACGAACCCCTTCTACCACTATGCTTCTTGAACCTATAAAAGCATTGTCTTCAATAATTACAGGGGCAGCTTGCAGGGGTTCCAGAACGCCACCAATACCCACGCCACCACTTAAGTGTACGTTTTTACCAATTTGTGCACAGCTTCCTACAGTGGCCCAGGTGTCTACCATAGTGCCTTCGTCTACATACGCGCCAATGTTCACATAACTGGGCATCATAATTACGCCTTTGCTAATGTAAGCCCCGTGACGGGCTACTGCGTGGGGGACTACACGAATCCCCTTAGCTTCATAGCCACGTTTCAGCGGAATTTTATCGTGGTATTCAAAAATACCCGCTTCCATGGTTTCCATTTTTTGGATAGGGAAATAGAGGACCACCGCTTTTTTTACCCATTCGTTTACCTGCCATCCGTTTGTAGTGGGTTGGGCGCATCGCAGTTCACCTTCGTCACAAAGCCTAACCACTTCTCTAATGGCAGCAATGGTTTCAGGGTTGGTTAGGAGGGATCGATCGTCCCAGGCAGTTTCTATGGTTTTTTGAAGCTCCGTCATTTTAAATAGGTAAAAAAGTTTTTCAATTATTGAAATGTAAAGATACGTATTATGCCATCCGTATGCATAACCTTCCAAAGTAAAAAATAGTGAAAGTGGGGTTTTACTCAATGAAATGACTTGTTGCCTCAGTAACGGTTTTATATACATGTTTACCCTAGTAAGTTTACATTATAAATTTTAAAACTATCACATCATGAAAACACTAACCACTCTATTTATTTGCTTTTTATCGCTTCATTTAAGTGCTCAAAAAATTGAAGTCGCCGGCACCATTACAGATAATTTTAATTTGCCATTACCCTATGTAAATGTAGTGGTAAAAGGAACCTCCCAAGCAACAAAAACCGACCTTGAAGGAAATTATGCTATTAAAACTCAAGTGGGACAGACTTTGGTTTTTTCGTACGTAGGCTTTAAGACTATTGAAAAACCCATCACTAAAACCTCCAAAATAATAAATTTATCTATGAAAGTAGATGCCCAGGCACTTGATGAAGTGGTAGTGACAGGCTATGGAATACCCAGAGAAAAAAAAGCATTGGGGTACGCGGTGAGTACGCTGGAAGCAGAAGCTGTAGAAAGTAAACCAGAACGTAAGGTAAAAATAGCTTTACGAGGAAAAGTATCTGGAGTAAAAGTTGAAAAAACAAATAGCATTCCAGATTTAGGTTTACTCACAGCAGCAGAAATTAATGATATTGAAAAATGGGATGCATGGAAAAAAAGTGTTTCAAGTCAAGAAGGCAAAACCGTGCAGCAACGTTGGGGTTTTGAGTACGCCAAAAAAATTGCTGTGATAGTAACTGATAAGCAGCATACAGCAATCCCAAATGTAAAAGTAGCATTGTACAAAAACAATAAGAGATTGTTTGTAGCAACAACAGATATGGAGGGACGTGCTATTTTATTTAAGGCTACGTCAAAATCATCTCCAGGCGATTCGTATATGATACAGTTGTATAATGGTGGAAAAATTATTGGACAACCAATTTCAAGAAATAAATCTGAAATAAATATTACGCTTAAAAGAAATGTAAAATCACCTGCTAAAAATGTAGATGTCATGTTTACAATAGATGCAACAGGATCTATGTGAGATGAAATGAATTACCTAAAGTCTGAACTTCAAAATATAATCTCGAGGTTAGATAAGAGTA
>PANU01000020.1 GCA_002707745.1 Flavobacteriaceae bacterium
TAAGTAAAAATTCGTTGTCGGGAACGTATTTTACTGCATTACACGAAACCAAAAGGAGTACAACTCCTAAAATAAATGCTACTTTTGTACGGGTATGGACCAAGCTGTTGTCTTTACTGAAATTCAAAAATAGGATAATTTTGATAAGTAAAAGTGAAATAAAATCAATAACGCAATTACAACAAAAAAAGTACCGTGATTCACGTAATCTTTTTATTGCCGAAGGTCCAAAAGTAATCAAAGAATTGCTTACCGAAGGAATGCAACTGCACCGCTTTTTTTCTACTGAAATTTCTGAAGTACTCCAAAACAATCACACCCACGTAAACCCGCACGAACTTAAAAAAATAAGCAACCTTAAAACTGCAAATACTTCGTTAGCCGTTTTTGAAAAACCAGCTCAAAAACAATTCAAAGATCAAGGGCTTATAATTGCGTTGGATGCGGTACGGGATCCCGGAAACCTGGGCACCATTATTAGACTGTGCGATTGGTTTGGCGTAAGACAGCTTCTTTGCTCACAGGACACAACAGATTGCTACAATCCGAAAGTAGTACAAGCTACCATGGGAAGTATTGCAAGGGTTTCGGTACAGTATGTTTCACTTACTGAAGTGCTTCAAAAATCTATGTTACCAATATATGGAGCGTTCATGGACGGCACAAACGTGTACAAAAGTGTTTTGCCAAAAGAAGGAATTGTAGTGATGGGAAATGAAGCCAATGGGATTTCAGCAGAAATTTCAGCAATCGTTTCAGAAAAAATAAGCATTCCGCAATTTGGAACTTCCAACACCGAGAGCTTAAATGTAGCTACTGCAACAGCTATTTTATTAAGTGAGTTTAAACGTGCCTATTGAAAGGTAAAGTTTATAAAAATGCCTCGGGTAGATAACTTACTTATATTCCCTGTCCAGGGTGAATTGGGGTCATCATCACGAACCAACTCGTCACTTGTTGCAAAAACCCCTCGAATGGAAGGTGTAAATTTAAAATAGTACAAGTAAAAATCTATTCCAAACCCAAGTTCAAAATAGTTAGTGCCTGTGGTCATCCTAAATTGTCCCTGTTCATTATCTTCCGGGTTTTCTTCGCTACTGGAAAGGTTAAACGATCTCGACACTCCTGCAACCACAAAGGGTTTAAAATTATTTAAGCGTTCTGTAGAAAATTTCACCAAAAGCGGGACGTGAATATAGGTAGATTTTGTTTCACGTAAAAAATCGCGCTCTTCTTCAAAATTTGGAAATATAAGGTTGCGTTGTGCAAAATAAAGCCCTGGTTCCAACCTCAGATTTATATATCGGTTTATCCGCATATCACCAATAAGACCTACGTTAAAGCCCGCCTGGTTTTCAACTAAAATATCGGTATTATCGTCTTGCGCCTGGTCTTCGTATTCAATTTTAAAATCGTAGCTGTTAAAGCCTAAAAAGTATCCCCAGGTTAAAAAACGGTTATCAAAAGTTTCCAGATTGGACAAACGCTCTTTGCTAAACAACTGTGCTTGCGCAGCTTGAGTTAAAAACACGATTGTCAAAAGTAATAGTATTCTCTTTGTCATTATTTGCTTGCCGTATAAATGGTGGCTACACCAAAGGTTTGCGGTTTGTTTTCCACCTCTATAAACCCAATTTTTCGCAAAATATTGTTGAGACGTTCCCCGTGTGGAAAAACCGCCGCACTTTCACTTAAATATTGGTATGCCACTTTGTCTTTTGAAAATAAACGCCCAATTACGGGCAATATACCTTTGGAATAAAAATGATAGCCTTGCTTCCAGGGAAATTTGGTGGGCACCGAAGTTTCCAGAATTACAAACCTTCCTTTGGGTTTAAGCACGCGTAAAATTTCTGCCAGCCCTTTTTCCAGGGTCTCAAAATTCCGAATTCCAAAGGAAACGGTGATCGCATCAAAAGTATTGTCTGCGAAGGGTAACTTTTCGCTATCGCCTTTAACAAAGCTCACTTTTTCAGCAATAGGTTTTCCTGCTACTTTTTTTCGGGCTACGCTTAGCATACCTTCACTAAGATCTAATCCAACTATTTTGGCTGCAGGGATTTTTTCAGCAAACTGAAGGGCTAAATCTCCGGTCCCTGTGGCAATATCGAGGATAGAACCTGGCTGTGCTTGGGCAACTAATTTCACTACTTTTCTGCGCCATTTTTGATCTATTCCCAAAGAAATAACACGGTTGAGCCCATCGTAATTTCCAGAAATGGTATCGAACATATGTTCTACCTGTTCCTTTTTATTACGGCTGCTGTTTTTATAAGGGGTTACTTTCTCTTCCATAGGTTTTTGCGGGTGCAAAGCTACGAGATTTTTGTTGAAACTTTTAGATAATATGCTATAGCTTTTTAGCAGAAACCCATACAGATACTTAACCATTTTTGAATTTACCAGCCACACAACTAAAAAAATGGAAATAAACAAGTTTGGAATTTGGAATTTGGAATTTGGAATTTTTTAATTTGTACCTTTGCCTCACTTATTTTAGTTACACTCCATGAAAATAATTATTGCCGGTGCCGGCGAAGTAGGTTTTCACCTTGCTAAACTCCTTTCTTATGAGTCGCAAGACATTATTTTAATAGACAATAAAAGAGAAACACTTACCTATGCAGACACACATCTGGATATTCGGGTAATTAAAGGTGATGCTACTTCTATTGCTACCTTAAAAGACTCTCAAATTGAACAAGCAGACCTTGTAATTGCGGTTACCAGTAGCGAAACCACCAATATTACTGTATGTGTACTTGCCAAACAATTAGGCGCCAAACGTACCATCGCCCGTATTAGCAACACCGAATTTCTGGATAACAAAGATGAAGTAGGTTTTAAGAAATTTGGAATAGATGAGCTTATTTCGCCAGAAGCACTAGCTGCCAATGAAATCTCTCTTTTACTAAATCAAAGCGGATTTAATGATACGTATGTTTTTGAAAATGGTGCGTTAATAATGATTGGACTCTCGCTTTCCAGAACAGCTGCCTTTGTAGATAAAACCGTAAAAGAAGTTGGAGAACTACACCCGGAATTAAAATATGTGCCTCTGGCCATACAACGTTTTGGGACTCAATATACATTAATCCCAAGAGGCGACACCCAGTTTAAAGAAGGCGACCAGGTATACTTTACCACTACCAGATCCGGTGTTGATGAAATTTTTAAACTCACCGGAAAAGTAAAAATGGATATCAAGAATGTCATGATCCTGGGCGGTAGTAAAATAGGCTATAAAACTGCTACCGATTTATGCAAAAACAGTTTCCGTGTAAAATTGATCGAAAGTAATAAATCAAAAGCATTCGATATTGCCGACGAAATTCCTAGCTGTCTTGTTATTAACGGAGATGGCCGAAACGTAGAACTCTTAATGGAAGAGTCCATTGCCGAAATGGATGCATTTATTTCAGTAACCGGAAACAGTGAAACCAATATTATGTCCTGCCTTGTAGCTAAGAGCAAAGGAGTAAAAAAGGCCATTGCTCTTGTAGAAAATATGGATTATTTTCAACTATCGCAATCTATTGGTATTGACACACTCATCAATAAAAAACTTTTGGCTGCCAATACTATTTTCCGTTATGTCCGTAAAGGAGAAGTAGTTGCTATGACCAAATTGAACAACATGAATGCAGAATTATTAGAATTTGTGGTTACCCCTAACTCTGATGTTTCTGGAAAACTAATAAAAGATATCGATTTACCGCGTTCTGCAATTATTGGTGGGGTGGTAAGAAATGGCGAAGGGATTATTGCCCTGGGCGATTTCAAAATTATGAGTGGCGACAGGATTGTGGTTTGCTGCTTACCGCAATCTATTTCTAAAGTTGAAAAATTCTTCGTGTAATGCGCCCCATTGCCTCCTTAAACTTTAAGATAATTCTTCACCTGCTGGGACTGCTATTGCTTGTAAACGGCGGGTTTATGCTGTTAGCGGCAGGAATAAGCTTTTTGTATAAAGACGGAGTAGCTTTAGAAATTTCACTTGCAGGTCTGACCACTTTGTTACTTGGTGGCGCCGTTATGCTCATAACGAGAAAACACCGGAAGGAAATTCAAAAAAGAGAGGGATATATTATTGTCACCTTTGGATGGATTACCATGGCACTTATAGGTACATTGCCTTATCTTTTTACAGGTGCTATTCCAGGATTTGCCAATGCTTTTTTTGAAACCATGAGTGGCTATACAACCACAGGAGCTTCCATTTTAAGTGATATTGAAAGCTTACCAAAGGGAATTCTATTCTGGCGCAGTATTACCCATTGGATTGGAGGGATGGGAATTATTGTACTTGCTATTGCCATTTTACCATTGCTTGGGATTGGCGGAATGCAACTCTTTACAGCCGAAGCTCCAGGGCCGGGTGGCGACAAACTACATCCCAGAATTACCGATACAGCCAAGCGTTTATGGCTTATTTACGTAGGGTATACCGTAGCTGAAACTATTTTGCTGAAAGTTGCCGGAATGAATCTTTTTGACGCAATAAACCACTCCTTAAGCACCTTGAGTACCGGTGGGTTTTCAACCAAAAACGCCAGTGTTGCTTACTGGAACGATACTCCTGTTATACAGTATATTATTATGGTGTTTATGTTTTTGGCGGGCACCAATTTTGTATTGAGTTACTTTGCGTTTAAAAGGCGTTTTAAACGCATTTTTCAGGATGATGAATTTAAGTGGTATGCAGGAATGATTGCTATTTTTACACTCATTGCCGCAGTTCTTATCTACTTTAAAGCAGATATATCACTTTCCAGTATAGACCATCCAATGGTTTGGGGGAAAGCAGAAAGTGCTTTACGCCATGGATTGTTTCAAGTACTTGCAATTATAACAACCACAGGGTTTGTATCTGCAGATTACACACTTTGGACGCCTTTTCTGGCAATATTTTTCTTCGGACTTATGTTTCTGGGGGGATCGGCTGGTTCTACTGCAGGGGGTATTAAAGTGGTAAGACATCTCATCATGATCAAGAATGGTATCTTAGAATTTAAAAGAACACTGCACCCAAACGCTATTTTACCAGTGCGATACAACAACCGATCGGTACAGGAACCTATTGTTTATAATATTCTAGGTTTCTTCATTTTATATATGCTTTCCTTTATTATGGGAGTTTTGGTTTTTTCCTGGTTAGGTTTGGATTATAAAACTGCTTTAGGAGGTGCTGCTTCCACCCTTGGAAATGTGGGACCTGCATTAGGCGATCTGGGCCCTGTAAACAACTATGGAAACTTACCTACAGCAGCAAAATGGTGGGCATCTTTTTTAATGCTTATAGGCAGGTTAGAACTGTTTACAGTACTTATTTTATTCACCCCTTTCTTTTGGCGCAACCGCTAATTGTATTTTAAAACTTTCATTACTTTTACGGTATGAACAGCGATAAAAAAGTGCCTTCAACCAAAAAAGTGAGCGAAAGCAACAGACGCCACTATAAGTACCGAAGCAACACCTGCCTTAATTGCAAACAACCCTTAGATCTTACCGATGTATATTGCTCCTACTGCTCACAACTTAACAGTACTAAACAACTTTCCTTAAAAGATTTTTTTAGTGAGTTCTTTAATAGCATTGTAAGCTATGACTCCAGATTACGATTTACAATTTCAGATTTGTTGTTTAGACCAGGTACCATTACACGAAGATATGTGGAAGGTAAACGATTACGATACGCCAACCCGTTTCGTTTCTTTTTAAGCGTTTCAATTATTTACTTTTTGCTAAATGGAATTATTAACACATTTATTAGTCCAGAAGATTACAACGGCATAGTTCAAACCACCAACGAGCCCACAAGTGGTGTCCGGTATTCAATTGGTGATAAAAACTTTGTGCCTGATGAGATAGAAGAACCTAAAGATGAGACTGCCATTACGCCTATAGATTCAGTAGCTACTGAAATTGATGTAAGAACAAAAGATACTACCAAACTAAAAGTTGAACAAAAGGAACCGCTCCAGCTACTTTCAGAAGAAGAATTGGACACCCTGCACTGGGCAAAAAGAAATATAAAGCGTTTTATTTTCTATCAAGAATTCTATGAAAAAACGAAGATCAAAGAGGTACAAGTTGCTTTAGATAGCCTTAACCACTCAAATAACAGGATAAATAGGTGGACGTATCAAAAGGGACAGGTTTTTGAACGTATTAGAGACAAACCCACAGCGTTTGCAAATTACATGATGGGGAAAGTCCCGTTTTTCCTGTTCTTTTTCACCCCGGTATTTGCTATTTTCTTTTGGCTAATTTATTCTAAAAAGAACTATTCTTATATAGAACATATGATTTTTATCTTTCATATTTTCAGCTTTCTGTTTATAGGATTGTTCATTGCACTTATACCAGATCTCCTGATAGGAGAAGAAATTTTAATGGGTATACTATTCACGATTATAGGTCCTATCTACTTTTATAAGGCATTACGTAATTTTTATAAGCAGCGTAGGTTTGTAACTATCTTAAAATTTGTATTTTTAAACATCGTATTTGGAATAGGCGCTTCAGTTGCGGCGGTTATTTTCTTTGTAATTACAGCAGCTGTTTATTAATATGGTACAGCAAATTACTAAAGGCATTAAAATTTCAGTAGCCAACAGGTTTGAAGGAAAGTTGGAAAACAACGCCAGACCCTGCTATGCCTTTTCTTACACCATTACTATTGAAAACCAAAGTAAATTTACAGTACAGCTTGTTTCCCGTAGGTGGGAAATTATAGACGCACTAAACAATACCGAAACTGTAGAAGGAGACGGCGTTATAGGGGTACAACCCATTTTACAACCAGGCCAAACACATACCTATAGCAGTGGATGCTTACTCCAGTCACCCTTAGGCGCTATGCACGGCTCGTACAAAATGGTGAATTTAGACACAGCAGATTCCTTTAGAGTAACCATCCCTACCTTTAAGCTGAACGCTGCTTTTGCAATGAATTAAATTTTGCCAGAATCCCTACACTTTTCAGTTTTATAATTTTGCCCGCCTGCATTATGTGGCAAAAAGCACAATGGCTATCGTAGGTAAATTGAAATGGCAAAGTAAGGTCAAAAGTTGCTGAAACATATATCCCGTCATAATCTACTTCCCCCAGATGGTTGTACCTTTTTATATTAAAATGATGGGCAGGTAATTGAGCTGGCACTACTTCAAACCAAGCACTGCTTCCCGTCCCAGAGAGCTTTTGAAGGTTTGAATTTTTATTGAAATTTTCTTCAAAAGTTGCCTCGCTCCACTGGATCTTGTTCTTAGGTTTCTTTTTGTGAAAATAATTGGTGAGGTTTTCTTTTAAAGCACTTCCGTTAAAGGTTACTATCTCACCATGCTGTAATTGATATACTTTTTGTAATGTGTTTGCTTTTTCTACGTTACCAACCGTGCTGGGGGTAAATTTCTTATTAAAATTGAGCGCCCTTATAATTTTTTTATCGGTAGTAGAAGCCAGGATAGTATCGGTTACAAAGCGGGCACAATTACTGCCTGTTTTTTCAAAAGCACCATAAGGAATACTCCCTTTTTGCTGAAGTTGAAGAATGAAATTTTCTGCTTTTTTAAAGTCTATCGCATCACATACCGAAGCTAACAACCGACCTTCCCCATGTGTTTTTTGCGGATTGGCATGTAACCACACCATAAATTCTTCTAAATTTTGAAGCTGACTATCGCCCGAATCATCTTTAGAACGGGTAACAAATTTTGCTGTAATTGGAATATGAAGTTCGGCATCGGTCACAGCGCTTCGTACGCGCCCGTGACCTTTAGGAGTTACATACCTCCCAAAATCGAAATAGCTGGCATTCCCATTTTTATTATCTATTAAAATCAGAGCTGCATGTCCCGCTTTAATATAGTCTTTAGTTCCTAAACCAAACCATGGCAACACCCTACAAACCCATTCGGTACTCATAGTAACGTACGTATCCGGAAATGCTATGATAATTAATTTACCTGTATGTTTCAAAGGCTGGTTGTAGTTTGTTGGTTGGTTTGCAAATCTTCGTACTGCATAGTGAGAGACGCTTCGGTTTTATGGATTTGGGTAATGCTTTTGGTTTTCACAAAACCACGATTCATCAATAAATCAGAATTTGGGTTTCCAGTACCTGCTTCATGATGAAATTTTAATACTGTTGCTGGCGAAAGATCTTTACGTGCTGCTATAAATTCTGAAAACCAAGTCTCCCGTAATTGTTTCATTTCTTTGGAATATAGTAAGGAAGAAGACCAGATGTGTGGTTGCAGGGACTTTTCAGAAAAATGAGCTTTCTCACCATCCCAAACCAGTTCAAAAAGCTGCATTTTGGTTTCATAGGTCAACAAGATTATAGTAAAAGGTTCAATTCCCTTAAAATCGAAGGCCTGGATAGCGTCTGTCACCTTTTCAGCAATAAGGAGTTGTGTCACCACAACACCGCGACTCATGCGGTATTGGCTCGCTCGTTTGTGTGCTGTAAAACCTCCATTTAAAAGACAAATAAGTCTCTTTTTCTCTGAAACCCCAATCCAAGTACCTCCAGCCACCTCGTCTTTGGGAAACAGTACGTGTGTCCCCTCAATACTATACTTTTTTGGGGCAATGGTATTACGCCCGGGAGCTTCGTCCCTACTTGAAGTAAGCACAAAACCATTATTTTTTTTAGGAATAAATGTAAGCGTACACATAAATGATGTTGTCGTTTTTTATTGAAAACCTTTCGACCCGGGTAAAAATAGAGACTTAAAACCAAATTCCAGGTATTAAACTTGAAATTACAAAATACTCAAGGTTTTACATTATTAAGTTCAAAATTACAGTAGCAAGGACAGGTTTTAATAAATCATGTGAACGTACCGCCAACTTTAATTGAGTGTATACCAACGAAGCGTTTTGGCTACTACCAACTACCAACTAAAATCAGTACCTTTGCATTTCTAAATTTTAACACCAAAAACAACACTATGGGAAAAGGATTTTTTGAAGTGCCTATTGCAGTAAACGAGCCAATTTTGGGATATGCTCCAGGTTCTCCAGAACGCGATCGCGTTGTAAATACTTATAAAAATATGTATAACGAAACTATTGAAGTGCCGCTATACATAAATGGAAAAGACATTAAAACTGGTGATACCGCAACCATGGCGCCACCACATGACCATAAACATATTTTAGGCACCTATCATAAAGCCGAAAAGAAGCACATTGAAGAAGCAATTGCAGGAAGTCTGGAAGCCAGGAAAAAATGGAGCCAGATGCCCTGGGAACAGCGTGCTGGTATTTTTTTACGCGCTGCAGAACTTATTGCTGGGCCATACCGCGCCAAAATAAATGCTGCAACAATGTTGGCACAAAGCAAAACGGTACAACAGGCAGAAATTGATTCGGCATGTGAGCTGATAGACTTTTTGCGCTTTAATGTACAGTATATGACTGAGATATACCACGAGCAACCAGAGTCTACTTCAGGCGCCTGGAACAGGCTGGAGTATCGTCCGCTGGAAGGTTTTGTATATGCTATTACTCCCTTTAACTTTACAGCTATTGCCGGAAACCTGCCTGCCAGTGCAGCATTAATGGGAAATGTAGTGCTTTGGAAACCCAGCGACAGCCAGGTATATTCAGCAAAGGTAGTTTTGGATGTATTTCGCGAAGCAGGAGTGCCAGACGGCGTAATTAATATGGTAATGGGAGATCCTGTTATGATTACAGACACGGTACTGGCAAGTCCAGATTTTAGTGGTATTCATTTTACGGGTTCTACGCATGTATTTAAAGATATCTGGCAAAAAATTGGAACCAATATCCACAACTACAAAACGTACCCAAGAATTGTTGGAGAAACTGGAGGAAAAGACTTTATCGTTGCACATAAATCTTCAAACCCAAGACAGGTAGCTACAGCTATTTCCAGAGGGGCTTTTGAGTTCCAGGGGCAAAAATGTAGTGCAGCAAGCCGTTGTTATATTTCAAAAAGCATTTGGGAAGAAGTAAAAGATTTAGTAATTGGAGATGTAAACAGTTTTAAAATTGGTTCGCCAGAAAATCTTGATAATTTTATTACTGCAGTCATCCACGAAGGTTCTTTTGACAAACTGGCAAGTTATATAGACCAGGCACAAATAGACCAGAATGCAGAAATAGTAGTGGGCGGAACGTACAACAAAAGCGAAGGCTATTTTATTCATCCAACCGTTATTAAAACTGAGGATCCTAAATACACAACCATGTGTACCGAACTATTTGGCCCGGTAGTAACCATTTACGTTTTTGATGATACCAAATGGGAAGAAACCTTAAAGCTGGTAGATGAAACCAGTGAGTACGCACTAACAGGAGCTGTATTTAGCGAAGACAGATACGCGCTGGAAACTGCTGTAAGAGCATTGGAGAATGCTGCAGGTAATTTCTATATTAACGACAAGCCAACCGGGGCTGTTGTAGGACAACAACCATTTGGAGGCGCCAGAGCAAGCGGAACTAATGACAAAGCAGGAAGTAAATTAAACCTGTACCGATGGATATCACCTAGAATGGTAAAGGAAACTTTTGTATCGCCAATAGATTATAAGTATCCTTATTTAGGATAGGCTTTACATATCTAGAAACAAAAAAAGGCTGTTTAAAAAGTGTCAAAGTCATGAATTTGTCACATTGAGCCTGTCGAAATGTATTGATTGTCAATACGGTTAAAACTTCGACAAGCTCAGTTTGACAATACGAGTAAACTTTTTAGACAGCCTCTTTTTTTAATGCTTAAAAGCAACACATTTTATTCGTACCCTACAATCTCGTTTACTTTTGCTTCCTGAGAGTTTATAGCAGTATTGTCATTTTCAGTAACCATTACCACTAAGTGTAGATTTTCAACTACGTACGATGCATTTATAGAGGTGCTTAGGTTTACTGTGTATTCTTCAAGGGCACCGGTTGAGGAAATAGCGTTTCCGAAGATATCGGTTAAAGAAGCCCTCAAAACATCGTCATGAACAAAATCTACTATAGGATCCCCTTGTTCAAAATAAATACTACTGGGGTCATTGTTTAAATAGTTTACCTGGTCTGCAATAATTCCGTCTTCAGTGAGGTAAACCACCAATTTTTTATCGGTTAGCGCTTCTTCGCTACTTACGCTTATCGTTGCATTTAGGGTATTTCCGTTAACCGAAGATCGTATTCCAATACCAATTGGCGAATTGGTACCAGCCATAGAAGTAACGTCCGCCGCTTCATATGGGGGAGCCCAGTTAGTTGTTCGGTTTATACGTCCTGTAGGAAATCCAAACACCTCAAATTCTTCGCGAATCAACTCTTCAAAAGCCAGGGTCATTTCATCGTTATTATGAATAGCAATAACGGTAATATTGTCTGTCTCGTCATGAACCCTTTCAATAGCTTCTGTTACACGAGGACAATAGCCACACCAGGTTCCTGTATGGTCTTCAATGGTTACTTTTCGCTTAGGAATTACTACTGCAATGACATCAACTTACGTTCTATCAATGACGTTCCAGAACTTTGTGTTGAAACTGTTACTCCTGTAATTAATATTCAGAATAATGGTGCAAACGACCTTACTTCTCTTGATATTGAATATTCTGTAAATGGTGGTGCTGTTGAAACTTACACTTGGACAGGACTTTTAACTTCTCTTCAAAACGAAGATGTTGAACTTCCAGAAGTTTCTTTTACCATTCAACCTACAGGAAACACTATAGATGTATCTATTCCTAATGATGATGTACTTACAAATAACGATGTATCTACTTCATTTGATCAAGCTGTAAACGGTTCAGGAACTGTTTATATGGAATTGAATACTGATGGTTATGGTGGTGAAGTACGTTGGAATGTTGCTGACGAAAATGGTAACGTTCTTTATAATGGTGGTCCTTACGGAAACAACCAGACTATCAACGAAACGTTCCAATTAAATGCTGGATGTCACACCTTCAACCTTATTGACACCTACGGTGACGGTGGTGGAGCTGTTACTCTTACAGACAGTAATGATGTAGAAATTTTCAATACAAACGGAGCTTATGGATCTGGAGTAAGTCAGAACTTTGGTTCAGATGGTGTACAGGTAATTCTAGGAGTGGAGGATGTAATTACAAACCAAGTGGTTATGTATCCTAATCCTGCAACTAGCATCTTAAATATTAAAAATGCTGAAAATGCAACTATCCAAGTATTCGATATTCTTGGAAAAGAGCTTATGCTAGTACCTAATATTTCTGCACAACAAGAAATAAACGTTTCTAACTTACAAACAGGAACCTACCTTGTAAAAATTACAAGTGGTGCAGTTGTAACAACTGAAAAGTTTATCATAGCACGTTAATAATTTTAAATTGATTTTTTAAAAAAGGCTTCCTATTTTTGGAAGCCTTTTTTTATTCATACAAATGTCAGCCAGATGCAATACACCGTCCATACTCAAGAAGAAGTATTTAATAATCACTACAAAATGCTCAAAGCAACTATTAGTTACGATACCTTTAGTGGCGATACAATTACAGTAGACCGGTTTGCCTTTCACCGGGGGGATTCGGCAGCTATTCTTATTCTTGAAAAAGACACTGAAAGCATACTGCTAACCAAACAGTTTAGGTATCCTACCACCCAGCATGGACATGGCTGGTTACATGAAATCCCCGCAGGGTCTATTGAAGAGGATGAATGCCCATTAACCTGCATAACAAGAGAAACCGAAGAAGAAACAGGGTACAAGGTATTTCAACCAGAACAAATTTTTAGCTTTTACACCTCTCCCGGAGGCGCTACAGAAAAATGCTATCTTTTTTATACTGAAGTCTCCTCAAAAGACAAAACCTCTAAAGGAGGTGGTGTATCTTCAGAAAAAGAAGACATAAAAATTATAAAACTACCTATTGCAGAAATAGCAACCTGGATTTCAGAAAAAATTATAGACGCCAAAACTATTATAGCACTACAATGGTTCTTAAATACTAAACTGCCTAAAAAGTAATATAATTCAGACAACCTCAACTAACAACCCACAACAGATACCCGACAACCAACCCTACCCTCTATATTTTAACGGAAGGTGTACTACGCTTTTGGTTTCAAAAAAATCTTCCTTAAAGAAATCTGTTAAGCTATAAATAGTGGCTTTTGGAAAATCCCGTAATTCTTCGGTGAGATCGCCACCTTTTAGATATAAAATTCCGTTTTTTAATTCGTGCTTACTTTTTTTCGAAACACGGTCCCGCACCCAATGAACAAAAGTCTCCATTTGGGCTACAGCGCGGCTCACAATAAAGTCGTATGTATTTTCTATAGTTTCGGCTCTGGCATTGGTGATTTTTATATTCTGAAGTTGCAGACCTTCCGAAACTTCCTGAACCACCTTTATTTTTTTACCAATACTATCTACCAAATGAAACTGGGTTTCGGGAAATAAAATAGCCAATGGAATACCAGGAAAGCCTCCGCCCGTACCAACATCCAGAATAGATGCGCCCGGAGCAAAGGGTTGTACTTTGGCAATACCAAGAGAATGCAGGACGTGTCGCAGATAGAGTTCGTCTATATCTTTTCTGGAAACCACGTTTATTTTAAGATTCCAGTCTTTATAAAGTGTCTCCAATTGTTGAAATTGAAATACTTGCTGTTCAGTAAGTTGCGGAAAATAGGTATGTATTAGCTCCATAATGTGTATATGATAGCAAAAGTAGGACTTCTTTTATAACTTTTTATTTTGGTTGAAGAGAATTTGGTTTACAATGCTTATTTTAGCGGTTTAATTTTCAAAAGCAATTTTTGAAGACAAACATACTATTGTGAACACGCCTCAAGTAAAATTTTCCCGTATAGATTCTGCCAAGTTTTTTCGCACACTTAATAAGCGCGTTAATGGCTATTTTAAGGAAAACGACATTGCAAGAACTGGGAACTGGAAACTACATTTAAAAACGATTGTAATGTTTTCACTGTATCTTTCTCCCTATTTCTTACTACTTACCCTAAACCTACCCACCTGGGCACAACTATTATTAACCATTGTGATGGGAGTTGGCATGGCTGGTGTTGGCATGAATGTCATGCACGATGCCAACCACGGATCGTATTCTTCAAAAAAATGGATCAACAAAATTTTAGGAAGCAGTATATACATACTTGCTGGGAATGTATACAATTGGCAGGTACAACACAACGTATTGCACCACACCTACACAAACATACACGGACACGATGAAGACCTGGACGCAGGACGTATCATCAGGTTTTCAGAACACAGCCAATGGTACAAATTTCATAAGTTTCAGCACTTATATAGTATTTTCCTGTATGGCTTGTTAACGTTTAACTGGATGCTAACATCCGATTTCAAA
>PANU01000021.1 GCA_002707745.1 Flavobacteriaceae bacterium
AAAACGGTCAGCTAGACTGGAAGGGTATGGGGTGCGGTTTTTAAGGTTTTCAAATGATGAAATAATCAATACTATGGAAATGGTTCTTTTAAAGATTAGGCAGGAAGTATATGAAAGTCTGGGCTAAACATCCCCTCTAACTCCCCTTCAAAGGGGATCACCAAGTTACTCCCTCCCTTTGAAGGGAGGGTTGGGGAGGGATGTTTTTTTCCGTAACTTGCTTACCCTATTTAAAACCCAATCATGAAACACAAACTCCTCTTTCTTTTTGTAGTACTTTTTAGTGGCGTTGCTTTTGCACAACAGCCAGCAACATCGATAGCTGACGTAAAAAAAGGTCTGACGCAAAAATCTCAACTCACTCAGAATTCTTTAGTTAAAAACCTTCCTTTTAAAAATATAGGGCCTACTATTATGAGTGGGCGTGTGGTAGATCTGGCTGTAAATCCAGAAAACCCAACCGAATTTTACGTAGGGTATGCAAGTGGTGGTGTATGGCACACTAAAAATAACGGAACCACATTTGTACCTATTTTGGATAACAGTCCAACGCAAAATGTGGGCAGCTTGGCCGTAGACTGGAAGAACAATACCATCTGGGTAGGAACAGGAGAGGTAAACGCATCGCGCTCCAGTTATGCTGGAATAGGGTTATTAAAATCTACCAACAATGGTGAAACCTGGGAGAATGTTGGGTTGCAGGATAGTCATCATATTTCAAAAATTATAATTAACCCTGCCAATTCAAACGAAGTTGTGGTTTCGGCTGTGGGGCATTTGTATTCTACCAATAGTGAACGCGGGGTTTATAAAACCACCGATGGTGGTAAAACCTGGCAACAAACACTTTTTGTAAACAACCAAAGTGGAATTATTGAAATGGATGCAGCTCCCAATAACTTTAATCTTATGTATGCATCCTCCTGGGATAAAGACCGTAAAGCGTGGGATTTTCGAGGAAGTGGCGCAGGAAGCGCTATTTATAAAAGTACCGATGGAGGGAGTTCGTGGGTTAAAGTTTCAACCCCAAATAGTGGTTTTCCAACGGGCGATGGAGTAGGAAGAATTGGGCTTGCGGTGTATGATGCCAACACCGTATATGCCATTCACGATAACCAGAATAGAAGAACAGAAGAGCCTGAAGAAAAAAACAGTGACGACCTTTCCAAAGAGCAGTTTAAAACCATGACGTCTTCACAATTCCTGGCATTAGACGATAAAAAATTAAATAACTATTTACGAAATAATGGATTTCAGGAAAAATACAGAGCCGATAATGTAAAGAATATGGTGCGCGGCGGTACTGTACAACCCATCGACCTTGCTAAATATCTGGAAGATGCCAACAGCATGTTGTTCGATACGCCTGTGATTGGTGCTGAGGTGTATAAAAGCACAGACGGTGGTAAAAATTGGAAAAAAACACACGAGGGGTATTTAGACGGTATTTATTACAGCTACGGGTATTACTTCGGAAAAATTCACGTAGACCCAACAAATAAGGACGGGATTTATATTTATGGAGTTCCAATTCTTAAATCGAAGGATGCTGGTAAAACATTCACCTCTATTTCTGCTCCCAATGTGCATGCAGATCATCACGCATTGTGGATAAACCCTAAAATGCCCGGACATCTTATTAATGGAAATGATGGTGGGGTAAACATAAGTTATGACGATGGCGAAAACTGGATAAAAAACAACCAGCCAGCCGTGGGGCAGTTTTATGCAATTAACGTAGATAATGAAGAGCCTTATAATGTATATGGTGGTCTGCAGGATAACGGGGTTTGGGTAGGCTCTCATGAAAATGAAGAAAATCCTGGATGGATGCAGGATGGGAAATATCCGTACGAGTTTATTATGGGTGGTGACGGGATGCAGATTCAAATTGACAATCGGGACAGCGATATCGTGTATACCGGTTTTCAGTTTGGGAACTACTTTAGATTGAATCGAAAAACGAAAGAAACCGCCTATATACAGCCAAAACATGAATTGGGTGAAAATCCGTATCGCTTTAACTGGCAGACACCTATTTTGTTAAGTCCGCACAACCAGGACATTTTATATTTGGGTGGCAATAAATTAATGCGTTCTATGAATCAGGGGAAGGACTGGCAGGCAATTTCAGCAGATTTAACTACAGGCGGTAAAAAAGGGAATGTAGCCTATGGAACCTTGGCAACTATTGCTGAAAGTCCGTTTCAGTTTGGGTTGTTGTACACAGGAAGCGACGACGGACTGGTGCATGTGTCTAAGGATGCAGGGGCTTCCTGGCAAAATGTTTCAGGCAGTTTTCCAAAAGATTTGTGGGTGAGTCGTGTTATAGCTTCAGAACATAAAAAAGAACGGGTGTATGTAACTTTAAACGGGTATCGTTGGGACGACTTTAAGCCGTATGTGTACAGGAGTGATAATTACGGTGCTACTTGGAAAAATATTTCCAATAACCTGCCTACTTCTCCGGTAAATGTAATAAGGGAAGATCCTGAAAACGAACAGGTACTATATCTGGGAACTGATAATGGCGCATATGTTTCCTTTAATCAGGGAGCGAGCTGGGAGCCTTTTGCTGAAGGTTTGCCAAATGTTGCGGTACACGATCTTGCTGTTCAAAAGCGTGATAAAGATTTGGTGGTGGGAACTCATGGGCGCTCTATATATGTAGCAGACCTGTCCTTATTGCAGCAAATTTCTTCCAACACATTAAATGAGTTGCTTCTTGCTGAAATTCCATCTATACGTGCCTCGGGTCGCTGGGGAAGTTCTGGTTTTAACTCGTTTGGCGATTTTTTGAATGAGCCTTCGGTGCCGCTGCAAGTGTATGCTCCTGCCGGGGGTACTGTTGAAATTTCCGTTTCAACAGAAGATGGAACCATTGTAAATTCATGGAAAGCTGAAGTTGAAAAAGGGGTGAACGTGTTGGATTATAACGTGAGCCTTTCAGCAAAAGGGAAAAAGGCTCTGGAGAAAAATGATGTAAAGTTAAAGCAGGCAGATAATGGCATTTTTTATCTTCCAAAAGGAATGTATGAAATAGCGGTAAAGATGCAAGGTAAAACCGTCTTACAACCTCTGGAGTTAAAATAGTACTTAGAACAACTATAAATTAAAACAAACGGCTTTCAATGTTTGTAAGAAAGCAATGTGAGCCGTATTTTTGTCACTCAAAATTTTGAAAACACAACCATAATGGGAATAATATCCTCTTCCATCGCCCGAAAAGTTGCCATGGCACTTTCTGGCCTGTTCTTAGTTTTCTTTTTAGGACAACACTTTACAATTAATGTAACCTCGGTTATAGATCCAGATACCTTTAACGAGTGGTCCCACTTTATGGGAACCAATATTCTGGTACAAGCGGTATTGCAACCCATCCTTATTTTTGGAGTTGTTTTTCACTTTATTATGGGGTTTATTTTAGAGGTGCGAAACCGAAATGCGAGAGCTATTAAGTATGAATCTTACAAGGGAAACACCAACTCCACCTGGGCTTCCAGAAATATGATTATTTCGGGACTTGTAATACTTGCTTTTCTTGGCTTACACTTTTACGATTTCTGGGCGCCAGAAATGAATATAAAATACTTTAAAGGCGATATGAGTGGTTTGTTAGATCCAGACAACGTAAACTCTGGGTTTAGGTACTACGAAGAACTCGTTCATAAATTTGAAAGCCCCATCCGTGTTGGGATTTACTGCTTAGCATTTGTTTTACTTGCAGTTCACCTATGGCATGGTTTTGCTTCGTCTTTCCAGAGTGTTGGTTTTAACAACAAATACTCTAAAGCATTAACCAAATTTGCCAAAGTATATGCAATAGTGATTCCTGTAGGCTTCATTTTTATTGCTTTATACCTTCATTTAAATCAACTTCCACATTAAAAAATTTCCGCTATGTCAATATTAGATGCTAAAATACCTGAAGGGCCCTTAGCCGAAAAGTGGACCAATCATAAAAATAATATCAATCTTGTAAATCCTGCCAATAAACGTAATATAGACGTGATTGTAATTGGCACAGGACTGGCAGGAGGAAGCGCCGCAGCCACCCTGGCAGAGTTGGGCTATAACGTAAAAACATTTTGCTATCAGGATTCACCCAGGCGCGCGCATTCGATTGCAGCACAAGGGGGGATTAATGCTGCAAAAAATTATCAGGGAGATGGCGATAGTAACTACCGCCTATTTTACGATACCGTAAAAGGTGGCGATTATCGTTCCCGAGAAGCAAACGTATACCGTCTTGCAGAAGTTTCAGCAAATATTATTGACCAATGTGTGGCACAGGGAGTTCCCTTTGCCCGTGAATATGGAGGCTTGCTGGACAATCGGTCTTTTGGTGGGGTGTTGGTGTCAAGAACATTTTATGCCAAAGGACAAACAGGACAGCAATTATTGCTAGGGGCATATTCTGCTATGAACCGCCAGATAAACCGGGGGAAAATTAAGCCTTATAACAGGCATGAAATGCTGGATATTGTAAAAGTGGATGGTAAAGCGCGCGGAATTATTGCCAGAAACCTGGTTACAGGTGAGATTGAAAGACACAGTGCTCACGCAGTTGTTTTAGCAAGTGGTGGCTACGGAAATGTATTCTTCCTCTCCACTAACGCCATGGGAAGTAATGTAACAGCAGCATGGAAAGCACACCGAAGAGGTGCGTTTTTTGCCAATCCCTGTTATACTCAAATTCACCCTACCTGCATTCCTGTTTCCGGAGATCATCAGTCTAAGTTAACACTTATGTCTGAAAGTTTACGAAACGACGGACGTATCTGGGTTCCGAAGAAAAAGGAAGATGCCGAAGCTATTAGAGCTGGAAAAAAGAAACCAACCGATCTTAAAGAAGACGAACGCGATTACTACCTGGAGCGCCGTTATCCGGCCTTTGGAAACCTGGTGCCACGTGATGTAGCATCCAGAGCAGCCAAAGAGCGATGTGATGCTGGTTTTGGAGTAAACAAAACGGGCGAAGCTGTATATCTGGATTTTGCAAGTGCTATTACCCGCTATGGAAAAGAAGAAGCCTTAATCCAGGGAAATAAAAACCCTAGCGAAGAAGAAATATATAAATTAGGAGCAGCCGTTGTGGAAAACAAATACGGAAACCTGTTCCAGATGTACGAAAAAATTGTAGATCAAAACCCATACAAAACCCCAATGATGATTTATCCTGCGGTGCATTATACCATGGGAGGAATTTGGGTAGATTATAACCTAATGACTACGGTAGAAGGGTTGTACGCAACAGGAGAAGCTAACTTTAGCGATCACGGTGCAAACAGATTAGGAGCAAGTGCTTTAATGCAGGGCCTGGCAGATGGTTATTTTGTTTTGCCTTATACCATTGGAGACTACCTTAGTAAAGATATTAGAACCGGTAAAATTCCAACAGATACACCAGAATTTGATGCAGTTGAAAAGGATGTACGAGATAGCATACATAAATTAATGAGTGGCTCCGGAAAGCATTCTGTAGATTATTTTCATAAGAAGCTTGGAAAGATAATGTGGAACAAGTGTGGAATGTCCCGAAATGCCAAAGATCTTGCTGAAGCTATTACCGAAATCGCCGCGCTTAGAAAAGAATTCTGGGCCGATGTGAAAATACCTGGATCGGCAGACGAAATGAACCCAGAATTAGAAAAAGCCGGACGTGTAGCAGATTTCTTGGAATTAGGGGAACTGTTTGCCAAAGATGCCTTGCACCGTAACGAAAGTGCCGGAGGGCATTACCGTGAAGAAAGTGTAGAAACAAGCGGAGAGCAAAAAGGAGAAGCCTTGCGCGATGATGAAAACTTTAAATACGTTGCCGCCTGGGAATACAAAGGAGAACCAAAAGATGCTATTTTACATAAGGAAGATTTGATTTTTGAGAATATTGAATTGAAGACTAGGAGTTATAAGTAAAGTTATTAAGTTGACTGAGTTATTTTGTGAAAATTTATGGAAAGAGGTTCTCTCAATGAAACGTTAGACCACGGAATAATTGCTCTTGATGAAGAATATATTTCACAAGAAATTTTGAATAAATTAAGAGATAAACACGATAAGACTTTAAAAATATTAAATGGATACATCAAGTATCTGCAAAGAAGTAAGGGTTAAGATAAAATACTGAAACATTTAATAGTATAATAACTCAGTAACTAAATAACCCAATAACATAATTACTACATTATGAAACTTACATTAAAAATATGGCGCCAAGCCAACGCAACAGCGAAAGGGCAAATGGTAACTTACCCAATAGATGGAGTCGAAGAAGATATGTCTTTCCTGGAAATGTTGGACGTGTTAAATGAAGAACTCATTAACAAAGGGGAAGACCCCGTAGTTTTTGATCACGATTGTAGAGAGGGTATCTGCGGAAGCTGTTCTTTACAAATTAACGGTGAGCCTCACGGACCAGACCGTCTGGTTACAACCTGCCAGTTGCATATGCGTATGTTTAACGATGGGGATACTATTGTTATTGAACCCTTTCGTGCCACTGCATTTCCAGTGATTAAAGATTTAATGGTAGACCGAACTTCTTTTGACAGAATCCAGCAGGCGGGGGGGTATATTTCAGTAAATACATCTGGAAATACCATAGATGCCAACGCCATTCCTGTTGAAAAGGAAAATGCAGACGAGTCGTTTTATGCAGCCACATGTATTGGTTGTGGAGCGTGTGTAGCTGCCTGTAAAAATGCAAGTGCTATGTTGTTTACTTCCGCAAAAGTAAGTCAGTATGCGTTGTTGCCACAAGGGCAAGTAGAGGCAACTACCCGGGTACTGAATATGGTAGAACAAATGGATAAAGAAGGTTTTGGAAACTGTAGCAATACAGGGGCCTGCGAAATAGAATGTCCTAAGGGAATATCCTTAGAGAATATTGCCAGAATGAACAGAGAATATCTTTCCGCTTCGCTGAAAGGATAGCTAAGCACACTTAGTGACAAGTAAAAAATCCTGAGCTTTTTAAAAGGCTCAGGATTTTGTGTTATACAAAAGCGAGTATTTTTTGAAACGAATTAAAAAATATTCTGTTCAATTTAAAAAAGTAGCCTTTAATAGGTAGCTAGGTTATTTAAATTACCAGGTACACCCAAGATAAGGTTCTTGGCAATGGTTTCTCTAAACTTCACTACATCGTATGGCTTTACAATAATGTCATTCATCCCAGAGTCAAATATTTTATACCTAATTTCATCCACTTCAACTGCAGTGAGGGCGATTATTGGGATAGCTTTATTAAAAGTCCGTATTTCTTGGGTAGCTTCAATTCCATTTTTAACGGGCATATTAATATCCATTAATATCAAATCGTAATGGTGTCCACTTACCTTGGTAACAGCTTCTTCTCCGTTTTCAGCAATATCGCAGACAACGTGTGCCTGTTCAAGAATTTTTTTTGTTACTGTTTGGTTAATACGATTGTCTTCAACTATCAAAATAGATTTTTCTGAAAGAATAGAGGTGTCAATTATAGAAACAGGATCTTTCTGATCCTCTTGGTGAAGTATATCGAACAGTAAATTAAAACTAAAGGTACTTCCTTTCCCCAATTCGCTGTTAACCTGAATTTTGCTGTTAGCCTGTTCCAATAATTTTTTTACAATGGGAAGACCCAGCCCCGTACCTTGATAGTCCCTGTTGGCCGATTCTAT
The DNA here is from genome assembly GCA_002707745.1 of Flavobacteriaceae bacterium. Classification (GTDB taxonomy): domain Bacteria; phylum Bacteroidota; class Bacteroidia; order Flavobacteriales; family Flavobacteriaceae; genus Marinirhabdus. The sequence continues at coordinate 7,662 of PANU01000021.1, forward strand.
TTGTGAAAATTCATCAAAAATATGTTCAAGCTTATTTTTTGCAATGCCACTACCGGTATCTTTAATAATAAAGTTAATCAATACGGTGTTTTCACTGGCGTTTGCAATTTGGGCAATTACATCTATCCTCCCATGTTCGGTAAACTTGCAAGCGTTTCCTACCAGATTCATTAATATTTGCGAAAGTCTTACCGAGCTTCCTTTCAGTATAGAAGGAATGTTTTCATCTATGCGAACTCTTATTTCATTCTGGTGCTGTATGCGCATATATTCAAAAGACGAAACAATTGTATTTACCAATTCGTGCAGGTTAAACGCAATGGTATCGTTTGCATAATTTTCGGTATCAATTTTATTCATTTGTAACACATCGTTAATGAGTGCCAATAGATAATCTGCCGAAAATTTTAAAGACTTTAAATCTTTTTCATATGCTTTTAACTCTTTAGTTTCCATTAAAATAGTACTCAATCCAATTACACCATACAGCGGAGTTCGTAGTTCATGACTTACGGTAGAGAAAAATTTAGCTTTGCTTTTGGCCAACTTGTCACTTTTTTCTTTTGCTCGTAAATATTCTTTGTTTTTTACACGTAATTCCCGAACCAGTTCTTTTCTTCTGCGGTAGGCATACCAAAAATAGAGTGTTACCAGAATCCCTATAGCCAATACAATCCATAAAATTGTGTTGGTAAGACTTTTGGTGTTCATAAGCTCGGCCTGTAGCTCGTTTTTTTGGCGGGCTGCTTCGGCAGTTTTCTGGTATTCGGCTATCTGGAATTTTGAAGTGCTATTGTCTGTTGCGGCAGATTTTACTATTTCACTGTTAAGTAGTAAGTATTCTTCGTATTTTTTTCTTATTTCCAGTGCTTTTTCAAAATTGCCCTGTGCTTCCAGGACATCACTATAGCCAAGATAAGAACTTTCAAGTTCGGCAGTCAGCGTTTCTTTTTCGGCTATTTCAATAGCTTCTAAAAAAGCTTTCTCTGCTTTAGTATACTCTTTCTTGTACGTATAAAATAGTCCAAAGAGGTTTTCAATACCTGCCTCGTACGATTGCCTGTCTACTTTATCCCTTAGCTGGTCTGCCTTAAGTAAATAATACAATCCGGATTGGTATTTTTCTTTCTCAAAAGCAGTAATCACAGTATTGTAATAGGCTTTAGAAAGACCTATCGTGTCTTTAATTTTTTTAAATCCCTTAATAGATTTTTTATGATACTTCATAGCCTTGCTGTACCCATTTTCCTGGTACGAGTATAAATTGGCTAAATCCATATCTATAATAGCGATGGCGGTATCATTTTTAGACATTGCAGCATAACGCTCCGATTTTTTGAAATTTTCCTTAGCCATTTTAAGGTTTTCCAGCGCCATAAAATCGTATCCCAAAAACCGATATCCTTTGTGAATCAATAAAGGATCGTTAATTTCGAAAGATTGGTTGAGAATTTTTATATTCACCTCCATAGACTTCTTAAAATTACCAGAATTGTAGTACGTTTCCGAAGAGTCTATAAGCTGCTTAATCCTGTATTCCGTAGAGTTTGAGATAGTGTCTTCTTGTGCCATCACCGGCACGACACGAAAAAAGGATAAAAACGTAAAGAAGAAAAAAAGTAACTTCTCCATTAATAAAATTAAGTAGGTTTGGGGGTTGCAAGATACTAATTTTGAATTATATCTATAAAACCACCTATTCATCGTAACGCACATAAAAAGTATATCGTATGTTTTCCAGTAAATTTCCTAGTGTAACAACCTCAATATTTAGTGTCATGAGCAAAATGGCATCTGAGCACAACGCCATTAACCTCTCTCAGGGATTTCCAAATTTTAAAAGTGATCCGGTGCTACTAGATTTGGTCACCAAAGCAATGAAAGATGGGCATAACCAATATGCACCCATGCCAGGCGATTTGAAGTTGAGGGAGCAAATTTCAGCAAAAATAGAAGCATTACACACAAAAAAATACAACCCCGATACCGAAATTATCTGTACCGCAGGTGCAACACAAGCTATATTTACTGCTATAGCAGCTACCATACAAAAAAATGACGAGGTCATACTATTTACTCCTGCATACGATTGTTATGCGCCTTCCATAACGCTCTTTGGCGGAAAAGTAATCCCGGTGCAATTACACGCACCTTTTTATAAACCCGATTGGCATCAAGTAAAAGAAGCCATTTCTTCCAAAACCAAAATGATTATTATAAACAGTCCGCACAATCCAAGCGGAATGCTTTTTACTGAAAAGGATATGCTCCAATTACAGGAAATTTCAGAAAAAAACAACCTCTTGGTTCTTAGTGATGAGGTGTACGAACATATTATCTTTGATGGAGAAATCCACCAAAGTGCTGCCAGATTTGATGTCCTGGCTGCGAGGACTTTTATCACGGCTTCGTTTGGTAAAACATTTCACAATACAGGCTGGAAAATGGGCTATTGCGTAGCCCCGGAAAAATTAATGACAGAATTTAGAAAAGTACATCAATACGTGGTGTTTTGCGTAAACCATCCTATACAGAAAGCACTGGCTACATACTTGCAAGATTCATCCCACTACCTGGAACTAGGAGCTTTTTACCAGCAGAAGCGCGATTATTTTATTACATTGCTGCAAGGATCTCGGTTTACTGTTGTTCCCTCTAAAGGAACGTATTTTCAGTTACTGGACTACAGTAAAATTACACAGCAAAATGATGTGGCTTTCGCCGAAAAATTAACCAAACAACACGGTATTGCAACCATTCCTACTTCTGTTTTTAATGCCAATAATGAAGATTTTAAGCAGTTGCGTGTATGTTTTGCCAAAACAGAAATAACACTACAAAATGCTGCTGAAATTTTAAGAACTATATAGCATTGCTATTTTTAAGTTTAAGAACTATAAATTTTTCTAATTGTTTAATGAGAACAACCGATAGCAGATAGAAGAATTGCTGTTTTTAATTTGTATTTTTAGTGTTCAGTAAATTTTGAAACTCTAAAACATACAACTACATGGACACAAAAGGTGAAGCTTGGGAAATAAATGACGGAAGTGCAGCAAAATGCCCTTATTTTGGAAACATTCAAGGCCAATCGGCTGGAAACGGAACTACCAACCAGCAATGGTGGCCCAATAAAATAAAACTAGGTATTTTAAGACAAAATGATAGCAAGTCTGATCCCATGGGAAAAGATTTTAATTATGCTGAAGCTTTTAAAAGCCTGGATTTTGCAGCCCTAAAAAAAGACCTTATTACATTAATGACAGATTCGCAGGATTGGTGGCCTGCAGACTATGGGCATTACGGTGGATTATTTATTAGAATGGCGTGGCATAGTGCCGGAACCTATCGTGTTACCGATGGCCGAGGGGGTGGAAATACAGGAAACCAACGCTTTGCCCCTTTAAATAGCTGGCCGGACAATGGAAATTTAGATAAAGCAAGACTGCTATTATGGCCTATTAAGCAGAAATATGGGAATAAAATTTCCTGGGCAGACTTGCTAATCCTTACTGGAAATTGCGCATTAGAATCTATGGGCTTTAAAACTTTTGGTTTTGCAGGAGGACGTGAAGATGTATGGGAACCGGAACAGGATATTTACTGGGGTTCTGAAGATGAGTGGATGGAAAATGATGCGCGCTACAAAGGTGGAAATCTGGAAAAGCCTCTTGCCGCTGCACATATGGGATTAATTTATGTAAATCCGGAAGGACCTAACGGAGAGCCGGATCCTATGGGTTCTGGACACGATATACGCGAAACATTTGGCCGTATGGCTATGAACGATGAAGAAACTGTTGCTTTGGTAGCCGGAGGACATACTTTTGGGAAAGCCCATGGCGCCGGAGATGCCGAAAAATACGTGGGTGTTGAACCCGAAGGCGCAGGAATTGAGTACCAGAGTCAGGGATGGATAAATAGCATGGGAACAGGCCGTGGAGACGATACCATTACCAGTGGACTGGAAGGTGCATGGACGCCTAACCCAACCAGATGGGATCATGATTATTTTGATGTGCTGTTAAATTACGATTGGGAATTAACCAAAAGCCCGGCCGGAGCACACCAATGGAGACCCACCGATGCTTCTAATGCAAGGAAAGCCCCACAGGCGCACGATGCATCCAAAACTCAGGACCTGATGATGTCTACGGCAGATATTGCCCTTAAAAAAGATCCTGTTTATTTAGAGATTTCAAAGCGCTTTCACAAAGACCACGCTGCTTTTGAAGATGCCTTTGCACGTGCCTGGTATAAGTTAACCCATCGTGATATGGGGCCGGTTTCAAGATATTTAGGACCTGAAGTCCCTAAAGAAGAATTATTGTGGCAAGATCCCATTTCTGAAGATTCCATATCTACTATCGAAACTGCTGATGTGGCTGCATTAAAGGAAAAAATTACAAATGCCGGTTTGTCTGTTTCGGAACTGGTGACTACTGCATGGGCATCGGCTTCTACTTACCGAAATAGCGATATGCGGGGAGGTGCCAATGGAGCACGTATACGATTAGAGCCAATGAAAAGCTGGGAAGTAAATGCCGGGCTGTCGGAAACTATAAATGCATTGGAAAAAATTCAGCAGGATTTTAATGAAAATAATAGTTCAAAAGTATCTTTAGCCGATGTTATTGTGCTCGCTGGTTCTGTAGGAGTTGAACAAGCCGCTAAAAATGCTGGACACCATATTACCGTTCCTTTTAATCCGGGAAGAGGCGATGCCACACAACAACAAACCGATGTAGCATCATTCGCCCACCTGGAGCCTGTTGCAGATGGTTTTAGAAATTATCTTAAAGACAATCAGGAAATTTCAGCAGAAGAATTGCTGGTAGATCGTGCTAATTTAATGACGCTTACAGTACCAGAAATGACCGTGCTTTTAGGGGGAATGAGAGCGATAGGAACAAATTATGATGGTTCTTCGTACGGAGTTTTTACAAAAAATAAAGGTGTGTTAACAAACGATTTCTTTAAAAATTTACTAGACCTGGGAGTTACTTGGAAAGCCACTTCAGATGCCGATACTGTGTTTGCAGGACGCGACAGAAAAACTGGTGATGTGAAATGGACCGGAACAAGAGCCGATCTTATTTTTGGATCTAACAGTGAGCTTCGAGCCGTTGCCGAAGTATATGGTTGCAACGATTCTAATGATAAGTTTGTAAAAGATTTTGTGGCTGCCTGGCACAAAGTAATGAACTTAGACCGTTTTGATTTGGCATAAATTTTCAGCTGAAATAAAACAGATATTAAAATTTTCTCAAAGCAGCACCACCTGTGTTGCTTTGTTTTTATATTTATCACAACCTAAAACAAATGGAAATTTCAGAATTATTTGACGCTATCAGAAACCAAGATGCAGCTGCCGTAGGCCGTTTGCTGAAGGAAAACCCAGAATGGGCAGATGAAAAAGATAGCCGCGGGAGTACCCCGTTATTGTTGGCAACCTACTACAGTTTTGAACAAATTGCTAAAGAAGTTCTGAAACACCCTCAAAATATCAATGCCCAGGATGCCAGTGGCAACACAGCACTTATGGGTGTTTGTTTTAAAGGCTACAATAGTATTGCCAAATTGCTTTTAAAGTATAAAGCCGATGTAAACATTACCAATTTTAATGGTGCCACCGCGCTTATATTTGCCGCCACCTTTAAGCACATTGAAATTATAAAGATGTTACTGCAACACGGAGCCGATACAACCTTAAAAGACGATCGAGGAAATACCGCGCTGGACCACGCAAAAATGCAAGGCGCTACCCAGGTAATTAAATTGCTGGAAGCCTAATAATCCTGGCAATAAGGGAGGTCACTTACAAATAAGCACACTAAAAAATAAAATTTTTGGAACAGGAAAACCTAAACGTAACAATTATTCAGTCACAGCTACACTGGGAAAACCCAAAAGCAAACAGAGCGATGTTTGAAGAAAAAATTAGGGCTATACAAAAACAAACAGACCTTATTCTTCTTCCTGAAATGTTCCCCACAGGGTTTACTATGAATGCTGAGTCTAATGCCGAAGACGAGAACGGTCTTACACTACAATGGCTAAAACAACTTGCTAAAGATAAAAACTGTGCAATTACAGGAAGCGTCATCGTTAGGGATAAGGGGTTGTTTTACAACAGGCTTTACTTTGTCACTGAAAAGGGAACGGTTGATACTTACGATAAAAAACATACATTTACGCTGGCGGGTGAGCATAAAACGTACACTGCCGGCACTAGTAAAACTATCATTAACTATAAAGGATGGCGCATGTGTCCATTAGTGTGCTACGACCTCCGTTTTCCGGTGTGGGCAAGAAATACTGAAGATTACGACCTGCTACTGTATGTTGCCAACTGGCCTGAAAAACGAATTTCTGCCTGGGATACACTCTTAAAAGCACGTGCTATTGAAAATATGAGTTATTGTATAGGAGTAAACCGTATTGGGATGGATGGAAACGGACATCATTATAGTGGACACAGTGCTGTTTATGATGTATTAGGGCAACATATTTCTACCAAAAACTTTGAATCGGAATTTGTAGCAACCCTCACACTTTCCAAAAAGCACATAGAAGACAACCGAAACCACCTTCAGTTTTTGAAGGACAGGGATTGTTTTAGTTTAGGATAAATGTTTCAGGTAAGCTCCAATTGGCGCGTACTTCAATCTCTCTGGGGTAGTACACTATTTTTTCTGGTTGCTCTTTTCGAAGAAAATTACCCGTATCCCAAATCTTATTATTATTACTGTCAAAAATAATACGGATGTAATAAAACCCAGGTTCAATAAATTCAAAGGAAACAACTTTGTTTTCTGAAATATGTTTAGAGCGCAGTACTTCAAACTTAGTGTTAAGCAACTCTACTATTAACGGAAATTCATTTGCGTTTTGTAATGTAAGCGAAATGTCACCATAATCATCTTTGGCTTTAGTTTTTATGGTATAGTTTAAAGTGTCGTTGGTTTCTTCAAAAAAGTCGGTAAAGGTGCCAGGAAGCGCAGTGATGTTGTACCGTTGGTCTGCTTTTTTTTCAAAAATTATTTTAGCCCTGTTGTAGAGGGTATCACGTTGTGTAGTTACCGGCACTGCAATAGAATCTGTGTCCAACACTGTTATGAGGGACTCGTTAATAGTTTGCAGTGGGGTGTTAAATTCCAGTTGAAAAGTATCTATGGGTGTAAGTGTCCCCCCTTTTAAAACTCCAATTTTTAGAGAGTCTGCAAACAGGTTTTTTATATTTACTTCCAGAGTGTCTGTTTGACCTCTGTTTTTTGCCAGGTATAACAGGGAGTCGGTCACCTCACTATCAAATTCAGGTTTAAACCAATAATGGAGGGTGTCTTTTTTGGCGTCTCGATACGTGACAGACGTAAAATTTTCTGGTAAGGTGGATATGGGCTCTAAAACCAGACTATCGATGTTACCTTGATAGCCAAAAATAAATTCATTTTTACTTGTATGCGAAGGACGTGATATATTGTAATCCAGGATTTCTTTAAACAGCGTCAGGGTATATGTACTATCGGTTGGTAACGTGATGGTATCTTTTAAAAAGGCAATTTTATCGGTTTTTGGTTGAAAGATATAATCGTTGTTGTTTTCTTTTAACCCCACCAATACATACTTTCCTTCTTTTAAGTTGGTAAGCTGAAAATTTCCAGTGCTATCCCGCGTAGTGGTAATATACATAGGTTTTTTACTGAAAATAATTGAGTCTGTATATTCCTCATTTAGTTCATACAAAGCCACACTTACCGGGTTCTCGGGTACGGGAAGCAAGGCGTCGTTAATAGTTCCGTTAAGCTGAAGGCTGTCTATATAAGCTCCCGTAGAAAATACGTACTTAAAATAGGGAAATTCAATCCCCTCATTATTATCTACTATACTCTTTCCAAAATTGAATGAATAGGTAGTGTTTTCCCGTAGGGTGTCTATGATTTTTATCCGGAGTTGTTTAGAGGTATTGGTAGGAGTAATAATAGGTTGATACTCCAAAGGAGGTGAAACAATCAGGTTTTTTTGAATATCCACTAATTTTATGTATTCATCAAAGTAAATACGTATTTCATCGCCATCAAAATTTGTGGAGTAATTTTCTGGTGTACTGCGTACAATAACGGGAGCAAGGGTGTCTTTTAAGCCACCAGAAGGACTGCCTCGCTTGGCACAATCTACAAAAGACAATGCAAACAACACTCCAATTGGAATGTAGAGCAACTGGTGTTTGTAAGGACGTACTATTTGTAGTAGCTTTTTCAAGACGGTAAAAATAGCAAGATTTTTTTCGGTTTTACTAAAAATGTGCGTTTGTCTATAAAGTTAGCTATGCAATGTATATAAAGTGTTGTTACGCCATGGCAATAGTTGCAAGGCTAATTTTGGAAGCTCCTGCTGTTAATAGCTTGTTGGCGCAGTTTTCCAGGGTAGCGCCTGTGGTAATTATATCGTCTACAATTAGAATGTGTTTTCCTGTAATTTTTTCTTCATTTTTTACCGTAAACACCTCTTCGTTGTTAAAGCGTGTAAATCGTTGTTTAAAAACCTGAGATGCAGTTTCATATTTTTTTAGTAAGACATCTTCAAACATAGGTTTTTGTAAAGCTTTTGAAATTTCTAATCCAAATCCCGTTACCTGGTTATAGCCCCGTTTTCGTTTTTTTAGTTTATGAATTGGGACCGGAATAATGCAATCTATAGTTGTGTAGCTTTGTATCTGAGCTAATTCTGCTCCTAACCACTTTCCGAAAAATACACCTATATTTTCATTTCCTCTGTATTTAAGATTGTGCAGTAGTTCCTGAGTAATACCTTTTTTGGTAAACCGAAGTAATGCAGTAGCCTGTTCAAGAGGTACCCTTCCATAAAAAACAGCTGTCATGCCAGTACTTGCAGTTTTGTGATGCGCCAATAGAGGTAAAGAGTGGATACAGGACGCACATAGGGTGTTTTCTCCCTTTAATAATTTGTTGGAACAACCTCCACACACTTTTGGAAATAAAACATTTAACATATTTTAATAATTTTTACCATTTCATAAACAACTGATACGGAATTACCTTACTACTTTAGCCCATTCAAATAATCCGTAATACTATGAACACTGAAAATAATAGTTCAAAATTTAAAGTGCTGGTGGGGGTTTTATCAGTTTTATTGATAGGTCTTGCCGTATATACTGTTACACTTTATAATGATAGTAAAAGTACAGTATCAAGCTTAGAGCAGCAAAAAACAGAAATTGAAGCCGAACTGGAAGAGCTTATTGCAAATTATGATGAGGTCATTGAAGACAACGAGCTAAAAGATAACGACCTATTGGCTGCAAGAGAACGAATTGAAGTTTTACTGGACTCGGTAAAAGATGCCGAAGCCAATGTAGCTTTAATACAACGATACAAAGTTGAAGTAGGTCGCTTAAAAAACGAACGTAAAGCCTTGTTTCGAAAAGCAGACAGCCTGATAGCTGCCAATAACAGATTGGTTGTAGAGCGGGATAGTACCACGAGTGTTTTAAACGAAACTATTAAAGTGGTAGATTCTGTAAATATGAAGAACGAAGCCTTGTCTGAAACAGTTAAAAGAGCCTCTATTGTAAAAGCAACCGATTTGCGTGGGGAGGCTGTGATTGTAAGAAACAGCGGTAAAGTAGTAGATACAAGACGCAGTAGCAGAGCAGATAAAGTAAGAGCCTGTTTTCAATTAGCACCTAACGAAGTAGCCGAACCCGGAGACAGAACCTTTTTTGTGCAAATAATCAACCCTAAGAACAATATTTTAGGGGAAAAAGGCATCCATAATTATGAAAATGGAATTCTTAATTACAGTAAATCTGTAAATGTTTTTTATGAAAATGAAGAACTGGACGTTTGCGCTATGGTAGATGCCAGGGAAGAAGATTTAATAGAAGGAAGATATATTATTAATGTATACGATGGCGGAAGGCAAATTGCCAGCGCTACCATGGAGTTGAAATAATAGCCATAAAATCCTGAGAATAAATTTAAAAAGCTTACCCGAGACACTTTTGTTTCGGGTTTTTTTTTTGGTAGGCTGTGTCTCTATTTGCGAAAAGATTTTTTACTTCACCATGTCTGCTTACTACCCCAAAGTGGAGCGCGCTCATCACACATTACTCTTTTCTTTAAAAAAGAAAGCCTCCCATTACATTCTAAAACCCCTTTTTCCTATTTTTGCGGCATGGCAAACGAAGATCATTTCAAAAAAGTAGTATCGCACGCAAAAGAGTACGGCTACATATTTGGTTCCAGCGAAATTTATGACGGCTTAAGTGCCGTGTATGATTATGCGCAGAACGGCGTAGAGTTAAAAAAGAACATCCGTGAATATTGGTGGCGAAGCATGGTGTACATGCATCAAAACATTGTGGGAATAGATGCAGCTATTTTAATGCACCCTACTACATGGAAAGCTTCTGGTCACGTAGATGCTTTTAACGACCCGCTTATAGACAATAAAGATTCTAAAAAACGGTATCGAGCAGATGTGTTACTGGAAGATTACTGCGAAAAGTTAGAACAAAAAGCACAAAAGGAAATTGCAAAAGCTCAAAAACGCTTTGGTGATGCTTTTGATGAAGCACAGTTTGTAGCAACACACCCACGTGTGGTGCGTTATAGGGAACAACAGAAAGAAATTTTAAACAGAATGGCTACATCGCTTGATGCCGAAGATTTAGCCGATGTAAAAGCACTTATAGAAGAACTGGAGATAGCCGATCCTGAAACCGGATCCAGAAACTGGACCGATGTAAAACAATTTAACTTAATGTTTGGTACCAAGCTGGGAGCTTCT
>PANU01000022.1 GCA_002707745.1 Flavobacteriaceae bacterium
AGGTGGTCCCATAGTTTGAACTACCGTTACGGTTCCGCCACCTGGGTCTAGTGCAACAGGTGTTGCAAAACCATAAGGCGCTTCACATTCACCAGGACTTGCGTCCAGGGTTATGTCGCCCGGGCAGTTCATAATTGGGTCATCGGGAGGAAGTGCCATTTGTGTAAACTCTATACACCACTCGTCCCAGGTACCCCCGTCACTACAACATGCATCATTTAAGGTAAGGTTCCAGGTACCATTTATATCTTGCCCTGCAAAAACGGTATTTAACAACCCGCCTTCTGCCTGGTAGTCTGGTAGCATATTGCCTGAAGCCCAGCTAGTAACAAGATTAGCAGAATCATCTCTAAATTCAGTGTCCATTTGGGTTCCTGGAGCATTGCCTGGACCATTATTAGAACTAAGATCTATGGAGGTAACACCATCTGGTGCGGTAAGGGTTAAGCTTATATCATTGGGCCAGTTGGCTGTAGCATCAAAACTTACATAATCTATATTGTATTCTCCGGGTCCGGTTCCTACAACACCGTTTGGAGCTACCGTAGCATCAGAAGACACCGTAGCTGGTAAATCGAAAGGTGAAGGCAATCCAGCACCACAAAACTCAACGGGTGGAGGAGGCCCTACAGCTCCAGAAGTCCATACGTAATTGGTATTATTGGACGTGCAATTATCCGTAACATAAGCAGAAGTGGCAGTGTCAACTCCTCCCGGGTCATTATACCCTGGAGGCCCTACATCCAGAAAATAATCTTCTGCTACTTCCTGACATCCTCCAACTCCCCAGGTAGTTGCCCAAGCAGTATTGGTGATTGTAGCTGGATTGGTAGTATCTGGATTTGTTGAAACTTGATAATCCCCTGGATTTCCACCAAAAATAAGTGCCGCAGCCTCTACTGCACTTAGCGCAGGGGGATTAGTTCCCCAAGCTGGCCCATCATTGGTATTAAAAGATCCTACATAAGTAGGCATCATCATCATGTTTTGCTGACCCATTGGTGGGGCTTGTTGCGGTGCATTTTGCATCGCATTAATTTCAGCCTGAACTTGAGGTGAAATTACTGGAGGATTATTTATCTCACCAGTAGTTTGTTGCGCCTGTACGGATATCGTACCTGCGAGCAGTGCTATAAAAAGCCCTGCATAAAACATAGTTTTTTTCATAATTTAAAATTTTGTGAACGGTTATAATTGTTAAATGTAATTATAGTGATTTAAATAATCGATTTTTTTGGTTAAAAAGTGAATTTTACTCGACAAAATGCTCTATATATTTATAATATTTTAAAATTATTATAAAAAACAAAAAATCCGTTATTGCAGTGCAATAACGGATTTTTTAAAAGAGATTGGAAACTTCTACTTGATCATATCATAGCTTCGTTTTATAAACTTGGTCATTTCTTCTCCTTTAAGTAATCCTTTACTCAATTTGGCAAGGTCCAGCGCTTGTGTTACCAAGCGTTCTTTTTTCTTCGCGGTTTTGGTATTTAGGATTTCTCCCACCAACTCGTTATTGGTGTTTACAATTAGGTTGTACATTTCCGGAAAACCGCCCATGCCAAACATACCGCCACCGCCAGTTTGTTGCATTTCTTTCATACGGCGCATAAATTCGGGTTCGGTAATGGTGAATGCATTTGCGTTGCTATCCATAGCTTCTAACTGAACCGTAAACTTATCAGCTGGTATGGTTTCGGTTAAAAATGTTTTTAGGGTTTCTTGCTCTTCTTCTGAAAGTTTAGAAATAGCGGCTTCGTCCTTTTTGATTAGATTGTCAATATGGTCGCCATCTACCCGGGCAAAGGTTACGTTTTCTTTTTCCGACTCTAATTTTTGAATCAAGTGCGAAATTATTGGCGAATCCAACAATAACACTTCGTAGCCTTTTTCTTTGGCTGTTTCAATGTAACTGTGCTGTTCTTCTTTGTTGGAAGCGTATAATAATACCAGCTTGTCGTCTTTATCGGTTTGTGCAGCAGCTACTTTATCTTTTAATTCGTCAAAAGTGAAATAAGAGCCATCCACCGTTGGGAAAAGCATAAATTGCTGTGCTTTTTCAAAGAATTTATCCTCGGTCAACATCCCGTATTCAATTACGATTTTTATATCGTCCCATTTTTTCTCAAAATCTTCACGGTTGTCATTAAATAAAGATTTCAGCTTATCTGCCACTTTACGGGTAATATAACTAGCAATTTTTTTCACTGCACCATCTGCCTGTAGGTAGCTACGTGAAACATTTAAAGGAATGTCCGGAGAGTCTATCACCCCACGAAGCATGGTTAAAAATTCTGGAACAATACCTTCCACGTTATCGGTTACGAACACCTGATTTTGATACAGCTGAATTTTATCCTTCTGCATGTTCATATCGTTGGTCATCTTAGGGAAATATAAAATTCCGGTAAGATTAAAAGGATAATCTACATTTAAGTGTATGTTGAAAAGCGGCTCCTCAAACTGCATAGGGTAGAGCTCACGATAAAAACTTTTGTAATCTTCTTCTTTTAAATCGGTTGGCTGCTTCGTCCACGCCGGATTTGGATTGTTAATGATGTTGTCAACTTCCTTGGTAGGAGCCGGGTCTTCCGCCTTGCCGTCGGGCAGGTCCTCTTTAGCATCTTCTGGCTTTGGAAGTGTTTCTGTTTTCATCCCAAACTTAATAGGGATGGGCATAAACTTATTGTACTTTGTTAACAGTTCGGTGATTTTCCCTTTTTCTAAAAATTCGGTTTCATCATCGGCAATGTGTAGGATAATCTCCGTACCTCTTTCAGTTTTATCGGCTTCTTCCAGGGTGTAATTAGGCGAGCCATCACAAACCCAATGTGCCGCAGGTTCATCTTTGTAGCTTTTTGTGATAATTTCAACCTTGTTTGCTACCATAAAAGCAGAGTAAAAACCAAGTCCAAAGTGACCTATAATGCCTGCTTCTTCACCTTGTTTGTCCTTATACTTTTCAATAAATTCTTCGGCGCCAGAAAAAGCAATTTCGTTAATGTATTTCTCTACTTCTTCCTTGGTCATCCCAATACCCTGGTCTATAATATGGAGTTGTTTTTTCTCCTTATCAATTTTTACCTCAATAATTGGTTTGCCATATTCCACTTTTGCCTCTCCAATGTTGGTAAGGTGTTTCAACTTAAGAGTTGCATCGGTGGCATTACTTATTAACTCACGCAAAAAAATCTCGTGATCGCTGTATAAAAACTTCTTGATTAACGGAAATATGTTTTCTACCGCTACATTAATGGTTCCTGTACTCATAATTATTGCCCGCGTAAGCGGGTATCTGTTTAATTAAACTTAATTTCTATTGTATTTAATACTGACAAAGAATGAACCATTATTTATTTTATGACATGATGTCACTTGTTTCTTTTTGCTGAAATTTTCACTCTTTTTTAAAGATTTTTCAAAAAAAAAGAGACTGCTTTTTAGAACAGTCTCTTTAGTATACTACATAATTAGAATGCCTTAACTGTTCATGGAGATTAGAAACTCTTCGTTATTTTTGGTTTGTCTAAAGCGGTCGTTAATAAACTCCATAGCCTCTACCGGGTTCATATCGGCGAGGTATTTTCGCATTACCCACATACGCTGAATGGTGTTTTCGTCCAGTAAAAGGTCGTCACGGCGTGTACTTGAAGAGGTAAGGTCTATGGCAGGGAAAATACGACGGTTAGATATTTTTCTATCCAATTGCAATTCCATATTACCAGTTCCTTTAAATTCTTCAAAGATAACCTCGTCCATTTTACTTCCTGTTTCAGTAAGTGCTGTAGCAATAATACTTAAAGAGCCACCATTTTCGATATTACGGGCAGCACCAAAGAACCGTTTAGGCTTGTTTAGTGCATTTGCATCTACACCACCAGACAATATTTTACCACTGGCAGGTTGAACCGTATTGTAAGCACGTGCTAAACGTGTGATAGAATCTAATAAAATTACCACATCGTGTCCACATTCTACAAGGCGCTTAGCTTTATCTATGACCAAGTTAGCAATACGAACGTGCTCCGAAGGCTCTTTGTCGAAAGTTGAAGCGATCACTTCACCATTCACATTCCGTTGCATATCTGTAACTTCTTCAGGACGTTCATCAATGAGTAAAATCATTTGATACACCTCTGGGTGATTTGCGGCAATTGCATTTGCAATGTCTTTCAGCAACATGGTTTTACCCGTTTTTGGTTGCGAAACAATCATCCCGCGTTGTCCTTTTCCAATAGGAGCAAAAAGATCAATAATTCTTGTAGAAATAGTATTTTGTTTATCGGCCAAATTAAATTTCTCCTGCGGAAATAGTGGTGTTAAGTGCTCAAATGAAACACGGTCTCTAACTACATTAGGATTTAGGCCGTTAATTTTATTCACCTTAATAAGAGGGAAATATTTTTCCCCTTCTTTCGGTGGGCGTACTTCTCCTAATACAGTGTCTCCGGATTTTAGACCGAATAAACGTATTTGCGATTGCGATACATAAATATCGTCCGGGGAAGAAAGATAATTGTAGTCACTGGAGCGCAGAAACCCATATCCGTCCTGCATGATGTCTAAAACACCTTCGCTTTCTATAATTCCGTCAAACTCATAATCGGGTTCTTTATACCTGTTTCGAGTGTCTTTATTACCGTGGTTTTTAGGTTGATTGCTACGGTTATTGTTGCGATTGTTACGGTTGTTATTTTTATTGTTATCGCTTTTCTGGTTTTTTTGGCGCGTGTCTTTACTGTCTTTGCTGTCTTTGCTGTCGTTTTTGTCATTGCTTTGTTGCTTTTGACCAGAAGACTGTTGCTTGGTATCGCTCTTAGCGTTGGAACGCTGGTTGCTTGTGTTCTTTGAAGAATCGTCCTTTTTATCGTTTTTTTGGTTCCGCGTATTTTTTTTAGGAGCTTGTCTTTGTTTAGACGAAGCTTCATTGTTGCTGTCGGAAGATTTTTTTGAAGAGTCTTCCGCTTTATCATCTGCGGTTACTGCTTTAACAACTTTAGGATTTGCAGCTTGATAATCGAGGATTTGATATACAAGATCCAGTTTTTTTAGGCTTCGGTACTTAGGTACCTTTAATGTTTTTGCCAATTCTTGAAGCTCAGGTAGCTTCTTTGCTTTTAATTCTGAAATTTCTAACATGTAAGTATAGGGATAATGTTTAGTTGATTGTAAAAAATCGTTTCGTTAAGAAGATATTTTTTATTGAAAAATATATCGAAGACTAAGTAACCTTTATTGAGGTGGTTACGAATTGATGTTACAATGATACAACAATATTTTAAAATGAAGGGTTAAATCTTTCAAAAAGAAACCTTATTTTTGCTCCCAATAAAGTAAATACGCAATGTTACAACGTATACAAACTGTTTATATGATCCTTGCTGCCTTAGTGATGGGTTGTTTGTATATATGGTTTCCTGCTATTGTAGATGATGCTGGCAACAGCATTATAGCCAGGGACGAGATTTTGGTTTTTGGACTAATATTTGTGTCTATTGCGTTAGCGATTATTTCAATCTTGAGTTTTAAAAAACGGCAGCTACAATTTGTGCTTAACCGTTTAAACATTATATCAAACTTTGTATTACTGGGAGTTTTCGTTTACAGGTCGCTAAAAGTATCTGGAGAAACTTTGGTTTCTGAGAAAGGTATTGGGGTGTTACTTCCTATCATTTCTATCGTTTTTTTAGTGTTGGCCAATAAGGCCATCAAAAAGGATGAGGATCTCGTAAAATCTGTAGACCGTTTACGATAAACTATAGCTTAGTATTATTAGTGCAAGACCCTTGAAGAATGCCATCTTCAAGGGTTTTTTGTTTCAATTAAACTTTACAAATAAATTTATAAAGTTAGCGCTCAAACTCTATTACCTCTAAATTTTTTATCTCCCGTCCATCAATTTCAAAGCGTAACATTGTTCTTACCTTATGAAAACCGTGTGTCCCTACTGCACCGGGATTCATGTGAATTAAATTCAGTTTTTTGTCGGGCATTACTTTTAAGATGTGGGAGTGTCCTGTAATAAAAATTCTTGGTGGGTTCTGTTTTATTGCTTCTCTAATGCGTTGGTTGTAACGTCCGGGATACCCGCCAATATGTGTTATCCATACCGAAACTTCCTCACACATAAATTGGTTGTCTAACGGAAACTCTGCTCTGGCTTCTGTGTTGTCTATATTGCCGTATACTGCCCGAAGCGGTTTTAATTTTTTAAGAGTATCGGTAACATGCAAATCGCCAATATCGCCGGCATGCCATACTTCATCTGCCTGCTTTACATATTTTAAAATAGTGTTGTCTATATAACTGTGCGTGTCGCTAAGAAGAAGAATTTTTTTCACAAAGTTGCATTTTCAGCAAAGATAAAATTTTAAAGGCGAGGAGTTCAACTATTTATCTAAACCAAAATTAGAATAGGTGTCACTGTTTATTTTTTTCCCACAGCGGTTGAAAAATTCTATTGCCTAAGCATTGATTAGCCTGAATTTGTATAGGGGATGGTGGAGAACCGAAATCTGAAATCATCTATCCTTATTCCCTCATTCCTAAATTTAAAAACCGGGGTCGTTGTTCTTTTTTCTATTTTGTATTTTTACTGAAATTTTAAAATTTTATTTTTGCGTTATTTTCTTGAAATTGCTTACAACGGAACGCACTACCACGGCTGGCAGAAACAACCCAATGCCTTAAGTGTTCAAGAAGTTCTGGAACAAAAACTTTCTATCTTTTTTAGGGAAGAAGTAACAATAATGGGGGCAGGCAGGACCGATGCAGGTGTTCATGCAAAACAACTCTTTGCGCATTTTGAGGTTGCTGAAATTCAGGACATCCCGAAAGTGGTCTATCAACTAAATTCATTTTTACCCAGGGATATTTCAGTACACAACATACACCTGGTTAAAAACGACGCTCATGTCCGTTTCGATGCTACTTCACGAGAATATGAGTACCTTATTTCACTGCAAAAAAATCCTTTTCAGCAGAAATTGGCATATCAAATGTATCAAGAGCCTGATGTAACTTTGATGAACCAGGCCGCAGAAATCTTATTGCAGTATAGCGATTTTCAATGCTTTTCGAGAAGCAACACAGATGTAAAAACGTACCTTTGTGAGGTTACAAAAGCAATCTGGGAACTTGAAGACTCACAGTTAAAGTTTACAATTACAGCAAACCGGTTTTTACGTAATATGGTGCGTGCCATTGTGGGAACATTGCTTGACGTTGGTTTTGGAAAAATAACCTTGGAAAATGTTCACGAGATCATTAAAAGTAAAGACAGGGGGAAGGCAGGGCCATCGGCTCCCGCACACGGATTATACCTCACAAAAGTTTGCTATCCGCCCACGATGTTTGTAAACAAATAAATTAGAAGCCCCGAAACATAAATACTATGGCCAAAGAATCTGGAAAGGCATTCGATTTTAGACTTTTTAAAAGGCTCCTGGCATTTACCAACAAGTACAGGTTTACCTTTTACTTTGTGGCGTTTGCAGCTATAGCAGGTTCTGTACTGGGAGTGCTCACCCCACACTTATTGCAATTGGCGATAGATGAGGCCATGTTTAATAAAGATTTGCCATTGCTTCAATATTACTTACTGTTAATGCTGGGCGTGCTTATTCTTGAGGTGTTGTTTCAGTTTTCATTTATTTATTATGCCAATTGGCTGGGGCAATATGTAATCAAGGATTTGCGTGTAAAATTGTTTAAGCTCATGACCAGTTTTAAGATGCAATATTTCGATAAAAGCGCAGTAGGAAGGTTAACAACCCGTGCTGTGAATGATATTGAAACTATTTCTTCCATATTTAGTCAAGGGCTCTTCATGATTATTAGTGACTTGCTAAAAATGGCAGCTATTGCAGGAGTTATGCTTTTTAAAAGCTGGAAACTTTCTTTAATTGTATTTGCTATTATGCCACTTATTTTGTACGCTACCCGCGTGTTCCAAAGAGCAATGAAAGTTGCTTTTGAAGATGTAAGAAACCAGGTAGCAAACCTAAATAGTTTTGTACAGGAACGTATTACAGGGATGAAAATAGTACAGATTTTTACCCGTGAGAAAACAGAATACAAGCAGTTTAAAGAAATAAACGAAAAGCATAAAAAAGCATGGGTAAAAACCGTATGGTATAATTCTATCTTTTTTCCAATTGCCGAAATGGCCTCAAGCATTGCTATTGGACTTGTAGTTTGGTACGGCGGCCTTAATGCTGCGGGTGGCGGAATCATTACTTTGGGGATTGTTACTGCCTTTATCCAGTATTCGCAAATGCTATTTCGTCCCTTGCGACAAATAGCCGATAAGTTCAACACCCTGCAAATGGGAATGGTGGCGGCCAACCGTGTGTTTGGTATTTTAGACACCAAATCGCATATTGATAATCAGGGCGATTTAGAACTAAAAAAAGCGAAAGGAGCCATTGTTTTTGAAAACGTTCGTTTTGGGTATAAGGAAAATGAAGAAGTGATAAAAGATATTTCTTTTGAAGTATTCCCCGGGCAAACTATAGCGATAGTAGGCGCAACAGGCGCAGGTAAATCTACCATCATTAATTTACTGAATCGTTTTTATGAACTCAACAGCGGTCGCATTTTGGTAGATAGAAACGATATAAAAGAGTACACCCTGGAGTCTTTACGAAACCAGATAGCCGTGGTGTTGCAAGATGTGTTTTTATTTGCCGATACTATTTTAAATAACATTACCCTTAATGATACATCTATTTCAGAAGAAACTGTAATTGCCGCCGCTAAAGAAATTGGCGTACACAACTTTATAACTTCTTTGCCCGAAGGGTATCACTACAACGTAAAAGAGCGCGGAACGATGCTTTCTTCTGGTCAGCGCCAGCTTATTGCTTTTTTACGTGCCTATGTAAGCGACCCAAGTATTTTAATTCTTGACGAAGCCACATCTTCTATAGATTCTTATTCTGAAGAACTGATACAACGCGCCACCGATAAAATTACCGAAGGCCGTACGTCCATCGTTATAGCACACCGTTTGGCAACCATAAAAAAAGCCGATAAAATATTGGTAATGGATGCGGGTAAAATTGTAGAATCTGGCACCCATCAGGAATTACTGGAGCGCCCAGACGGGTATTATAAAAATCTTTATGAGGTCCAGTTTATGACAGAGGAGGCCATATAAGAAACTGCTTGTTTCGCTCTTTCTGCTTCTAAAAATTCTTCAAAATTTATTTTTCCCGAGATGAAAAGATAGATGAAAAACAACATCATAAAACCTATGTAAATAACCCCGAACATGAACATAAACAAAAAAGTTTTTAAGATAATTTTCTTGAGGTTTATTTGATACAATCGTTTATATACATAGGCATTAAAAATTACCATAATCGGCATTGAAAAAAAGTAGGTCATTTTTAAAAAATTAACATCAAAAATTAGCGCTATAATCGCAGGCAGAAATAATAAAATACTTAGATGCGCTTGTGTGTATGTAGATATCACAAGGTGATGTAAGTAGGTGTACTTTTTGTAGTTAAAAAAAATAACTTTGGCCAATAAAGCATAGAGGGGCATCATAAAAACATAAAAGATGGACTGAAACTCCCAAATATTATCCATAAAACTCATATCTTCCAACATGGGATTGTTTTGCTGGTTCATCCAGGTAACATCCATATTGGCTGGAAAAACTTTTCGCATTAAAAAAATCTGAATTCCAGAAAGCGTTAATGCAAATGCCAAATAACTTACCACATTTACATGTTTCTTGCGTACCCCGTTAATGTAGGAGTCAATTACCGTCCGCGGTTGTAAGGTCATATCCTTTATGGTACGCGCTAACAGATTGTTTTCGAAATTAAAAAATCGCTCGGTTGCTTCATTTGCCAGGTAACCAAAAGTTAGCTCCTGCTTTACTATTTTTGCCCCGCAGTTTTTGCAGAAGTTGTCATCTTCAGCTAATTGCGTAAGGCAATTTTTACACTCCATAGTTTAATTTAAATCCTGAGTTAGTTGCTTTTTTAGGTCTTCTAATTCTTCAAATAACACAAAATCTCCTTCTTTAAGGTAGGATATCTGACCGTTTTCTTCACTTACCACAATACATAATGCATCGGTTTTTTCGGTAATCCCTACAGCCGCTCTGTGGCGCAATCCAAAACGCTGCGGAATACGGCGATCGTTACTTACCGGCAGGATAACACGTGTGGCGGTAATAATGTTTTCTTCAATAATCATAGCCCCGTCATGTAGTGGGCTGTTTTTATAAAAAATACTTTCAATAATGGGTTGGTTTACTTCAATATTCATAGTATCGCCAGAGTCTTTTACAAAATCCAGGCTGTTGTTACGTTGTATCACAATAAGTGCTCCGGTATTGGTTTTACTCATATTATAACAGGCAGAAATCACACTTTCAACATTTGTGCTGCTCTTTTTTTCTGAAGAGAAAAGATTAAATTTTTGCATTACTTTTCTACGTGCCGCAAAATTGGTAGAGCCCAACATGAGTAAAAATTTACGGATTTCCTGCTGAAACACGACAATAAGCGCAAACATTCCCACACCCAAAAAACCACCTAAAATTTTACTCAATAGCGCCATTTGAAGGAGTTCAGTAAGCCTCCAGATAGCGTAAATAATAACAATACCCACAAAAATATTGATTGCCACAGTACCACGTACCAACTTGTAGAGATAGTACATTAAGAAGGCAACAAGTACTATATCAACAATATCAATAATTCTAATATCAAGAAAGTCCAAGGGCAGTGAGTTTTTTTGATTAGTGCCTGCCTGCCAAGTAAGGCAGGGTTTAAAGGTATAAAATTAGTCTGTATTAATAACAGATTGCAACAATGCAACACATTCTTTTGTTTCCTTTACATCGTGAACACGTAACATATTGGCTCCTTTCTGAAGGGCAATTGTATTTAAAACAGTTGTTCCGTTTAGCGCTTTTTCGGGAGAAGTTTCCAACGTTTTATAAATAAGGGATTTTCTCGATATACCTGCCAGTAATGGCACCCCCAGTGCCTTAAAAAGCTCCAGATGGTTTAAAATTTCAAAATTTTGTTCCCTTGTTTTGGCAAATCCGAAACCTGGATCTGCAATAATATCGTTAATTCCGGCTTTTCTGGCCAGGGCAATACGTTCAGAAAAATAATATAAAATCTCTTTGGTTACATTTTTATATTCCGCAAAAGAGTTCATGGTTTTTGGCGTACCTTTCATATGCATTAAAATATAAGGTACCTTTAATTTTGCAACGGTGGAGATCATGTCTTCATCCAACATTCCGCCACTAATATCATTTACCAGGGCAGCTCCAGCTCCTACCGCCTCTTTTGCAATAGTGCTTCTAAAGGTATCGACCGACAAGAAAGTTCCGGGAAATTCTTTGGCCAATGCTTCAATTACGGGGATCACACGTTCCAGTTCCTCAGTTTCTGAAACATCCTTTGCTCCGGGACGTGAGCTATACCCGCCAATATCCAGAAATGTGGCTCCATGTGCTACCATTTTTTCAGCCTGAGCAATAATATCACGTAGGACAGTGGTTTTACCACCATCGTAAAATGAATCTGGAGTTACATTAATAATCCCCATGATTTTGGGGACGGAGAGTTCTACAAGTTGGTGGTTGCAATTAAGTGTGTACAATTTTCTATTTTAAGATATTTAAGCGAAATTTACGCAAATTCTATTGAACACTATGGCAGAAACTTCAGAACAGTATAATAACGTGATTGAAACGTGCCGCGCACTGTTCATTAATAAAATGAAAGATTACGGTAGCGCCTGGCGTATCCTAAGGTTACCTTCATTAACCGACCAGATTTTTATAAAAGCACAACGTATTCGTGGCTTGCAACAAAATAAAGAACATCGGGTAGATGAAGGGCAGGAAAGTGAATTTATAGGAATTATAAATTACTGTATTATGGCACTGGTACAGCTTGAAAAAGGGGTAGTAGAACAACCCGACCTATCTCTGGAAGAAGCCACACAGCTATACGACGAAAAAATTGCCGAAACAAAGCAACTAATGCTCGATAAAAATCACGATTATGGCGAAGCCTGGCGCGATATGCGTATTAGCAGCCTAACCGATCTGATTTTACAAAAGTTATTACGCGTTAAACAAATTGAAGACAATAAAGGCAAAACCCTGGTGAGTGAAGGAATAGATGCCAATTATCAGGATATGATTAATTATGCGGTGTTTGCACTTATTTTGCTTGGGCAAAATGAGGCAAACACCAAAGAATAAAGGCTAAATTCCAAAAAAATACCTGATTTTAGAATCAGAAGAATTAAGAAAAATTTTATCAGCCATTATAAAAAAGTTTGAATAATCTTTTTGAGATTTGAAGTTTTAATTTTGGTGCTTTAATTATTATTATGAAATACATTGTAGGCTTTCTCAGAATATTTGTAGGGATATTTTTCATTATTAGCGGATTTATAAAACTGAATGATCCCGTAGGGTTTTCCTTTAAACTGAAGGATTACTTTGCACCCGATGTGCTTAATCTGGAATTTCTGGTTCCTTATGCGCTTATCATTGCACTTTTTGTTGTAATTTTTGAAGTGTTGTTAGGCATCATGCTCATCCTTGGCTATGCAAAAAAGTTTACCCTGTGGAGCCTTTTGTTAATGATCCTGTTTTTTACCTTCCTCACATTCTATTCGGCTTATTTTAATAAGGTAACCGACTGTGGTTGCTTTGGTGATGCCTTGAAATTAACCCCCTGGGAATCCTTCTGGAAAGATATTGTTTTGAGCATTATGATTTTAGTGTTGTTCTTTGGCAGAAAACACATAGCGCCTTTCTTTACAAAGAGCACAAGAAGTATTCTGGTGTTTGTTTCGTTTGTGGCGAGTATGGTCTTTGCGTATTATGTATTGCAACATTTACCGTGGATAGATTTTAGAGCCTATAAAATAGGGGCCAACATTCAGGAAGGAATGGAAGTGCCTGAAGGTGCTCCAAAGCCAATTTTTGAATACAATTGGACTTTTATGGTTGATGGCGAAGAAAAGGTGATAACTACAAAAGGAGATTACCCCCAACAAGAAGGTGAATTTATTGGTGTTGAAACCACCGAATTACAAAAGGGGTACGAACCGCCCGTACACGATTTTAGTATTGAACGCGATGGCGAAAATTATACTACCCAATTTCTGGAAGCCAAAAACCTATTGGTAGTTGTTGCTTACAATCTGCAGCTTACCGAAATGGAAGGCTACAACAACATCAAGAAAATTACCGATGAAGCTTTAGCTAAAAATTACCAGGTTATTGGACTTTCAGCATCAAGCCCCGAAAAAACCGATGCATTAGTAAAAAATAAGGATCTCAATTTTGAATTTTATTTTTGCGATGAAACAACCCTAAAAACTATTGTGCGCAGTAACCCGGGTATTTTAGAGCTACAGAGAGGAACCATTACCCAAAAGCTGCATTGGAATGATGCCCTGGAATTACAATTAGAACAGTTACCTCCACGCCCAAAAGTTGAAGAAATCCCAGAGGAAGAAGTTCAGGATAGTACACAAGTTGTAACAGATTCAATTCAATAATTTGCTAGGATATATTCTTAAAAAAATAGGGTATGCGCTGCTCACGCTGTTTGGGGTGGTCACGGTAATTTTTTTACTGTTTGCAATACTTCCCGGAGATCCTGCCAGAATGATGTTGGGACAAAATGAAAATGCCGAACAGCTCGATATTGTAAAAAAAAAATATGGGTTCGATAAACCCGTGTCGCTTCAATATCTTTATTATCTGAATGATTTGTCGCCGTTGTCTTTTCACAGTACTAACCCCGGTGATTACACGTATCTTTCAGAAGATAAATATACGGCAGCCAGGCTTTTTACGGTTTCAGAAACCAATGTAGCCCTAAAGTGGCCTTACCTGAGAGAATCGTTTCAGAAAAACGGAAAACAAGTCAGTTCAGTCATAGCCGAAACCTTACCTAATACGGTTGTTTTAGCGGTTTCAGCTATTGTAATTGCTATGATCTTAGGGGTGTTACTGGGAATTGTATCAGTGTTGTTTAGAGATGGATGGGTAGATAAATTAATACAACTGGTAAGTACATTGGGAATGAGTGTCCCGTCATTTTTTAGTGCTATTATTTTTGCATGGTTGTTTGGGTATGTGTTACACGAATACACCAATTTAAACATGACAGGCAGTTTGTATGAAGTAGACGATTTTGGGGAGGGAAGTTATATTCAATGGAAAAATTTAATTTTACCCGCTGTAGTATTGGGTATTCGTCCGCTTGCCGTAGTTACACAATTAATGCGTAACTCGCTTTTAGAGGTATTAAACCAGGATTACATAAGAACCGCAAAAGCCAAAGGCCTGTCTTTTTGGACCATCATTAGGCGTCATGCATTAAAAAATTCACTCAATCCTGTAGTAACAGCTATTTCTGGATGGTTTGCCTCTATGCTTGCAGGAGCTGTTTTCGTTGAATATATTTTTGGGTGGAACGGACTGGGGAAGGAAATAGTAGATGCCCTTAATACCTTGGATTTACCCATTATCATGGGAGCCGTTCTTGTAATTGCTACGTTGTTCATCATAATCAATATCTTTGTAGATGTTATTTACGGATGGCTGGATCCTAAGATCAGCTCTC
This sequence comes from Flavobacteriaceae bacterium, assembly GCA_002707745.1. GTDB lineage: Bacteria > Bacteroidota > Bacteroidia > Flavobacteriales > Flavobacteriaceae > Marinirhabdus. Next base: position 14,640 of record PANU01000022.1, read on the forward strand.
AGTAAATAAGTATGCGGTAACAGTTGCGCGAAAGTTGTAATTACACTGAAAATTTAAAAAAAATAATATGCCTAGAAAAATAGTAGCCGGAAACTGGAAAATGAATAACGATCTTTCTGAAACCGAAACCTTATTAAAAGAATTAAAAAAACAGGTTATCCCTGAAGATGTCTCTGTAATGGTAGCGCCTTCATTTACAAATTTATACGCTGCTTTTGAGTCGGTGCGGGAGCATCCTATTCAGGTGATTGCTCAAAATATGCATCAGTCTACAAAAGGAGCTTTTACGGGTGAGGTTTCAGCAGCAATGCTAAAGAGTGTAGGGGTAAAAACCGTTATTATTGGTCACAGTGAACGTCGTGCGTATTTCAATGAAACAGACGAACTGTTGGCTGAAAAAGTAAATACGGCTCTGGAAAATGAAATGCAGGTTATTTTTTGCGTAGGAGAGGAGCTGTCTGACAGGGAAAACGGAGACCAGTTTGAGGTGATTCAAAATCAGTTGGAAAATGGATTATTCCATATTTCTAACGATAGCTGGAGCCAAATTATTCTGGCGTATGAGCCTGTCTGGGCTATTGGTACGGGAGAAACGGCGAGTCCTAAACAAGCTCAGGAAATGCATAAATTTATACGGGACGCTATTGCAAAACACTATTCTGAACGTATCGCCAAAGAAACTTCTATTTTATACGGTGGGAGTGTAAAGCCAGCAAATGCAAAGGAAATTTTTGCTAAAAAAGATGTAGATGGAGGACTCATTGGGGGCGCAGCATTAAAAGCGGGAGATTTTATGGCAATCATTAATGCTTTCGAATAGGTAGAAAGGTATTGTCACACTAAGTTTGTTGAAGTACTACGCCCATCAATCTAAACTCAAAACATGTCCAATATATATATAGAATATAATTTTAACGTTCATCCTTTCCAGCCGGGAACTGAAATCCTAATTGCCGAATTGGGCCAGGCAGGTTTTGAAAGTTTTGTTGAACATGAAAAAGGGGTGCAGGCGTATATTCAAAAAGGAGAATGGCACCAGGGAATTCTGGATGAGGTGTATATACTGAAATCGGCTGAATTTGACATCACATTTCAGCAACAGGAAATAGCGCAGGTAAACTGGAATGAAGAATGGGAAAAAAATTTCCAGCCCATTGTGGTGGCCGATGCGTGTGCTGTAAGAGCACCTTTTCACGAACCTTTTCATGTGGAATACGAAATAATTATTGAGCCCAATATGAGTTTTGGAACGGGACATCATGAAACTACATTTATGATGCTACAACATATTTTAGAATCAGATTGTAAAGGGAAGCGGGTTTTAGATATGGGTTGTGGTACGGCTGTGCTGGCAATTTTAGCCGAAATGAAAGGCGCCACAAGTCTCGATGCCATAGATATAGACGAATGGTGCGTGGAGAATAGTAAAGAAAACTTACAACGCAATAACTGTACACATACTTCCACTATTTTGGGAGGAGCTGAGGTAATCCCAGCAGAAAAAAAATACGACCTAATTATCGCTAACATCAACCGAAATATCCTTTTGGAAGATATGCATGTGTATGTTTCGGTATTAAAAAAAGGAGGGGATCTTTTCTTGAGTGGTTTTTACAAGGAAGACCTGCCAATTATAACCGAATGTTGCAATAAATTAGGGCTTACTTTCGGTCAAAATAGAGAAAAAAACAACTGGATAGCCGCAAAATTTGTAAATTAGTACACCTATGAGCACGCAAGAACAACAGTTAGAAGAATTATTACTCGCCGAAGACGTACAGAAACAAAACGAAATTGTATTGTATAACGACGATGTAAACACCTTCGATCACGTTATTGATACCTTAATTTACGCCTGCGAACACACTCCGGAACAAGCCGAACAATGTTCAATTATTGTTCACTACAAAGGCAAATGCACGGTAAAGACAGGAGCGCTTACCGAACTTAAGCCTCGTTGTAGTATGTTGTTGGATGTAGGCCTCTCGGCCGAAATTATTTAGGTTCTTTTAACCAGTTTAAGGCTTTAGTTTCTTCGCTTTCTGAAAATCCTTTAATAAACTGACACAAATACCAACAAAAAATCCGAAACAGCCTATCTATCAGTTGTATGAGGGTGTATTTCATGCCCACGACAGGATTGTTTCACAACCTGACAAAGCTCCGCTTTGAAAATACTTAAAACAAAAAAGCTCAAGTAAACCTGGCGTTTTTTCTTATTGAACTATTCATTCGTCACCTCGACAGGATTTACTTTCCTTTAAGCTCCCGCCTTACAATGCAAAGTAAGCATCGCATAAAAGGGATGCACTTTTTTTGCATCCTGCCTCTTACATAAGCTTTTGGCTTTTGACGTGTCATGATACAAAAAAAGTCCGCACTACTGTGCAGACTTTTTGCTCTAAGTGACCTCGACAGGATTCAAACCTGTAACCTCTTGAGCCGTAATCAAGTGCGCTATTCAGTTGCGCCACGAGGCCTAATATTTATTTTTCTCCATCGTCTGCCAGCCGCTGTTTTGAGATATTTTTCTCTTTTTCTAGCCTCGGCTCGCGTTTCAAAAATTTCTTTATGAACATGAATCCAAGGAGTGAAAGCCTATGTTGACTTTGTTTTTCCGCTATTATGCTCATGCAATCTTTCGTCAAAACGATCTGTCATACCAACATAATACCTGTCAAACTTAAAACTATAAAGAACATAAACATAAAACATATTGCTAAATTTTATGCGCCCCGCCCGAACGGGACTAACGTCAGTTCGGCTCGGGCGGGTATTCAGTTGCGCCACGAGGCCGTGTTTCAGTACTTTGTTTGCGTATTTTAAGGTAATGCCTTTAACAACACATAGCCCTATAACCAGTAAGCAAACATATTTGCTTTGTTAGCGGGTGCAAATATATTTCTTTTTGTTTGGTTGCACAACCTAGTTGCGTAAAATTTATATTCTTATAAAAACTTTCTAGAATAGAAAATAGACCCTTTTTCTAATCTTATGTGTATTTTTATGAAAAGCTTAGTAGAATAAGCACAACAAAACCTTATTTTTATATTTAAAACTTATTTATATGACCAAGATTGTAAAAGACTCAGATAATGAACAAGAGCGCGACTATATTTTTCAGGATAATAAAAAAACTGTATTTGGGGCTCGTTTCATTATAGTTACCCTTATTCTTTTAGTTATTGCAGTGCTAATAACCGGGTATTTTTTAGAATGGTTTTAAACGAATACAATGCTCGACATAGAACAATACATACGTGAAATCCCGGATTTTCCCAAGCAAGGAGTGGTTTTTAAAGATATTTCTCCGCTTTTGGCACACCCTGAAGCAATGAAAATCTGCCTTGAGGAACTGTTGCGGTTAACAGAAATGCAACCCATAGATAAAGTGGTTGGTATTGAGTCCAGAGGTTTTTTCTTCGCTACCCTATTGGCGCAAGAGCTCCAGGCAGGTTTTGTTCCTATACGAAAGCCAGGGAAACTACCCTACAACACCTTGAAACAACCTTATACGCTGGAATATGGGATGGATTCTTTAGAAATTCATGAAGACGCTATTCAGAAAGGGGATAAAGTATTGTTGCATGACGACGTGCTGGCTACCGGGGGAACAGCACAAGCAGCGTGTCGCCTAATAGAACAACTTGGTGGAGAAATTGTACAATGTAATTTTTTGATAGAACTATCTTTCCTAAAAGGCGCCAACAAGCTTAAAAATCATGAAATACGGTCTTTACTCACATATTAATCCAAGGAGTTTTTAGTGACCCATAACTTATAGGCAAACAATGCCATTTGTAGTTTTGAGGCCTTTGCCAGGTCAACTTCTTTTTTGGTGAGGCTGGGTAAAACAGCCTTGTTAATCTTTGCTAGTGTTTTAAAGAATTTCTTTTTCATCTTTACAACGTTTTCGTCTTTTAAAAATAGTGAAATAAAAAAGTCTTTCAGCAATGCCGAAAGACTTTATGTTTTCTTTAAAGGTTTGTAAATTACATATGCACTACAATTGGGTTAATTGCCTCATCATCATCAGTCTGTATAGATTTTGAAACTTTACTTCCTTTTCCATTGTCGAATGTAGCTTTAATACTGGTAATTTCGCCACTATTGTTTCGTTTTACCCGTTTGTAGTTAAATGTAACTCCTCTTTTGGAAAGTTCGGTTTTCATTGTTTTCAGTTGTGCATCGGTAGTGTGTTTAGTAATCACAATTTTATGTGAATGCAAACTATTTAGTTCTGTATTAATTTTATAGTTTGCTTTAGCTATTTCTGCTTCGGCTTTACGCATTGCTGCAGCTTCTTTTTGTAATTGAGATTGGGAAGTAAGGATTTTTCTTCGAGTTTCTGCAATTTCGGCATGTGCTTTACGTAGGTGCTCATTTCTGGTTGTATGGATTTTTTTTCGAAGTTCAGCAGCATTTGTCAAGGCTTCTTTTCGGGTTTCCATTGTTTCTTGTCTTTGTTTCAACATGGCTTTTCTTTGATCGGTACGCAAAGCTTTTTGTCTGGAACCAAATCCAGACGTTCCATTTTCAGCATCCATATAAAAGTAGAAATCGGCTATGGGCGCTCCATCATCACTGGATACAGAATAGGTGCCATTGTTTCCAAGACCACTGTACTGTATAGTAATGGAAGTAATTTCACCTTTGTTGTTAAAATTTACATTGCTATAGTTGAATTCTATATCGTGTAGTTTTTTTAACTCATTTTTAAAACCTTGCAGTTCATCTTTGGTGGTGTTTTTTGAAATTTTTATGCGTATTTCTTTTACTGAAGATTTTTCTGTGCTTTTTACTGGGGCTTTTGTTTTTTGTTCTGAAGTCACTTTGTTTACCTCCACAAATGTTGAAACTCCATTAAAAAACAAAACGCCTTCTTTTCCTTTTTCACCGTATTTTTCTGCCCCTTCTTTTGTATTGAAAACTTCTACCGTGCCATCCAGTTCGATTGTTTTTTCTTTTGGTAATTCGTTTTTTAGGTATTCCTTACCATTAATTATGTAAAGCGGATTCTCCCCAAGCATAGGTGCAGGATCTTTTAGCATTGGTTTTTCCCGGACACTTTTTGAATCTGAATCGGTGATTATAACTTTATCCAGAAATACTAACCTTTTTTTGGAAATTTTAAATTGTACAGTATCCTTTCCTGTTTCAGAAACTAATAAGACATCATTTTCCTGAGCTTGTATGGTATAAATGGTGTTGAAGGGAGCATCTGTACTGCGGTCAAAGCGGGTATAAAACCTATCGTTTCCTTTAAATTTAGTCTGAAAGCTAAAGTTGAGAAGTTTTCCGGAAGCATCTCTCTTTCTGTCTGCAATCTTCACCAAACTTTCAGGATGATGTACAGTAAAATAATCTTCCAGAGCGTCTAATTCAGTATTTGTTGTTTCTGCCGAAAAATGCATCACCTTCTTTTCAATTGGAAAATCATTGTTTTTTTCTGAAGAAATTTTGGTAGGGGGGGAGGTGTACTTAATAACTTCTTTGGTATTAAAACTCCATAGAAATAGTGCCAATGCTGGCAGCACAAGCATTAATTTAAACTGGTTGTACTTGTTTGAATTGCTTTTGTTTAACATAATGATTCGTTTTTTGACCTGCCCGTTTTGGAAAGGAATTTGAATTTCTTTTCCCAAAACGTTTAGGCGGGTGAATGATTGATAAAAATTATTGGTAAGCGCTGGTACGGGTAAGGATGATGAAGCCTTGAGTAGCGCTAGTTGGTATTCAGTTTTTGAAGATACGCTGGACGCAGTTTGATGGTCTGCCAGAAATTCTAAATTTGCCTCCATGCATTTTTTGTAAAGCCAGGATACCGGGTTGCTCCATTGCAAGGCACATATTAAATTTGAAAGCAATACATCTATAGTATGCCATTGCACAGCGTGTACTTTTTCGTGTTGTAAAATCATTTCCAGCTCTTGTGGGTTGTGGGTTTTAGGATTAAACACAATGTAGTTGAAAAATGAAAATGGAGCTGTCGGATCCTTTATTTCAACAAAACGAAACTCATTCACCTTTTTTGAAGGATATTTCCTAAGTAAGTTAAAAAGTGATAAAAGTTGCATTGCAAAGCGAACTAGCATCATTGCGAGTCCAATGAAGTAAATTACCAGGATAACCTGCCATACATCTATGGGTTCTTCTATTGGAGTTGTCTGGGTTGATTGCAGGGGAATGATTTTTGAAAAACTTTCCGCAGGAACAAAAACTGGAGCCTCCACTAGCGTAACAGAAGTAAAAGTTACGAAAGGAAGAAATAATGCCGAACCAATCCCAACCAGTAAAAAAGTACGGTTAGCGATAAAAAAGGTGTCTTTCCTGAGCACGAAAGCATACACCAAATAAAACAACGTTAATATTCCGGCCGACTTTGCGATGTAGGTGATACATTCCATTTCAGTTCTTTTTTTCTATGATATTTAAAATCTCACGGAGTTCTTCGGCGCTAATTTTTTCCTCTTTTGCAAAAAAAGAAACCATACTCTTGTAGCTATTGTCAAAATACCGTTTGGTAGCTTGGCTCATAAATTTTTTGGTATATGCTGCCTTGCTCACAACAGGAAAATACTGATGCGTTTTCCCAAAAGCCTGATGCGAAACATAGCCCTTCTCTTCCAGGTTTCTAACTATGGTAGACACTGTATTATAGTGATGATTGCCTGGCATAGCAGCCACAACTTCTTTTATGAAAGCTTTTTCCAGCTTCCATAGGGTTTGCATAATTTCTTCTTCTTTGTTTGTTAAAGCTTCCATAGTTTCAAATATATAACGAGTTTTTTAGTTATACAACTATTTTTGTAGTTATATAACTGCAAAAATAGTTGGTTATTGTATGCTGGCTTGTATAAAGTAAAAATTTCGTATGTTGCTATTCGTGGCTCCTGCCTCATTTTAGTATCTTCGCTTCCTTAATATATAGGTATGAGTATTCTGTTTATTTTTTTAGGATTGGTGCTTCTGGTAGTAGGAGGTGAGTTTTTGGTACGTGCATCTGTGGGGTTGTCCTTTAAGCTAAATCTTTCTAAAATGGTAATTGGATTAACGGTGGTGTCTTTTGCAACCTCTGCTCCAGAGCTTTTAGTAAGTGTTCAGGCAGCATTAAATGGGTTTAGCGATATATCTTTAGGAAATGTAATTGGGTCTAACATTGCAAACATTGGATTGGTGTTAGGGGTAACAGCCATTATAGCGCCTTTGGCAATTGACAGGGATTTTTATAAGTTTAATTGGCCGGTAATGATGTTGCTATCTGTTGTGCTCTATTTTATTTTGAAAAGCGACAACGAAATTAACCTTTGGGAAGGTATTGGTTTAATGGCATTATTGTTTGTGTACCTGTACCTGTTAATTAACCGGGCGAGAAAAATGGCGAAAACTCATCCTGTAGACGACGGTGTAGACGACGGCCTTTCCAAAGCCAGTAATTTTAAAATTATTATCTGGTTGCTTATTGGTGGTGTGGCCTTGTACGGCGGTAGTGAATTTTTGGTAACAGGGGCTGTAGATCTGGCAACTGCAATGGGTATAAGTGAACGCGTAATTGCGGTAACAATGATTGCAGTGGGCACCAGTGTTCCAGAATTAGCTGCTTCGGTAATTGCAGCTTTAAAAAAGGAAAAGGCAATTTCACTTGGAAACCTAATTGGTTCCAATATTTTTAATATTGCTTCGGTATTAGGAATTACGGCAATCATTCAGCCTATTGCAGTAAAGAGCCAGGAAGTTTTAACGAATGATATCTGGTGGATGCTGGGCTTTGCAGCGGTGTTAATTCCATTGGCTTTTATTCCCAAAAAGTTTGAAATAGGACGTATTAAAGGACTTATTATTGTAGCTGCCTATTGTATTTTTATTGGTATGGCTTTTTTGAGGGATTAATTTTCAGATTTCAGAGTAGTGTTTTTGAGAAGTGCCAGAGGCTTTGGGAAGGTGTATTTCGTTTATTTTATTTAAATACTATAAAACAAATGAGGCTAAACTGATTAATAAGAATTCTATAGCAGCCACTTAAACTTATTCTTTTGAGCGTAGTAAATTACGATTTAGTGCCTATATAGTTGCGGCTTTCCATGTGACATATTCATTATTTGGTAGTATGCAGAAAATGTTTTTGCCAGGTCTATTTTATGCCCAAAGCTCTTGTCTTTAATGTTAGTTGGTAATTATTATTTTCTCTACTGCAATGATCTTACTTTCTTCTGTCAGCCGAATGAAATAGAGTCCGTTTGGAAGATTGTCACGGGATAATGAAACCGTCTTTCCCGAAATATTTTTTTCTTGTTTTACTGTCTGTCCGTATGAGTTGTAAAGTGTAAGGGTTGCATTTTTAAGGTAGCCATTTGTCTTTATAGTTGTCGAGGAAAAGAAAGGATTAGGAAAGATAGAAATACTATTCTCAGCTGTATTTTCATTAATTCCCAAGGTGGTTTGTCCCGACTCAATGCAAGCATTCGGGGTGCTCTCATAGGCGTAATCTTTTATGGTGAACGATGTGGATGTTGCTAGAAAATCTAAACGTGCCCACCCATAGTATGTGTTTGTCCCCACAATTAATTTTAGTGCTAAATATTTGTTTGTTTCTCCCACCCAGTAACCTGTGTCTGTTCCCCAGGCCATTGTGCCAGGGTTATTGGAGTCATACCATGTTACTAGGGAGTCACAAATACTATTAGCTGGAGATAATGCCCAAGGTAAATGTATGCCATCAACAAAATCACCCGAATAAGCATTGTTATTTTGAGGTTTACATAGCACCCTATCACTCAAATCGAATTCAATTATAAAATCAACAACAGCATCATTATTCAAATCTAAAGCATAAGATGCATTAGGAGTAGTGTCAGGTATGTCAGTATATATAATTTGTGAATATAATTTACTGTTGAAAATAAACACTAACAATAAGAAGCATACAGGTGCCACTTTTTTTAGAAATATACGTTTTGTTTCCATCTTTCTGGTAGTGATTATCGTGTTACTTCGTCACTTTTAATTGTAAAGTTAATACAATTTTGCTTTAGTACTATAGTAGTAATCGGCAACGAGTTTGTATATGATACGTTGCGTGTGTTAGCACGAAAGTTAGCAAATAAAAACTATATGGAAAATCCGCGAGGATTTTCGTAAGTAAGCCAGCACTAGCAATGGATTATATACGGTGTTGGCAATAGTTATTTTATTTTTCCGTGTGTTAATTTGATATTCTTAATTTCGTAAACATTGGTTTTAAAACATTCCAATTTTTCAGGATTAAAAATCGCAATGTTATAACCTTCCGAATTCAATGAACTTTGATATTCCACACCATCAAACCCTAAAGATTTAATAAATTCCGATATATATTGAGTTGGAATATAATCTAAAATTTGGTCTCGTTTTCTAATAGGTAAGGATAGTTCCTTTTGAAGTGTTTGTATGAATGGAATATAAATTAAGTAATTTTCTATTTCTTCAATTTCAGACCAATAAATTGGGTCGTCTTTCGGATTTCGAAGGTTTAATATTTTAATATCTTCTGTTAGTTTGAATTCACCAACAGTTACATAGTCAAATAAAGATGCTCTGGTCTCATACATTGACGTTTCAAGACTATCAGCTACATATAGGTATGAAATTCCTTTTGGGTTTGCTCTTCCGCTAGAAGCTAATTCAATTGGTGGGTTTCCCATTTTTTCACAAGGGAAACCATTTATATCTGAAACTCTACATCTGAAAAAAATTCTGCCTTTTTTAATGTTTCTATAAAAACTCTCGTGTAGAAAAAAAGTCTCTAATTTTTTTAGGTCAATTGTGTTTTGAATATGGTAACGATTAACAAATTTTATTTCCTCTTTAAATTCATTCCATACATTATGTATATTATCAGCTTGAGTTTCAAGAAAAGGCCTACGTTTCAAGGAAACATTGCCATTGAAAATTGGTTCAAAATCTTCAATTTCATCTTCAAATATAGCTTTCAATAACTCTATAGGACTTACAACAATTTCACTTATTACATTAAAATCTTCTTTTAATGATTCAGAAATTTGTGAAGTAGAATTTTCGTCTGGAACGTATAATGAAAGTATGTTTCTAAAAAAATCGGATAGTTCTCTTGCCGAATAAATAGAAGTGTTTGTAGTACTGCAAAAATCACAAGTACCAGTTCTATCGTCACCATTAATAATACTAATTAGATATGAACTAGTAAAGCAATTAATACAACAGTTCATAGTTAAATATTGTTAATTACTAGTTCAATATGGTTCATTATTGATAGTTTTTTTAAAGTACCTAAACCTGGGAAATGACCTCTTTGTTGTAAATCTCTAAATACGTTTATAGCAGCAGTATTTAAATTATTCTGGTCGCACCAAATAACTAATTTATTAATTGCTTCTGAAAATTTACCACCAATATCTGCTACATCTTCATTAGAGTCAGAAACGAAATGTTTTACTTTAATTTGTTCGTTTTCCAAATAACTCAAGTGAATAGCTACTGCTCTTGGTAAAAACCCTGATTCTGAATAATTATCGCCAATTGTTAAGAAATCAGAAAATCCAACAAAACCGTCTTGGATATAAAACCTATATTCTTTTGAAAAATCACTTTCTTGGTTCAAATAGTCAGCATTTCTCGATTGCTCTTCGAAATAATCATCTAGACTGACAAGAGTGTTGGCATCGAATTCACGATAATATCGACGACTAGTTTTTGAAAAATAAATAACATTATAAACAATGTTTAATTGATTATTTAATAACTCAATATTTTGACTGTTTATTTCTGTTTTGTGTATTAATGTGATTCCGTTATAATTTAAATCCAGAGCATTTACAAACTCAATTAATGTTTCAATGTTTCTTTCAGTTTTAGAGTCAATTATAACACCTAGTTGGAAGTTGTTATATTCTGCTGGAATCGAAGAAGTAATTATTTCAATAATTCTTTCATATTGTCCTTCTAAATCTCCAACTCTTGGATTTATTATTATGTTAAAATTTGCGTTCCTATTTACAAATTCGGTAAGAGTAGAATTTAAAGTACTTGAAGCTTTTACAGGTTCAATAACTGGGGAAATTTTATTTAATTCTTGCGGAAAAAGAGAACACAATTCTCTTAAGGCAATTAATTCAAATTGTTTGCCTCTTAAATATGGGAAATACATATTTTGCTGTTTTGATTAAGAAATGAGTTTAATTTTTCATACTCATTTTTAGAAAAATCCAACGAATAACAAATATGTTTTAGACTTTCTGGAATCGCTTTTTCTTGAATTTTTTTTGGATTAGAAATATTTCTAGATTTGAGTTTGTTAACTACTAATTTTTGAAATAATGAAATTTCAATCTTTTTTGCTAGGGCTAAACACTCTTTGAAAATTCTTGTATTAGAAACTTCTGGTACAAAATTGTAGTATTCCTCAATTATCTCTAAATATTCCTGTTTTCTTAAGGTTTTAAAAAGTGTTTCGTAACTAAAATCAGCCTCATTATTTTTGGCTTCTTTAATCGTTTTCAAAGCGTTTCTTGATGTCAATTCAATAATTCCAATTGTTGAACTATCATAAAGTTCAATTAATTTATTTACGTGTTTTGAACTAGTTACTATATAAACTTTGTCTGCAAATTTGCAGTAATCTAGTACTTGTTTGTCTAATTTTTCAAGATTATCAAGTTCTGTTTTTATTTCATAAACTCTTGCTTCTCCGTTCAATAAAACAAAGTCAGCAATTGACTTTCCTATATTGAATTCGTTTAATGCTATTGTGTTTTTTAAACTATACTTTTTTAGAAGAAGTTTGTTTGTAAGTATATTTTTATAAACATACTCATTCTTATAATTTTTTAAAAGAGAGTTGTATATAACATTTATTGCATCTAAATTGGTTGTGGAATCTGTAACTGTTGTGTATTTTTTTATTTTGTAAAATGTTGAGTAATATTCATCTTCTCGCACAATCTTTTTAAAATTAGATGGCGAAATTATTTGTGATAAACTACGTATTTTACTTATATCAGTTACTATTTCCATTTAAAAGCAAAGTTACAAAATTTTAATTATCGTTTTCCGCTTAATTCCGATTGTTGTATTCGAGTCAGTCATAATTATTGCCAACATTGTTATATAAAGCAACATATAATGTATATCCGGAAATTAGGACCGGATAGCAATGCTTTTCTGTGGTTACTATCCAGCAATCAAAATTACCTACCTCTCAAAAATACAAAAACTACCCTACCTCTCATCTCATTTCAAATTTTTAAATAAACCAGTACGTATAGTTCAAAATTAATAAGGGTTCGAACTTCTAACACAAGGAAACCGATAGCTATTTTTTCTTTCAGCGTAGCAATAATTCCTCTTTCTTCTGGCAAAAATTTTTATGACATTAAAATTAAATTTTGTAAAAAAAGGGGGTGTGTTTATAAAAAGCATCATTTATTAATAAGTTAACACTAAAAAATAGGGGGTGTATTGTGTAAAAGATTATTTTTGTGCCATTGTTAACTAAAACACTTAAAAAGAACAATACCATGTCCACCTTAAGATTTCATGCCATAAAAGAGACGTTTAACCGTCCAGTAATTGATGTTAAAGAAGCAGAACGTCGTTCGGCTGTATTTGGCAGTAATGTTTTTAACGAAGCGGCAATGCGTCAATACCTGACCAAAGATTCGTATAAAAGCGTAAAAGATGCTATTGTAAATGGTTCAAAAATTGAACGTAATGTTGCCGATCACATTTCAACAGGAATGAAAGAATGGGCTATCAGCAAAGGTGCCACGCACTATACACACTGGTTTCAGCCCTTAACAGGTACTACTGCCGAAAAGCACGATGCCTTTTTTGAAACCACGGACGATGGTGGAGCCATTGAAAAATTTGGTGGCGGACAATTGGTACAACAAGAACCAGATGCATCCAGTTTCCCTAACGGTGGTATTAGAAATACCTTTGAAGCGCGCGGTTACACCGCCTGGGATCCAACTTCTCCAGCATTTATATATGGTACAACCTTATGTATCCCTACAGTTTTTGTCGCCTACACCGGAGAAGCGTTAGATAATAAAACCCCATTGCTAAGAGCTTTACAGTCTATTGACCAGGCAGCAACAGCAGTGGCAAAATATTTCGATAAAAGCGTAACAAAAGTAAATCCAACCCTAGGGTGGGAGCAAGAATATTTTTTAATTGACAAAGCATTAGCTGCATCTCGCCCGGATATTAGTATGGCTGGAAGAACCTTGCTGGGACATACTTCTGCAAAGGGTCAACAATTAGATGATCATTATTTTGGGTCTATCACCAGACGTGTACTAGATTATATGCGCGATCTGGAAAACGAATGTATGTTGTTGGGGATTCCGGTAAAAACGCGTCACAACGAGGTGGCGCCTAACCAATTTGAATTGGCCCCTATTTTTGAAGAAACCAACCTGGCAGTAGACCACAACTCTTTATTAATGGATGTGATGGCAAAAGTAGCAGACCGTCATGAGTTTAAAGTTCTCTTTCACGAAAAGCCATTTGCCGGAGTTAATGGAAGCGGAAAACACAACAACTGGTCTCTGGCAACAAATACAGGTGTTAATTTGCTTGGGCCTAGCAGTACACCTATGAAAAACCTTCAGTTTTTAACGTTTTTCATCAACACTATTAAAGCGGTAAACGATTATGAAGAATTGCTAAGAGCTTCCATTGCCAGTGCAAGTAACGACCATAGACTGGGAGCTAACGAAGCCCCGCCAGCAATTATTTCAGTATTTATTGGATCGCAGCTTACTACAGTGTTGGATCAATTAGAAAAACTAAAGAACGGGAAACTATCTCCAGAAGATAAAACCGACCTTAAACTAAATGTAGTAGGGAAAATTCCTGAAATTTTATTGGATAATACAGACCGTAACCGTACGTCACCTTTTGCCTTTACCGGCAATAAGTTTGAATTTAGAGCGGTAGGTTCTACGGCAAACTGTGCAAAACCTATGACTGTCTTAAATGCTATTGTTGCCAAGCAATTAATAGATTTTAAAACGGAAGTAGACAAATTGATCAAAGGCAAGAAGATGAAGAAGGATGACGCTATCTTTAATGTATTAAAAGGATACATTAAGGACTCTAAACGAATTCGTTTTGAAGGTGATGGCTATGGTGAAGCATGGGAAAAAGAAGCAAAAAAGCGTAAGTTAAGTAACAACAAAACTACGCCTCAAGCTTTAAAAGCACAAATTTCTAAAAGTACCATTTCACTGTATGAAGATCTTGGTATTATGAGTAAAGTAGAAATTGAAGCCCGTCATGAGATTGAAGTTGAAGAATATGCCATGCGCATCCAAATTGAAGGACGTATACTGGGAGATATTGCCCGTAACCACGTCATTCCAACGGGTATTCGATATCAAAATCTTTTAATTGAAAATGTACAGGGGTTAAAAGATATTTACGGGAACACCTTTAAAAAGCATGCCACCGAACAAATGGAGCTTATTGAGGCTATTAGTGGTCATATTGCAAAAATAAATAAAGGTATAACCGATATGATTAATGAACGGAAAAAAGCGAATACCATCGAAGATGCCGAAAAAAGAGCTTTTGCTTATTGTGATAAAGTGAAACCTTATTTTGAAGAAATTCGTTACCACTGTGATAAATTGGAACTGTTGGTAGATGATGAAATATGGCCATTGACAAAGTATCGTGAATTGTTGTTTACCCGATAATAATACTATACTATCTATTACTAGTAAAAATGCCTCCAAAATGGAGGCATTTTTAATTTAAGGAATGAAGTGCCTTTGCAGCCGTGCTTAGTTTGTTTCAGGGTTGTTATTTTTAAAAAGGGGAGATGCCTTTTTAAATCCCAGTTCGGGTACCCTAAACGGAATAATTTTTTGAAATTACATCTATTGGTGTTTAAAACACTAACATTTATAGATGGGTTTCTTAGAATTTTGGTTTAAATAAGTTTTTATTCATTAGTATTTCTATAAGATTCAAAAAATATACGTGCAAACACTTAGTAATTAATCGGTTAAAAACCTCTCTTTATCGAACAGAAAGTTCATTTATAAAAATTAACATTTTTTTAACATTTTGCCATACGTTAAATTTAAGTGTATTGTGTCGATGATAATCTCTAGTCAACAGACTTTCAACAATTTATTAACAGTATTTTTCCTACATTATTTAAAATCAACAGGTTGAAATTCTTTACCTGTTTTTTTTTATCAAAATTCCTTCAGATATTTGAATTGTTGCAAGAAGTAAAATTTTCCTCACTTATATATCTTGCTCCATCAAATTGCCCCAAACCTCAATTTGATACTTATCCTCAACAGAGTAAAATATCCCCTATTTAAAGTTAATTAATCCATGCTATTGTGTTTACTATAAACACATGGTTTTTATAAATAATAATTTTTAACCTTTAATTTTTAACCTTTAATTTTTTAACTATGAAAAAAGTAATTTTAAGCGCAACATTCCTTTTAGCAGGAGCAGTTGTATTCGCACAAACAGACAACACGAGTAGCGTTGATCAAAATGGTACTCAAAACAACGCCGTTGTAAACCAGGAAGGAGATAACGCATCTACCATTGTACAAATGGGATCGGTTAACGCAAACAGTGGTTTGTTAAATGACGCTCGTGTAACGCAGGAGGGTGATGATAACACCTCTAATGTAGCTCAGGACGGTGACCGTAATGAGGCTATTGTTAGACAAAACAGAGCCACC
This sequence comes from Flavobacteriaceae bacterium, assembly GCA_002707745.1. Taxonomy (GTDB): domain Bacteria; phylum Bacteroidota; class Bacteroidia; order Flavobacteriales; family Flavobacteriaceae; genus Marinirhabdus. Next base: position 30,374 of record PANU01000022.1, read on the forward strand.
GGAAACGGTGATGTTGAGGATAACACGGCAAGAATCATCCAGGGTAACAATGGTAACGCAGAACGTAATTATGCACGTACGTTACAATCTGGAGACAATAACGACTCTCGCCAGGAACAACTTTGGGACAACAACGATGCTTGGGTTGACCAGTCTGGAGATGATAACGTAGCTCGCCAATTACAAGTTGCCGGACCACCAAACAATAGTCCTGGTAATGATGCCCGTATCACACAATCTGGTGATGATAACAGAGGTGACCAAAAGCAATACGGTACGCGTAACGATGCCCGTATCACGCAATCTGGTGAAGGAAACGATGCTTTCCAGATTCAGGGTGGTTTAGGTGCTGGTTCTATTGTTGACAGAAACATGGCAGTGGCTGTGCAGAGTGGAGATGACAACTACTCTTTAGAAGATCAGTCTGGGGATCGGAATGACTCTAGAGTAGACCAATCTGGAGATGATAACCAATCTAGAACATACCAAATGGGAGATTTAAACACGTCTCGTGTAGATCAGTCTGGTAACGATAACAGATCTAGAGTGACGCAGACTTCAGATAGAAACACTTCTAGAGTAACACAATCTGGAGATGACAACCGATCTACTGTATTACAACAAGGAGGTATCTTGAACGATTCTCGTGTAACACAATTAGGTGGTGACGACGTAAGTACTGTGACTCAAACTGGAATGGGGAACACTTCTAGAGTGACTCAGGACAACCTGTAATAGTCTGAAAATAAAGAAATATATTTTCCATATTTCTTTATTGTAAATAATTAGGGGTATATTTAGCAATAAATGTACCCCTTTTTCTAATAAAATTGAAGTTATGAAATTAAATAAAAAATTAGCTGCGATCACTATATTTTGTGGCATGCTAAGTGGTATTTCGGTACATGCGCAGTTGGATGATAGACCAGAGTATGACGAAAACTTCACTAGTTTGCAACAATCGAAGGTTTTTTTGACCAGTATGATGACTAATGAAAATAATACAGTGAAAAATAATTCGATGTCCAATGAGGTTTTTATCAACCAGATTGGTAATTACAATAACGTGGCCACGAACACAAAAACAGAAACCAGTACGATCAATATTCAGCAAAGAGGAAATTCGAACGAAGTAGATGTAAATATCCGTGCTACAAATTATTTTGCTAACATTGTGCAAGAAGGAGAAAGGAATAAACTTAGGGATATGGTAAACAACTCCAAAGAGGAAGCTTCCCTGAACATAACACAAGAAGGAAGAAATTTGAATTTCCAGAGGTATGGCACTAATTCCATAACCGAAAAACTTCAGTTTAAAATGTCTGGCTCAAACAAAACCTTAATTATAAAAAGTATTAAATAAAATGAATGTAATTGGTAAGATAATGCTGTTGGTTTCTATGCTTATTACCACTTTTTTTTATGCCCAAAACATGAACAAGGAAGTAGGGGCAAAGATTAATCTGGAAAGTAATACAAGTTCTGACCTGCTCACAATTACAGGTACAGCCACCAATATCACCGATATTAATATGTCTCTAGAATATGAACTCTCGGTTATTTCCAATAGTAATGGGAACAATTCTAAAAATGGACAATCCGGTAGGTTCACCTTAGAACCTCGCGGGACAAAATCTCTTTCTACAACAACGATCAACTTTGATGATACAAGTGATTTAATTATATTGCTTTTAATTTATGATAAAAATGGTAAACCTATAGCCAAAGATAGAGTTGAGTTTGTTGAAGGAAAGGTAGTTGGTGAAATTGAAAAAAAAGAAAAAAAAAAGTTAGGATAGAAGGTCGAGGTCTGGTTGTGGATCATGTTAAAACCAAATTTGGAAAGGATTTTTATGATCTGTTTTTTCAACAATACTATCATTTTAGGATAAACGGTACTAGACCAGTTATTATAGAAGAAAATTTTTCCTATGGGAGGTCTACACAGATAAAAGTGATCATTAATAATAAAATTATACATCAATATTTTTCTAGGCCTGGAAAAGAATTTAATACAGAAATGGTACGACAGAGTTTGTATAAAGTGGTTAGGTTCTTTCAGCAAGAAGAAAAAAACAGGGAACAGTCACAGAAGTATCAATAAAACATAGCATGATTCAGTTGAAATATTTATTATTTATTTTTCTTTTAAGCGGCACCGCTCAAGTGTTTTCACAGCAATTAGTGTACACACCTAAAAATCCTGCTTTTGGCGGAGACTCGTTTAATTATACCTGGTTGCTTAATTCAGCCAATGCCCAAAACGGTTTTACAGATCCAGATAACGATGATTTTGGAGACCAAACCGAATTGGAAAGATTTGCCGAAGACCTTAACTCAAGTATTTTAGGGCAAGTAAGTAGATCTTTGTTTTTGAGCGAATTTGGAGATGAAGGCTTACAACCCGGTACGTTTACTTTTGGTAGTCTCGCCATAGATATTTTTGAAACAGGACAAGGTCTTGTAATTGATATCTTGGATACCAATACGGGAGAACAAACACAGGTTATTATTCCAAATTAATAATCTCCATAATGAATTTTATTTCAGCACTAAGAATTTTTGCTATTAGCATGCTCTTTTCAGGATGTGGCACGTATTTCAACCAACCCATAAAGCAGCAAACTGCGCGTATAGGTGAAACATCATCAGTTTATAAAGACCTTAAAAACTTACCGCTACCCGACCAACCTGTTATTGTTGGTGTGTACAATTTTAAGGATCTAACGGGGCAGTATAAAAATACAGAAAATGGTAGTACGTTTAGTACCGCAATTCCGCAAGGAGCCACTACTATGCTACTAAAAGCACTGGACGATAGTAAGTGGTTTACCACCATTGAAAGAGAAAATATTGGTAATTTAATTAATGAAAGAAATATAATTGTTGACACCCGAAGTGAGTATGAAAAGAACAATTCAAACGCCCCTAATATCTCCCCCTTGCTTTTTGCAGGTATTTTGTTAGAAGGTGGTGTAGTTTCTTATGATACTAATATTGTTACCGGAGGTCTTGGTGCGAGGTACTTTGGTATTGGCGGGTCTACCCAATATAGGCAAGACAGGATTACCGTATATCTTCGGGCTGTTTCTACAAAATCAGGAAAGATTTTAAAAAATGTATATGTATCCAAAACAATACTTTCACAAGCATTGGACGCAAGCTTGTTTCGATATATTAATTTTCAAAGACTCTTAGAGGTAGAAACCGGAATAACCAAGAATGAGCCAACCCAAATGGCACTTAAAGAAGCCATAGAAAAAGCTGTTATAACGTTAATACTGGAAGGCATTGAAGCAAAACTTTGGTCAACTAAAGAAGGTGATACTTTAAATGAACAACTGGTAGCCAAGTACAAGGAGGAAAAAGAAGAAGAAGAGTCCACGTTACTTTACGATAGAAAACAAACACCCAAAAAGTATAAAAACGCTTTTGCTTTAGTTGGGGGTGTGCCTACTCTTACAGCAGATTTTTCTGAAAAAAGCATGGGTCTTAATGCAGGTTTTGAATATGCAAGGGTTATAAATAATAATATTGATGTCACACTTCGGGGGTCCTATTTACGGTTGGAGACAGGACAAACCTTTTCCAAGGAATTTATAAATACTGCTTTGGGGCTAAACTATAATATTTTGCCTTTTGAAAGCGTATCACCACATATATTTGTTGGCGGAGGCTTGCTTCTGGATTTAGATAAGAGATTTAATCAAACTCCCCGGTTAGAACCTGTTCCGAAAGTTTATAGTGGAGCAGGAATAAACCTAAAGCTTTCTGATCGGTTTACTGCAGATTTGTTCGCAGAGTATAACTTTACCTTTACAGATAAATTGGATCTTTTAGAAAATGGGAAACGCAATGATTTTTACTACAATTTTGGAATTGGTGTCAAGTATCTTTTTGGTGATAAAACAAAAATAAAGGAAGAAACCGAGGTCCAAACACCCGAAATAAATGATAAATAATGAAAAGCAAACTCTTTTTAATCCTTCTTCTTTTGACAATGTCATACGCTTGTAAGGAGGATACTATAGATGAAAATGGCACGGGTACGCTTACTGGAACAGTAGTTTCAGAAGGGGATAATATGCCCATTGAAAATGTCCGGATCTCTACTACGCCTGCATCAAATACCGTTTTTACAAATGCAGCAGGGAAATTTGTGATACAAAACATACAGGTGGGAGAATACTCTGTACAGGCAGATATGGATGATTTTTTACCCGCCTTTGAAGCTGCAAATATTAATTTTGCAGGAGAAGAGGTTAATGTGGTTTTTGAGCTTATGGAATCTACAGCGGGTAACCGCCCCCCTTCTTCCCCGGAACTTATTTATCCCCCAGATAATGCTACTGACATACCTTTAATAGTAGATTTTAGTTGGAGTGCAACAGACCCGGATAATGATGACATTTCCTATACCCTGGAGGTTTTAAATGGTAGCGATTCAGAAGTACTGTTGTTTGAAGAAATTCAAGATACTACATTTACTGTACAAAATTTGCGAATAGGTGTTAATTATTTCTGGCAGGTAGAAGCGTCAGATGGTATAAACCCTCCTGTTCAAAGTGAAGTGAGTAGTTTCAGAACCATGGACGAAAACACCAATAGGTTTTTATATGTGCGGGAAGTAAATGGGAACAACGTCATTTTTTCAGGAGCTGATACCGATGACGATGACGATGGACCCAATGAAAATGAAATTCAATTAACCTCAGAAAATAAAAATAGCTTCAAGCCACGAAAAAATAACACCGCTGGATTAGTAGCGTTCTTAAGGACCGAAGGGCCGGAGACACATTTGTTTTCCATGAAACCCGACGGTAGTGAAATAAGACAGATCACGTCTACAGTTCCTGTTGCAGGGTTTCGTCAGGATGAGATCGAGTATACCTGGTTCAATAGCGGTTCCAAACTTTACTATCCTAATTTTAATAAACTATATGCCATTAATAGTAATGGTACGGGAAACCAGCTTGTTTATGAAACACCCCCCAACGAGTTTATTACTGAAATTGCAGTTAACGAAATTGATAATAGGGTGGTTTTAAAAACTAATAATGCCCTAGGATATGAAGTAAAGATCATGGTAATTGACCCCGAAACAGATACAATTCTTACAACAGTAATAGAAAATGAACTTGGCGCTTTCGGAGGAATAGATTATGCTGCCAATGGAAATAGAGTATTGTTTACGCAAGATGTCTCAGGCTTCCAAAACGGAAACTATAGGATATTGGACGCACGAATTTTTGAACACGATCTAACAACGGGTGTTTCTATAGAGATTGATACCGATAAACAAGCGGGGACTAATGATTTGGATGCTAAATACAGCCCATCAGAAGGAGGAGTTATCTTTGTTAATACTCCCAATGATGGGGTGTCCCAACAAGATATATTTGTTGCACGATTTGGCGCGATTGTGGTAAAAGAACTCGTGTTTACACAAGCGTTTATGCCAGACTGGGAATAGGTGCCTTATAAAATAATACTTAAAAAAAACGTCCCTTATTTTCGGGACGTTTTTGCATTCTGTACTTTTGTGGTTTTAAGAGAAGTATATGAGCGAAGAAGTTTCAAAAAGGTATGCCCAAAGAGGCGTTTCGGCTGGTAAGGAAGATGTACATAATGCCATTAAAAATGTGGATAAAGGACTTTTTCCTAAGGCCTTTTGTAAAATAGTTCCGGATTATCTCACAGGAGATGAGGATTACTGTTTAATAATGCACGCAGACGGCGCGGGTACTAAATCTTCTTTGGCATATATGTACTGGAAAGAAACCGGTGATATAAGTGTTTGGAAAGGTATTGCGCAAGATGCTCTTATTATGAATGTGGACGACTTGCTTTGTGTGGGAGCTGTAGATAATATTACCCTTTCTTCAACTATTGGCCGTAATAAAAACCTGATTCCCGGAGCCGTAATTTCAGCTATTATTAATGGTACTGAGGAGTTACTTAAGGATTTAGCCAGTTTTGGGGTGAAAATCCACTCCACAGGAGGGGAAACTGCCGATGTAGGAGATTTGGTGCGTACCATAATTGTAGACAGCACCGTAACAGCCAGAATGAAACGCAACCAGGTAATTAATAATGCAAACATACGCCCTGGCGATGTTATCGTTGGGCTGTCTTCTTCCGGACAGGCAACTTATGAAACTGAGTATAACGGCGGTATGGGGAGTAATGGTTTAACCAGCGCACGTCACGATGTGTTTCATAAATATTTAGCCAAAAAATATCCTGAAAGCTTTGACGAAGCTGTTCCTGAAGACCTGGTGTATAGCGGGAGTAAAAAATTAACCGATAGCGTTGCAGATACTCCAATAGATGCAGGTAAGCTAGTACTTTCACCAACCAGGACCTATGCGCCCATCATTAAAAAAATAGTATCCAAATACACGCCTGACCAAATCCACGGAATGGTCCATTGTAGTGGTGGCGCCCAGACTAAAATTCTTCATTTTATTGAAAATCTACATATCATTAAAGACAATTTGTTTGAAACACCTCCATTGTTTAAGCTCATCCAGGAAGAAAGCGGTACGGACTGGAAAGAAATGTATCAGGTGTTTAATATGGGGCACAGAATGGAATTATATGTCCCTGAAGAAATAGCAAAGGATATTATTGAAATCTCAAAATCGTATAATGTAGATGCTCAGGTAGTAGGAAGAGTAGCTGCTTCAGATACTAAGAAGTTAACGATTGAATCCACCTACGGAACATTTACCTATTTGTAAGTTAAAAAGTAGGGAGCCTCTGTCTGCCTTCGGTTTTGCCGAATTTGAAGTTAATTTTTTGTTTGTATTTCTGGGTAAAGAGAATAGAAGCTGTTAGTGTCTGTTAAAATAGTATTTATCTGGTATTTGTCCTGTTTTATAATTTCAGTAGATACCCTTATAAAAATAACCTGGATTCTTTTTACCATCGGCTAGATGGAAACCTTGCTTAAATTATTGTAAATTTGAGCCCGTATTGATGTAAATTTCAATATGAAAATATACCTATGTTAGAAAAGCTTCAAATAGTAAAAAATAGATTTGATGAGGTAAGTGATCTTATCATCCAACCTGAAATTATTAGCGATCAAAAGCAATACATTCAATTAAATAAAGAATACAAAGACCTGCGTGCACTTATGGACAAGCGGGAAGCTTACCTTACTGCTACAGAGCGTGTCTCTGAAGCAGAAGAAATACTAGCCGATGGTAGTGATGCCGAAATGGTTGAAATGGCCAAAATGCAATTAGATGAGGCTAAGACCAATATACAAACGCTGGAAGAAGAGATTAAGTTTATGCTCATTCCAAAAGATCCGGAAGATACTAAGAATGCTGTGGTAGAAGTGCGAGCGGGAACAGGTGGCGATGAAGCAAGTATTTTTGCCGGAGATTTGCACCGTATGTACACCAAATATTGTGAGAGCAAAGGGTGGAAAGTAAATGTGGTAGATTTTAGCGAAGGTACCAGTGGGGGTTATAAAGAAATTCAGTTTGAAGTGGAAGGAGATGACGTATACGGAACTCTTAAATTTGAAGCCGGGGTACATCGGGTACAACGGGTGCCGCAAACCGAAACACAGGGAAGGGTTCACACTAGCGCAGCAACCGTAATGGTGTTTCCTGAAGCAGAAGAATTTGACGTGGAAATAGATCCAAAGGAAGTGCGGGTAGATTATTTTTGTTCTTCGGGGCCTGGAGGACAATCGGTGAATACTACCTATTCTGCAGTGCGGTTAACACACGAACCCACAGGATTGGTAGCGCAATGCCAGGATCAAAAATCGCAGCATAAAAACAAAGAGAAAGCATTTAAAGTACTGCGCTCTCGATTGTACGATCTTGAATTGGCTAAAAAACAAGCCGAAGATGCCGAAAAACGTGGCTCTATGGTTACCAGTGGCGACAGGAGTGCAAAAATTAGAACCTACAACTATCCCCAGGGTCGGGTTACAGATCATCGAATAAACCTTACTTTATACGATTTGAGTAATATTATTGATGGTGATATTCAAAAAATTATAGATGAACTACAGTTGGTGAGCAATACCGAAAAATTAAAAGAAGCTGGCGAAACATTCTAAGAGATAAACCATGACTACCGAAGAACTTGTTGCTCAAATTCATAAAAAAAAATCGTTTCTCTGTATTGGGCTGGATGTTGATCTTGATAAAATCCCAAAACATTTGTTGGCTGAAGAAGATCCAATTTTCGCATTTAATAAAGCAATAATAGACGCTACCCACCATCTTGCTGTTGCCTATAAACCCAACACCGCATTTTATGAAGCATATGGTCTTAAAGGCTGGAAATCTTTAGAAAAAACCATACAATACCTTACTGAAAACTACCCTGAGATTTTTACCATTGCCGATGCTAAAAGAGGCGATATAGGAAATACTTCCACCATGTATGCGAAAGCTTTTTTTGACGATTTAGGGTTCCATTCAGTTACAGCGGCACCTTATATGGGAAAAGACAGTATTGAGCCTTTTTTAAATTTTGAAAATAAACACACCATTTTACTGGCACTTACTTCCAATCAAGGTGCTTTCGACTTTCAAACCAAAACAGTTGACGGGAAAGAGTTGTATAAAACAGTCATTGAAACTTCTAAAAGCTGGAGAAATGCTCATAATTTAATGTATGTAGTTGGTGCTACTAAAGCCAGCTATCTGGCTGAAATAAGAGAACTAGTGCCCACCAGTTTTTTACTGGTTCCCGGTGTTGGTGCACAGGGTGGCAACCTCTCTGAAGTCTGCAAGTATGGCCTTTCTTCAAACATAGGCTTGCTAATTAATTCTTCCAGGGGTATTATTTATGCAGCAAATGATGAGAATTTTGCTCATGGTGCAAAAAATGCAGCAAAGGAGTTACAGTCTCAAATGGAATCTATTTTAAATGCACTTTAAAGACCAGTTGCACCGAAAAATTGAATTAACCGGTACCCCAAACAGGATTATTTCTCTGGTGCCTTCACAAACCGAACTTCTTTTCGATTTAGGGCTTCGAGACAAGATAGTAGGAATCACCAAATTTTGTGTACATCCAAAAGAATTGCGAAAAAACAAAAGTATAGTAGGTGGAACAAAACAAGTGGACTTTAAAAAAATTTCAGCTTTAGCGCCAGATATTATTATTTGCAATAAAGAGGAAAATACAAAAGAAATGGTGGCCAGGTTAGAAACTATCGCGCCAGTTTGGGTGAGTGATATTTATACTATTGAAGATACTCTTGAAATGATCTGTCAATTTGGTACATTATTTTCAGTAGAAGAAAAAGCCGGAGAGATAGCAGAAGCGATAATAACTGAACTACAGGCTTTCAAAAATTTTATGGGGTCAAAGCCCACTCAAAAAGTAGCGTATGTTATCTGGAAAAACCCGTATATGGTCGCTGGGCAAAACACTTTTATTAATCATTTACTTCACTTGAATAAGTTTGAAAATATTTTTAACCATAAAGATTCCAGATATCCACAAATAAGGATGGAGGAATTGGATACAGCGGATACAGTTTTGTTATCTACAGAACCATTTCCGTTTAAAAATGATGATGTTGACCAATTAAAAAATGCACTTAGTAAAAAAGTGCATTTGGTAGATGGAGAATATTTTAGCTGGTATGGTTCTAGATTGCTTGAAGCTTTTAGTTATTTTAAAACACTTCATTAATGCCTATTTATCGGCTCTTTGAAGAGTAAGGTATTTTATTTCGTCAAAAACTTTATAAGCTTGTTTTTGCACCTTTTCACTTTCTTTTCGATCTTTTAAGGCAACCCTAAAAGATTTTCTCATAAGCTCGGCATATTTTTGCTCTAGCTTTTCAATTCTTGATTTTCTTTTTAGCCAGCTTGACATGTTTCTTTTTAATTGTTTATACAAAAGTAACTATCTGGAAACCTAATCTTTATTAAGGTAACGTTAATCAAATCCTAATTAAAAATGCTTTAACAAATTTGCTAATTATCCTGTAATGCAAAAACCTGACGTAAAAGCGTAGTGGTTCTGGACGCAACACTAGTGCGTATTTTCTTCTCTTCAATAGCAATCATGGTGTATACGCCATCTAATGCCTGGTTGGTAACATAATCTGTTAAGTCTGGATTTACTTTATTTACGAAAGGAACAGCATTGTATTTGGTAATAATATTGTTCCAGATTCTGTCAGCTCCTACTTTTTGAAAAGAATTTTTAATCACGGGGTTGAATTCTGCATATAATGCTGTGTTTGTTTTTCCTTCAAGATAATTGGTTGCGGCATTATCCTGTCCTAATAAAATATTTTTTGCATCGTAAAAAGTGATGTCTTTTACAGCATTTACAAATATTGGGGTGGCGGTTTTTACGGCATCTTCGGCAGCGCGATTTAATATTATTAAACCTTCATCTGCCAGACTACTTAAACCAATATCACGTAAGGTTTTGTCTACTTTTTGCAGTTCTTGTGGCAGGAGTATTTTAACCAAACTATTTTTGTAAAACCCGTCTTTTTTAGTGAGTTTACTTACTTGTTTATCTATTCCTAAGTCCAGTGCTTGTCTAAGACCACTGGCAATCATGGTGGGGTCCATTCCTCCACCTTGTGGAAGCGTATTAACTACTTGTTGTAATTCGGCACAAGAAAGTAGTAGGAAACAAGAAAAGAAGAGTACAAGCTTTTTCATAATAGTATTAATTTAACAATCATAAAGATAAAAAAAGCCCTTCATTTGAAGGGCTTACTATACTATAAATTAAGTAATAAATTACTTAACAACTTTTACAGTTTTAGAAGAACCATTAATTGTAACGTTTACTAAGTAAGCGCCAGAAGTAAGGTTGCTCATATCAATGCTTGGAGATACAATACCAGGAGTAGCAGAAAGTACTACTTTTCCTAATACGTCATACACAGTAATAGCATCAACAGCATTAGTTGACTGAATATTTAGCCTGTCCTGTACTGGGTTAGGATACACACTAAAGTTAGCAGCAGTGAAATCTTCTGTACTTAGCGTTGTGGAATCACCATTAAAGTGAATCATATCGTCAATGTAGTATAATGTATTTGCACTTGGGGCATATAAATCAAGAGCCGCTAATGAAACAAAATCTTGATTAAAAGTAAATTCCTGAGGTGCATCAAATACGTTTGTACCATCAATATACATGTTCCAAGTTTCTCCATCTAGATCATATACCAGGTCAACTGCGAACCATGTATCGTGAGGGAATGTAAATGTTTGTCCAGGTGTGCCGTCTACAGTTCCTTCGCCAGGACTTCCGTTTAGTTCATTAAAATAAACGTTACCTCCATTTAAGTGTTGAACCCAAGTCGTTCCATCCGGGGTAAGGTCCCCTTGCATATTGAAGTATCCTTCTCTTCCAGCTGGTACAAACATGTTAAATTTTAAAGAATAGGTGCCACTACTTGGATTACCAGTTACTAACATAATTTGGTCAATTCCAGCTGGAGCAGCTTCTTCATTAATTTCAAGCGATTGTGTTCCAGAAGCAGCTTGCGTGTCTACTATCTGAGCATTTTCATTAGGTCCTGCAGGTTGTCCCCAAGTTCTCCAGTTTGGATGCTGTGGAGATACATCACCAAGATTAAAAAATTCAAAATCTTCTTCATAATCTATTTGTGCAGTAGCACCAAATCCAAATGCTAACATTGCAGCTAAAATGTAAATTTTTTTCATAATATTTATTATTAAATAGTTTATAATGGTGTAATAATCATAGTAAATGTATGTTATTAGTACTTAATTTCAAAATTTTATTTAAAGGATTTTAATTAACACATAAAAAAAAGCCCTTCAAAATGAAGGGCTTCTTATACGTTATATGTAAGTAATTAATTACTTAACAACTTTTACAGTTTTAGAAGTACCGTCTATTGTGATGTTTACTAAGTAAGCACCAGAAGTAAGCGCACTCATATCAATACTTGGAGATGCAATACCAGGAGTAGCAGAAAGTACTACTTTTCCTAATACGTCATATACAACTACTGCGTCTACAGCGTTAGCAGACTGAATGTTTAATCTGTCCTGTACTGGGTTAGGGTATACACTAAAGTTAGAAGCAGTGAAATCTCCTGTAGCTAAAATGCTTTCTCCCATTTTTACATCATCTATGTACATATCGTTGTTAGTAGATGCAGAGAAAAAGTTGATTCCGGCAAACTCCATAAATTCCTGAGTTCCAAACTCAAAAGGATATCCAGTAAATTGCTCAGTATCGTTAATGCTCATAGCCCAAGTTTCAGCGTCTAGATCGTAAACCATATCTACTTTAAACCACTCGTCTTCTGGGTAAGAGAAAGTTTCATCAAAAGCTGAACAGTCAATAACACCGGTTACTCCACCAGATCCACCAGATGCACCGTCACAGTTAAAGTATACGTTACCACCCATAAGCGCTTGAGTCCAAGCAGTTCCTTCTGGAGTTAATGCAGCTTGCATATTTAAGTATCCTGATGCTCCACCAGGAATATAAGCCATAAACTGAACTGTATACATCCCTGAAGTAGGATTCGTAGGAGATATTAAAAGCATATCCATTACACCAGATCCGTCTATATTAAGAGATTTAGTTCCAGAATTTGCAAATGTTTCATTGATGTCTCCATCTTCAGCACCACCAGGAACACCAGACCAAGTTCTCCAAGCTGGATCTTGAGCATCTATGTCTCCTACAGCGAAAAATTCGAAATCTGTTTCGTAGTCAATTTGTGCAGTAGCACTAAATGCGAAAGCTACCATAGCAGCTAAAATGTAAATTTTCTTCATAATAATTTATTATTTAGGTTTAAAATGAATTCCAAAAATACAAGCTTTTTTGCAAAGTGCCAAGAAATGTTTGTCTTTTTTTAATTAATTATAGTGACGTTGACTTCAATGTGAGCAAGGGTTTTAGTAACTTTGCACCCAACATTTAATTATTATGCAAGTACAGACTCCCTATACCCCAAAAAATAAAGTTAGAATCGTTACTGCAGCCTCGCTTTTTGATGGGCATGATGCCGCTATAAATATTATGAGACGCATTATACAGGCAACTGGTGTTGAAGTAATACACTTAGGACATGACCGTAGTGTTGAAGAAGTGGTAAATACGGCCATTCAGGAGGATGCCAATGCTATAGCCATGACCTCTTATCAAGGTGGGCATAACGAGTACTTTAAATATATGTACGACCTGCTTCAGGAGAAAGGTGCCGGACATATTAAAATATTTGGCGGTGGCGGCGGTGTAATCCTGCCTTCGGAAATTAAAGAGTTAATGGACTATGGAATTACCCGTATCTATTCACCGGACGATGGTAGGGAAATGGGCTTGCAGGGTATGATAAATGACCTTGTTAAAACCTCAGATTTCCCCATAGGGGATTCCCTAAATGGCGAAGTGGCAAAACTTTCAAGCAAAGAACCGGGAGCTATTGCCCGGGTGATATCTTCTGCAGAGAATTTTCCTGAGGTTGCAAAAAATGCGATGAAAACCATCCATAAAAAAAATGAAACCCTTAAAACCCCTGTACTTGGTATTACTGGAACGGGAGGTGCTGGTAAATCTTCTTTAGTGGATGAGTTGGTGCGTAGATTCCTACTGGATTTCCCGGAAAAAACTATTGGGCTTATCTCTGTAGATCCCTCTAAAAGAAAAACAGGTGGTGCACTTTTGGGCGATAGAATACGCATGAATGCCATTAATTCGCCCCGGGTTTATATGCGGAGTCTTGCAACGCGACAGAGTAACCTTGCACTTTCAAAATATGTGGCCGAAGCTATTGAAGTAATAAAGGCTGCCGAGTATGATTTAATTATCCTTGAAACATCCGGAATTGGACAAAGCGATACTGAAATTCTGGAGCATAGCGACGTGTCCTTATATGTAATGACACCAGAGTTTGGTGCAGCAACACAGTTGGAAAAAATTGATATGCTGGATTTTGCCGATCTGGTAGCGATCAATAAATTTGATAAACGTGGCTCTTTGGACGCGCTACGAGATGTAAAAAAACAATACATGCGTAATCACCAATTGTGGGATACGCCTCAAGACGAGTTGCCCATTTTTGGAACCATTGCATCGCAATTTAACGACCCTGGGATGAATACCTTATATAAGGCCATTATGGATCAATTAGTTTCAAAAGTAGACGCACAACTGGAAAGCACTTTTGAGATCAGCAACGAGATGAGTGAGAAAATTTTTGTCATCCCACCAGCACGAACAAGGTACCTCTCTGAAATTTCCGAAAACAACCGTGCCTACGATAAAACTGCCAGTGAGCAAGCTGAAGTAGCACAAAAGCTCTACGGAATTTTTAAAACAATGGAAACTCTTGGCAATGTCAGTCTGAGCCTGTCGAAGACGGGTGTAGATGATGATGCCCTCCGACAGGCTCAGGGTGACAACAAGGATATTTTAAAGTTACTTTTAGCTGAATTCGATCGTGTGAAAATGAATCTCGATCCTTATAATTGGGAAGTGATTACCAGTTGGGATGAAAAAGTAACTACATATAAAGACCCTGTCTATTCGTTTAAAGTACGTGATAAGGTTATTAAAATAGAAACCCATACCGAAAGTCTCTCCCACACACAAATACCTAAAGTTGCTCTGCCTAAGTACCAGGCTTGGGGCGATATTTTAAGATGGTGTTTGCAGGAAAATGTTCCGGGAGAGTTTCCGTATACTTCGGGACTGTACCCTTTTAAAAGAACAGGAGAAGATCCTGCAAGAATGTTTGCAGGCGAAGGTGGGCCGGAACGTACCAATCGCCGTTTTCATTATGTAAGCCATGGCTTGCCGGCTAAGCGCTTGTCTACAGCATTTGACAGTGTTACCCTCTACGGAAATGATCCAGGCGAACGACCAGATATCTACGGAAAAATAGGAAACGCCGGTGTATCTATTTGTTGCCTGGATGATGCAAAAAAGCTGTACAGCGGTTTCGATCTGAGTAATCCTATGACCTCGGTGAGTATGACTATAAACGGACCTGCACCTATGTTGCTGGGCTTTTTTATGAATGCAGCCATCGATCAGAATTGTGAAAAATACATTACTGAACATGGACTGGAAACCGAAACCGAAACTAAGATAGCAGCGTTGTACAAAGACAAAATACGCCCAGAGTACCAGGGGAAACTACCCGAAGGTAATAATGGGCTGGGCTTGATGCTTCTTGGGGTTACAGGCGATCAAGTGCTGCCTAAAGAGGTGTACGAAAAAATTAAGATAGATACATTAAAGCAGGTAAGAGGGACAGTACAGGCCGATATTTTAAAAGAAGACCAGGCACAAAACACCTGTATTTTTTCGACTGAATTTGCCTTGCGTTTAATGGGAGATGTGCAGGAATATTTTATCGAGCAACAAGTCCGTAATTTTTACTCTGTTTCAATTAGTGGCTACCATATAGCTGAAGCAGGAGCCAATCCCATTACCCAACTGGCTTTTACATTGGCAAATGGTTTTACCTACGTAGAGTATTATTTAAGTCGGGGCATGGATATTAATAAATTTGGTCCCAATTTATCGTTCTTTTTTAGTAATGGGATAGATCCGGAGTATTCAGTTATTGGTCGGGTGGCTCGTAAAATCTGGGCAAAAGCATTAAAAAATAAGTACAATGCGAATCCGAGAGCACAAATGCTGAAATATCACATTCAAACTTCTGGACGTAGTTTACACGCTCAGGAAATAGATTTTAATGATATTAGAACCACCCTTCAGGCACTTTATGCCATTTATGATAATTGTAATAGTTTGCATACCAATGCCTACGATGAAGCTATTACTACGCCAACCGAAGAAAGTGTCCGTCGCGCTATGGCTATCCAGCTTATTATTAATAAAGAACTTGGTTTGGCGAAAAATGAAAACCCAATACAGGGAAGTTTTATTATTGAAGAATTAACCGACTTGGTTGAAGAAGCCGTATTGGAGGAATTTGATCGCTTAACCGAGCGTGGCGGTGTTCTGGGAGCAATGGAAACCATGTATCAACGCAGTAAAATACAGGAAGAAAGTTTGTACTATGAAACGCTGAAACATACAGGCGAATTTCCGATTATTGGTGTAAACACTTTCTTAAGTAGTAAAGGTTCGCCAACAGTACAACCTGCCGAAGTAATTAGAGCTACAGAAGATGAAAAACAATATCAGATTGAAGTGGTTAAAAACTTAAACGAACGCAACGATGCTAAAGTTTCAGAATTACTAAAAGAATTACAGCAAAAATCTGTAAATAATGAAAATATCTTTGAGGCTTTAATGGAGGTTTGTAAATATGCATCATTAGGTCAAATTACCCATTCCTTATTTGAAGTAGGAGGACAATACAGAAGAAACATGTAAGCAGACACTTGGTCTCGCTTTTTCAGCGAGGCCTTAGTGGTCGCTTATCCCGACTTTTTTTGTCGGGATCCTTAGTTGCTTTTCAAAGGTTTTTGTTTGGTCTCGCTTTTTCAGCGAGGCCTTAGTGGTCGCTTATCCCGACTTTTTTTGTCGGGATCTTGAGTTGCTTTTCAAAGGTTTTTGTTTGGTCTCGCTTTTTCAGCGAGGCCTTAGTGGTCGCTTATCCCGACTTTTTTTGTCGGGATCTTTAGTTGCTTTTCGAAGGTTTTTATTTGGTCTCGCTTTTTCAGCGAGACCTTAGTGGTCGCTTATTTCAAAAAGAGGAAAGTAAGTAAGGTATTAAAGTGTGAGCATCCAGGTACGTTGCAGCTTACTGAATTTCTTAAGCTCTTTACGAAGTATGGGTAAAAAGTCTTTTCCGTTACTGTTACTTCTTTCCAGGCGTTCACAGTTTCGGTATAAGGAATTGGTAAGTCTGGTAACCGAAGCAATATGTTTTTGTTTTTCTTCAGAAAAAGATTGTTGTTCGGCTTTTAAAATTTCAGGAGCCAGTGAAATAGATTGTTGCACAATATCACCTGTAAAATAGATATGTTCGTGCTCCGACCCGTCTTCATTTAAAGTGCCAAAATCATGAACAAAGTATTGCGAAATATTTCGGGAAAGCGCAAAAATTTCCTGTGCCTTTTTATAAATGGCAGATTGAGGAAAGTGTGAGTGTGCTGTAGGTAACACGATTTATATAGCTAATTTTTTATTTTCTCAAATTTAATGAGATAATTAGAGTTATGCACATCGATTTTAAGGTAAATGCTTAATTTTGGTTTAATTTTTAAATTAATTTAAAATAATTCTTTAAATGAAGGTAGATGCACTTAATTGGAAAATTCTGCAACATTTGCAGCAAAATGCGAGGCTCAGTAATTCTGAGATAGGAAGGCAGGTAGGTATAAGTTCGCCAGCAGTTTCCGAACGCATAAAAAAAATGGAAGATGCTGGTATTATACATAGTTATCGTACAGTAATTTCACCTTTTGAAACCGGATACCAGTTAAAGGCAATTATAACCTTACGGGCTTTTATGGGTAAACTGAAACCTTTTTTGGAAAAGGTAAAAACATACGATGAGGTACTTAATTGTTATCGTATAACAGGGAATGAAAATATTGTAATGGAAGTAGTTTTGCGTAATCAGAAACATCTGGAAGGTCTAATAGACCAATTAATTATTTATGGGGAGACAAAAACTCAAATTGTACTCTCTCATGTGGTAGCTAATAACAGTATTAAACCCATAAAGCCTTTATGAATTAAAAGTTAAAGAAATTAGCAATGACTTTTACTTTCGTTAAAGAATATACAATTGGGGTTTCGTTAATATTTTGCTGTGGTAATAAAAGGTAATTTAGTATAAAATTAATTGATCATACCATGAAAAAATATACGATACACTTTTTGCTTTTAACTTTACTAACACTTGTGCTTGGGTTTTCTGGACTTGAATTTCCTGGCGCTTCTGTAGTTCGCTTTGTATGTTTGCTTTCTGGAATTGGACTTATGGTATCTTGTCTGGATGCTGTAATATTAAGTAAGCGTAAAAGAAAAATGAAGAAAAAATTAAAAGCTGAAAAAATAAAAATGGATTCCCCTTTAGAATCATTTAATAACTAAATGAGGTACTTTTTCTAAGTCCCATTCTAGTACAAGCCCACCCGCAAGGGATTGGGCTATTTTTTTACCGTATAAATATTCACACAGGTATAGTGCCGCTTCAAAACTTTTTGCTCCGCCAGCCGATGTAATATATTTGCCATCATGTACAAAGAGAACGTCTTTTCTAATATCCAGGGAGGGAAACATGGTTTGCATAGCGTTTACATCGCTTGGAAACGTTGTTGCTACACTTTCTTTTAGTAAGCCAGCCTTAGCAAGTACAAATGCGCCATCGCAATGTGAAGTTACAAATTGAGCTTCTTTATCAACCTCCTGTACAAATTTTATAAGCCGCTCATCCTCTAGGTCAGTATCGAGATGGTGTTCGGCACTGGGTACTACTAGAATATCTATTTTGGGTAGGGTGTCCCTGGTATAATCATAATCTGGTAGCATACGTATTCCTTCAAATGAAGTTACGGGTTGCAGGGTGTTGGCTACTGTAAATACATTCATAGCCTTAATGCTATCTCTAAAAATAGTGTGTTGAAAAATATCAAACGGGGCCGTTAATTCGGTATTGTAAACACCTTCCATAATCAGGAACGCTACATTATAGCGTGTACTGTCCAGTTTAGGATAGTGTCTTTTCTTCAAAATCTGTGCAGATTCCTCACTACTTTCTTGTGCCAAATGTTTTTCTTCTTCGGAAATTTCCGCGCAAGCAAAAACACTCAACATACCTATTGTCCAAAGTATTTTTCTCATTGTTTTAGTTCTGAAGTTATGGCTAAAATAGTCTTTTTCTTTACTTTTTTATGCAGCCAAAGTGTCATTATTGAAACAATTATAAGAATACCAAAAAGTAAAAACCATGTACTTCTGTACCCGAATTGATCCACTAAATTCATCCCGCCATTGTGCCCAAAAATATGAGATACCGAAAAGCTCATGCTGTATAAGCCCATATAGCTTCCTTTTCTGCCTTTTGGGGCCATTTCTAAAGCTAAGGCGTTTGAGAAAGGAGAGCCAATCATTTCTCCTAGTGTCATTAAAATCATTCCTAATAGTAACATGGAAAAAGCATCGCTCAGGTTGAGAACTAAAAAACTTAGCGCCAAAAAGACCATGCCCCAAAATGTAGCCATGGTTTTTGAAATATTAATACGTTCCAGCCACCCCACTAAGGGCATTTCAAAAGCTACTATGAGGATGCCGTTAAGAAACAGAATGCCGCCAATAACATCTTCAGATAAATTATGTGCCTGCTCATAGTATAAGGGAACAACAGAGAAATACTGCACAAACATCATAGTGCTTAATACCATAATTACAATTAGCAGAAGGAACAAACTGTTTTTGTATGGGGAAATTCCTTCTTTAATTTTTATTGTTGCTTCTTCTTCCCTGGAAACCCTTTTAGGTTTTAGTAAAATAAAAAGTAACACTGCAGCAAGGATACACGTTACTCCATCTATCCAGAACAGAGAATTGTAACTTATACGAGCAATTATAATTCCACCAATTACCGGACCAATAGAAAATCCAAGGTTTATGGCAAGGCGAATGAGAGCAATGCTTCTGGTAACATTTTTTGGTTTGCTATATGCATCGCAAGCTACAAAAATGGCAGGGCGGTAGGCGTCTGCAACAAAAATGAGGGCAAATATTCCCACGCAAAAACCAAAAAATGACTCCATAAACTGTAAGGCAATAAATCCTAGGCCTCCTAAAAATAAACTGGTAGTAATTACTTTGTAAGCTCCTATGGTATCGGTTAATTTACCACCTACCCAGGTGCCTGCCAATGACCCAAGTCCAAAACAAGTCATAATCCATCCCACTTGCGGCAATGTAAAGCCTTTTGCATTTACGAGATACAGCGATAAAAACGGAATTACCATTGCGCCGGCCCGATTGATAAACGTAACAAGGGAGAGCAGCCAGATTTCTCGGGACAGACCAGAAAAATTTGCAATATAGTTGGTGTAGAGCTTTCTCATCTTGGTTGAAATGGTGTAAAAATAAAATGTCCCGCACAATGGCGGGACGTTTTTATATTGAATTGTGTTATAGTTTCATTGTCAATACATACCTGTCCCGTAGCTGTAATTTCTCCAGACGTTAATTTTACAAGTGTATATTTTGTTTTTCATGATAGGATGATACAATGTCAAATGTACATTCTTTTTTTTGAAATTATCTATTGGAATGGGTTTATATGAATTGCATTTTATTTAAATGGTGTACTTTTGAAACAAATAGAACCCCATGAAATTTATTGCATCCTTTCTTTTTTTACTGGTAAGTGTTTCAATACCTGCACAAAATTCTGAAATGGTAACAGAAATTGAAGCGTACCAGGCTTCTGAAAATGAAAAATTTGCAAACCCTGAAACTACTATTTTACAGAAAAAGGATTTTAGGAAATTCAACGGATTAGATTTTTATCCCATTAACTTGGAGTATAGGGTAGTGGCAACTTTTGTACGCACCCCGGACGAACTTCCTTTTTTAATGCCCACTTCTACCAAACGACTTCCAGAATATGTGAAATATGGGGAAGCGCATTTTACGATAAAAGGGGAAGCCCTTACATTAAATCTATATCAAAGCACAACCCCAAGCGAAGATCCCGCGTATAAAGATTATTTGTTTGTACCCTTTACCGATCTTACAAGTGGTAATGGTAGTTATGCTGGAGGCCGGTTTTTAGACACTTTTATTCCAAAAGGAATGACCCTGGTGTTGGATTTTAATAAAGCCTATAACCCTTATTGTGCTTACAACCCTAACTACTCATGCCCAATTCCACCTCCAGAAAATGATTTGTCGGTTCATATTGAGGCAGGAGTAAAAGATTTTGGAAAGCACTAAGTAAAGCGCACCAGCCAAATACCAAAAAATACTGCTGCAAAACCAATTATAAAGCTACCAATGGTATAGAGCGCAAATGCTGTGAAATCTCCGGTTTTAAGCAACACGTGATTTTCATATGCAAATGTGGAGAAAGTAGTAAAACCACCACAAAACCCTGTTGCCAGAAATAAAATAGTATTTTGTGAGAGGGTGTCATTTTTTACAGCGAAACCTAAAATAATACCAATAAACAAACTCCCTAACATATTGGCCAGAAAAGTGCCATAAGGGATACCTGTAGTAGAGTTGTTTACATAATTGCCTACAATATAACGCAGGCTACTGCCTAGCCCACCTCCTAAAAATACCAAGAGCAACTGCTTCATGTTATTGAACTTCTTCTTCCGGAACCAAAACAGGCATATAAATTTCTGTAACGTAGTTTGCCGGATTCGGAACTTCCCCTGGATCTGTTACATATACTTCAAACATATTGGCGGTAGGGTGTGGTTGCATCCCGTTTTGAGTTATATAGTTTTGGGCTTGCGCATAGGCTTCGGGTAAATTTTCATAGGCTCCTTTTAGCGTCGTTTTTAAGGCAGAAACGGGTTCCATAAACCCAGAAACAACGGTGCTTCCTTCTGGAGTAATTACTCTATCTCTTACCGGAATACAGGCCGAAAAAATAACAGTACCGTTTACTTCGTCTATTTGATTATACAGCGTAAAAGGTTTGCCTGCCATAGGTATTTTATTGGCTTCCATATAGTTTGTCACCTGTTCCATCATAGCGCCCATTTTTGCGCCAATATCACTCATATTGGCTGAGGTTGAATTGTACATATAATAGCCTCCGCCGTGTTGGGTAATACCGTCTACATTTACGGTGAACTTCTTCATTTCATCTGTAACTATCTGATCAAGATTGGTAAGACCTTGATTGAACATGGCACCAACCATAGCATCAAAATCTTCAGAACTAAAACTCATAAGTACCTTTTCCATAAAAGATTGCTCACCTTTCATCCCCCAGGTAACTCGCGTAGTAGCAGGGGTGTCACCTTCTTCAAATTTCCAATACACATCACTTCCACTATCTCCCATAGGGGTGTTAAAAACTATTTTTTGTTCAATTTCTTTGTTTGGGATTACTTTTATGGTTTTCATAGAGCCATCTCCTACTTCTTCACTTTTCCAACTGTAGGAAGCACCTTCGCCTTCGGTTTTTTCTGCGTAGTTTAGCTCAATATTTTCATCTTCGGTCATCCATGGACCCCAGGATTCCCAATTTTTAAAATCTTTTACTGTGTTGTATATAACTTCAGCAGGAGCTTGTATGGTTTTGGTTTTAGCCACATCAAAAGAACCATCTTTGGTAGCGAAATAAATGGAGCCGCCAATGAGTACTATTAATAGTAGAAAAAAGAGATATTTTAATATTTTCATGCTAGGGAGTAATTTCGGTTGTAGATGCTAATATAATCAAATTTGTGACCCTATGTAGCTTGTAATGTGTTGTAACTTCAAATTTAAAAATTTCAGAACTAAATTTTGCTACATTTGTACAAAACCAAAAATATATATCATGAAGAATTATTTTTTGATGGCTTTCGCCATTTTCGGTTTCCTTTTTGTGTCATGTAACGATACCAAAAAAGAGGAGCCAAAAGAAGAAACTGCAGAAGTAAAAACCGATGACTTTAACTATCAAGTGGAGCAGGTTGCAGATCTTAAAATTTTACGCTATCAAATTCCGAGTTGGGAGGACCTAACCTTAAAGGAGCAAACACTGGTGTATTACCTTACACAGGCAGGACTAGCCGGGCGCGACATGATGTGGGCGCAAAATTACCGTCATAACTTAGCTATTAGAACAGCGTTGGAAAATGTATACCAAAATTACAAAGGCGATAAAAATACGGAGGACTGGAAAAACTTTGAGACTTATTTAAAACGAGTATGGTTTAGTAATGGTATTCACCATCATTACAGTAATGCCAAACTGAAACCAGATTTTAATAAAGAATATTTACAACAACTCCTTACTGAAACTAACAGCACACTGGAAGGAGAGGCTTTTGAAGTTATTTTTAATGACAAAGACAGTAAAAAAGTAAACCTGAGCAAAGATGCAGATATTGTTCTGGAAAGTGCAATTAACTTTTACGGACCTGATGTAACCACTGCCGACGTTGAACAATTTTATGGAGCAATTAAAGTAAATCCTGAAGAGCCTATTGAAGTAGGTCTTAACACACGCTTGGTTAAAGAAAACGGTCAGCTAAAGGAGCAGGTGTATAAAGTAGGCGGATTGTACAGTGCAGCTATCGAAAATGTTGTAAAGTGGTTAGAAAAAGCAAAAGGGGTTGCTGAAAATCCAAAACAAGCCGAAACCTTAGGATTATTAATTGAATACTACAGAACCGGAAGTTTAGATACCTGGGACGATTATGCTGTTTCCTGGGTAGAAACAACCGATGGAAATATAGACTGGATTAACGGTTTTATTGAAGTGTATAACGACCCAAAAGGATATAAAGGTTCTTATGAAAACATAGTTCAAATTAAGGATTTTGATATGTCTAAAAAAATGGCAGTGCTTTCTACAGAAGCACAGTGGTTTGAGGACAATTCACCTTTAATGGAAGAGCACAAAAAGGATAGTGTGACAGGAGTTTCCTATAAAACAGTAATTGTGGCTGGAGAAGCTGGCGATGCATCTCCTAGTACTCCCATTGGAGTTAACTTGCCTAACAATAACTGGATTCGCCAAAAGCACGGTAGTAAATCCGTTTCTTTAGGAAATATTATTAACGCATATAACAACGCAGGAGGTTCCGGACGTTTGCAGGAATTTGCACACGATGAAGAAGAAATACGACTGGAAAAAAAATATGGTCAGTTAGCAGATAAATTGCATACTGCTTTACACGAAGTAGTGGGGCATGCTTCTGGACAAATTAATAAAGGAGTAGGTACCCCAAAAGAAACTTTAAAGAGTTATAAGTCTACTATAGAAGAAGGTCGTGCAGATTTATTCGGGTTGTATTATTTAATGGATCCTAAACTTGAGGAGCTAGGATTGGTTGAAAACTGGAAAGAAACAGGTATGGCTGCCTATGACGGGTATATTAGAAACGGTATGATTGGTCAGTTAGTTCGTCTCGAACTAGGAGACGACGTGGAAGAAGCACATATGCGTAACCGACAGTGGGTAAGTGCTTGGGTGTTTGAAAAGGGACAGGCAGATAACGTAATTGTAAAAGTAGAACGTGACGGAAAAACGTATTACGATATTAAAGATTACGATAAACTTCGCGAGTTGTTTGGCCAGTTGTTAAAAGAAACGCAGCGCATCACTTCTGAAGGAGATTATGAAGCAGGTAAAGCCTTGGTTGAAGATTACGGCGTAAAAGTAGACCAGACATTGCACAAGCAGGTGCTGGATAGAAATGCTCAGTTTAAATCGGCTCCCTACAGTGGTTTTGTAAATCCTGTAATAGTTCCTAAAATGGACGACAATGGAGCTATTGAAAGTTTTAGCATAGAGCAACCAGAATCTTTTGAGAGCCAGATGTTAAAATACAGTAAAGACTACGGTTATTTAAAACAATAGCTTTTTAAGTACTTAAAAATAAAACCTCCTTGTGGAAGCCACAAGGAGGTTTTTTTAGATAAAATTTAAAAAGTTAGTATAGTTGAAATTTTAAACAAGATCCGGCCACTATAGTAAAATCACTTTCCCATGTTAAGTTCCCACATGTTGCAATAAAACTATAAGTGCCAGGAGCAAGATCATTAAAATTACCACCAGCAGCAGTATTGCTACATTCTGGTAATGAACCAGGGTTAAAATACCCATCAATTATAGAAGAGCCAACGCCATTTACATTTACGGATATATCTCCACAATTAAAATCTTCAGTAATAAAAAATTTAACGTCTCCATCTACAGGGTCTCCACCAGATCCGCCAGAACCTCCAGAACCACCTCCGCCAGTTCCGCCACCAGAGCCTCCGCCACCAGCATCACTGCAGTCTACACCATAGCCATTTACAATCACATCGAAAGAGCCATTGGTACTTAAATTTGCTTCTAAAACAAATTCTACCCCGTTAATAGCTACGGTACACGTATTTGGGGAAATGTCACCTTCATTGTGTGCGTAAAGGGTTACATAATTAAAGCCGTTGAAACTAAAATTATAATCCCGGCTTACAGGGTTGTCCGGACCATCCAGTTCAATTTCATCAATAATTGTGTTTCCATTTGCTATAATGGAAACAATATCTCCATCTACTGTTCCGTGGTCCCAAACTTCAATAGAGGTAATACGGCTTCCAATTTCAACACATCCAAGATAGTTGTTGGGTCTTCCAAAAGTTGTTGCGGGAATGATGGATGTTTCATTTACTTCAACTTGTTCCTCTTCTTCTTCTTCTGGAGAAGAGTCATCTTCCTTGTCGCAGGATGAAAATGTAAAAGCGACAAGTAAGAAAACGGGTAATACGTACTTTAGTTTGCGCATAATTTGAATATTTTTAGATTATGCTTCAAAATTAAGTTTCAGTACCGAAAAATAAAATACCCATTACAGGGTATTTTTCTGAAAACTAGTAGTATAAAAAAGAGGCTGTCTAAAAAGTGCACTCATATTGTCAAACTGAGCTTGTCGAAGTTTTAGCAGTATTGACTATCAATACATTTCGACAGGCTCCATGTGACACATTCATGATTTTGACACTTTTTAGACAGCCTCTTTTAAATTATAGAGTGGTCCTGGATTATAAGCTTACATCGTCCAATGCCATAATAGAAGAATAAATAGTATCTGTTACATCTGTTATGGTAAAAATAACATACGCTGGTGAACCAACAGTTCCACTGGCAACAGTTTTACTTATCCATCCAGTGCTTCCACCGTAATCGTCTCCTTCATCGGGTAAACCTGGAAATCCTTCACATTGGGTGTTTCCTTCTGTACCCACCGTATTTACACTTGTTAAAAATTCAGAATGTGCCCCATCTGGGCCAACAACTGTTACAATAACACTATCGTCAAACTCAGAATCAACAAATTCCTGAAATTCGGCTGACATGAAGTTATAATTAAAATTAAAGCTCGTAAACGAATCGTTTATAGGTCCTAAAATCATTAAGCTGGATGCTCCGGCTATCGCAGAACCACCAGAAATTAACTGATCTCCAGAAGTTATAGCGGCAAAACTATTGCCACTTACAGGGTCTACACATCCCTGATTGCCATCCATTATGTTTCCATCTCCTATAAATTCAACTCCCTGGGTGCCGTTTTCAAAACCTGTGTTATTGTCGAAAGAACCTGTGCTCCCTGCTTTAGTGTTAAAGGTAAGGGTGTAATCCTCACCAAACGAATTTCCACCATCATCCTGGACGTCACCAGAAAGAGTAAATAAAATGGTTTTGTTGATATCAAAGACCTGAGAAGGTGAAAAGGTAAGTATTGCATACCCATTGGCTCCTTCGTTAATAGTTATTGTACCTCCTATAACTTCGCCATCCTGGGTAACTTCAAGATTGTTTTCTAATGAAGGTAATAAAAGTTTATCATCAAAAAACAAAAGAATGGGTAACGTATTTGAGAAGGTCTCTCCCTGAACAGCTGGTACCGCTTGTGCAATAGATGGAGGGAAATCATCATTTGCGTCTGTTACTGAGTTTACACCACCGTTACCGTTATTTACTATAACGTAAGTGGAGTCTACTACATCATCATCTGTACTATCATCAGAGGAGTCGTCTTTACTACAACTTGCAAAAATAATAAGTGTAATAAGTGCTAGAAATTTTAATTGGTTTTTCATAATGGTGTGTTTATTAGAGTTTTGACAAATATATTATTTTTAAGGGCTTTAGCAAAAATCTTCAAAATAAAGATGCTCGTTGCTGCCGTTGCAGAAGGTTAATCTTTCCCGGTTATAGCTTCCAGGAGTAGCTTTATACGACGTGCGTTTTCAATGTCATTGGCTTCAATCTCTATGGTATTCTGGTAGTTTTCTATTTCGCCATCTTCATAAAATTTAATAATCTTGTCCATATAATAGGTGCTTGCTGTCACGGTCACATTTTTACCCGAAGTATCCATAGTGACACTCCCTGGATTAATGTCTTTTAAGTTAAATTCGCTAATGGTTTCTTCACTTTTTTTGGAAGTAATTTCTACCTTTTTAAAAGTAACCGATACTCCTTCTGCATCGCTCTCCAGATTTTGGTCGAAGGTTACATCGTTAATAGTTACCTTTTGAAGGTTTTCCTTTAATTTATCCAGTTTTTGAGCTTTGGAAAATCCTTCGTATTCTGGTTTTTCCTGGTTGCAAAGTTCTACTATTTCCTGTAACGCATTTTTTATAACAATGGCATCTTCAACTTCCGAAGCATAAAATTTCAAAGCGTTTTCAAAGTTTTTTTGTTCCCCATCTTCGGTATATTTAATAAAATCGTTCCCTCCATTAGTGTCTACCGTCAGGATTACTTCCTGTCCTTTTGTTTCGTAATTTACACTGTTTTTGTTGAGGTCTTTAAAGTTAAAAATGTATTCATTTATACTATTCTTTTTAGAGTTTTCAAAGTTTTGCTGAAAGGTAACAACACAGTCTCCACTCAAATTCTGGGAGGTGCTGTTTTCATTTACAACTACTTTGTTGGCTAATGAGTTTACAATGGCTATCCCTTCTGAAATAGTGGTAACCTTTTGAAGGCTATTTTCAAATTTTGTGGTAGACAATGCAATAAATTCCTTCATTACCTTCTGGAAATCTCTTGCCATTTCTACGCTTTCACATACAACTTTTAAGTCGTTGGTGTAATTTTGTTGCTCTCCATCTTTAAAATATTTGATGGTTTTAAGCTTTCTGCTTGTTTCCATAGTTACCGAAAACACTTCTCCATCGATATTAAATAATAACGAATTGGGGTTTATAGTGCTGGCATTAAATTGAAAGGTTTCTGAAGTAGCACTTTTTCCATTATTTTCTGAAACTTTAAATTCCAGTTTCCCAGGGTAGGTTTCCAGCCCTGTCATAGATTGTGCGTACTGTTTTTTAATTAAGTTTACATCAGTTACATTATTTGTTAGCCAGGCTACGTGCTCTGCATAGGTGGTTAATGAGAGTCTGTTTTCTGTTATTTTTTCGGCCAAGGGAATGGCGGCTTCTATAAGTTCTTCAATAGCCCTGCCGTTCTCAATATCTGAAGCATATAGAAAGATTTCGTTTTCGTAGGAAATCTTTTCTCCATTTTCGGTAAGTTTCAG
The DNA here is from genome assembly GCA_002707745.1 of Flavobacteriaceae bacterium. Taxonomy (GTDB): domain Bacteria; phylum Bacteroidota; class Bacteroidia; order Flavobacteriales; family Flavobacteriaceae; genus Marinirhabdus. Next base: position 58,534 of record PANU01000022.1, read on the forward strand.
CAAATCCTGCTTTTTACCGGCAAATACCTGCACGTTAATAACGTCTTTTTCGGTAATTGTTCGAACTGTATTTATATCTATGTCGGCAAGGTTAAACTGGTAATTCAGAGTTTTTGTGTCGCCATCTTTTAAAGCAGTTTCATTTATTTCTAACGAAACTACCCCAGGTTGACTCACCGATATTTTTTGGGAATACTCATATTTACCGCTTTCTACTTTTTTAAGTTCATTGCCAAGTGCATCTATCTTTGCTGAAAATTCTTGGCTTTGGGCAAATAGGACACTTGTACTTAGTAAACTAAGGAGGAGAATGTACTTTTTCATGATTAAATTAATTTTGGTTATTTGGTTAACTAATTAGTTGCTAAACTATAGTGGTAAAGGTAATAAGTCAATACCCAATGAAGGGTATATTTAGCCTTGTAAATTTTTATGAGCATGCTGAAAAGCAGCTTTTTGAAGTTTTCCGCTTCCTTTTAAATGCAGTTTCTTAATTATGTTTTTTCTGTGTGTACTTACTGTCTCCTTACTTATCTCTAGCAGGGAAGACATTTCCTGTGAGTTAAATCCCAGGCCTATAAGATTAAATATTTGTGTTTCGCGTTGGGTAAGTTTAGGACTGTTCTTTAAATTTTTTTCTACCAGGAAAAGCAGAAATACTGTTTTTTCAATAATTGCTTTGTTATGGGTAATATTTTTAAAAGCATTCATGATTAAAGCAGTTTCTTCTAATGTGACTACAGTTTTTTTCTTTTCGGCCTCTTTTATAACGGCTATGATTTTCTTGGTAAAATTCATGGTCCAAAAATACGGGCACTATTAGTTCAATAAAATACCCACTATGGGGGATATTTAATTAAAAATCGTATTTTTTCTCTAGCGCATATCGCAACAATTCTCCTTTTCCGGAAAGTCCAAGTTTACGTATCATGTTTTTTCTGTGCTTTTCGACTGTAGATACGGCTGTAAAACGAGCTGTTGCTATCTCGCTGGTAGTTTTACCCTGTCCAATGAGTTTTAAAATTTCACGCTCACTTTTAGACAATAAACTTTTTTTTGTCTCCAGGGTACTTTCAGTGTTAAAAAAAGAAGCATCAATACTTCTATCAAAAAAAGTACCCCCGGCATGCACTGTTCGTATAGCTGTAAGTACTTCTTCCAAAGGTGAGTTTTTTAAGAGATACCCTTTTGCTCCGGCTTTAATCATTTGCTTTACGGCATCTGCTTGGTCAAACATAGTGAAGGCAATCACCTTGGTGTTTTCATAGTGAGAGCAAATGCGTTTGGTTGCGGTAATACCGTCTACTTTAGGCATTTTTATGTCCATTAGAATAACGTCCGGGCTGTTTTTTAGGGCGAGCTCCAGAAGGGCTTCCCCGTCGTTGGCAGTTCCAATAATGGTTACATCGTCTTCGTATTTTAGCAATAAATTAATTCCATCTACAAGCGATTGGTGATCTTCGGCTATGGCTACTTTTATCATAAGGGTATGTCTATAATAATGTGTGTTCCTTTTCCTATTGTTGAATCTACTTCCATAGTTCCTTCAAGGTGTTCAATGCGTTTTTCTATACTGCTTAACCCCATCCCGTCCTTTTGTTGAAGACCACGGGCATCAAAGCCTTTTCCGTTGTCTTCAACAATAATGTTTAACGCGTCTTTATATTGGTTTATAGCAATGCTGGCCTCGGTAGCTTGCGAATGCTTTATAATGTTGGTAATTAATTCCTGGATAACTCTAAATACTGAAATCTCCAGGGTGTTTTCCAAGCGTTCTTCCAGACCAAAATCTTCTACTTCAATTTGTAAATTGTTGATTCCTGAAGCATTCGCGGCTAATTTCTGAACGGCAGGCAAAAGTCCGTTTTTAGCAATTACACCACTGTTTTTAACGTGTGCCATGGAACGTATTTCTGAATAGGCATCGTCTAGCAGTTTACCTGTTTTTGTAAAAAGTTCTTCTGTTTGAGAGCCTTTATCTCTATTTTTAGAAAGATGATGAAACTGAAGTTTTGCAGCCGCTAACGTAGCTCCCACACTGTCATGCAAATCGCTCGCCAGTCGTTGACGTTCTTTTTCCTGACCCGAGAGCATTGCATCAATAGTAGTGAGTTCTTGCTCTTTTAATATTTTTTCTTTTTTCTGAATTTCCAGGGCGCGTCCCTGTTCGGCAATGTATTGTTTGCGTTTGGTGTTTTTGTAGATTAAAACAGAGATTAAGATAATTCCAAGTAACCCTCCCGCTAAACCAATAGCGATATTTTTATTGTTTTTACTGTTTTTTTCTGAAACTAAAAGTTTTTTTTCCTTTTCGGCAGTCTCCAGTTTAACTTTTAACTCGTTTATTTTTTCTTTATTTTCTTTAAAATTCAGGGCAGCTTCATTGTAATTGGATTGTTCCAGATTGTAATATGCTTCTTTAAATTCGCCTAAAGGCGCGAGCACTTTCATAGCAGCAAAACGATTGTAAGCGTATAATTTTCTGATGCTGTCCGGAGACCTGATAAATTTTTTACTTTTTGAAAGAAACAGATAGGCCTCCTCCTTGTTATTCCTTAGTGCTTCTAAGGCAGCCGACTCTAAAAGAGCATAGTACTTTGCTTCGGTGGTGTGCTGTGTGTCAGGCAGGTCAAGAATTAATTGGGCATACATTTCAAGACTGTCTAATTTTTTAGCATTTCTAAAGTATGCGGTTAATATGTCGTATATTTTACCATTCCAATTATCCGAAAGGGTTGCTTTTTTTTGAAATTTTATAAGTGCTTTTGCGTTTTCGGGGAACTGCTCTCCATGATAAATGGAAAGGGCATTAAAGGTAGCTTCATAATATTTGCCTATAGTGCTATCTGCCAGAGTGCTAGCTATGTTTTGTAAACGGATGATATATTCCTGGGTCCGTACCGAGTTTTGTGTTTTTTGTAAAAAATAATATTCTATTATTCCTAATAACCCTATCTTTTCAATTATTTGAAGTTCTGTTTCTTTCGATAGCTCGATGGCATTTGTGAAAGCAATAAAACTTTCGGGGTTTCCAGATTCGTATTTTAATAAATAGAATCCGTTAGACAGGTAATTTATAGCCTGTATCCTGGGGTCGTCATTTGTTTTTAGTTGCGAGACTGTAACAGAGTCTGTCGTTTTCAGCGACCCGTTATTTTGCATTAATTGTGCTAATGCATCCATAGCTTGTACCACAACTACATTTTTTAAATTTTCAGAGTGAACCTTATACTCTTTAAAATTTAATTCATAAAGTGAATTTAAACACTTCGTAATGCTTTCCTCTGAAGCTATTTGAACAGTATTGTCAAGACTGGAAGGTGTATAAGTTAAGATTTTACTGAATGCATTGGCCCTCTCTTTTTTTTCTGATAGAGTATATTTTTCAGTGTCAAAAATTTTATGAGTTCCAGAGTTGGTTGGATACAATGCTGAAGTAGTAGTCCACCCATACATAAAATAGGGATAGACTACTAGTAAAAATACGATTGAAAAAAACCTCAATGTGTTTTTGTTTTAGGGATTGAAAACTAATTGAAAGTGAGCCACTCTGCATCTAATAGCCGGGCCTACTAAGTTACTTTCTTCCTCTTTATCCAAAACACTACGAACAGGAAAATCATTTCCCTGGTCTGCAATATCGCGTACCTTTCTCTCGGCATAGGTCCACCCGTCTCTATAATAGAATTCATCATCAAAAACGCCATGGTTTAGGGCATTTTTATCGATATCACCAGAAATGGGAATGAGGTCTCTAACCACTTTTAAATTGGTCCTGTCTTCAATTTTTATAGGGGTGTCCAGGTCAATGTCTACTTCTGGTTTTGTAGTTCCAGATACTGCAGCCTGCATGGTAATATTAATTAAAAGCATAGGGTCTTTGCCAGCTTCTTTAACTTTAGAGACTGTTGTTTTAAGGTTTTCATTAGTTGAAAAACCTAAATCGAGTATTCCCTTATAGTTGAGTACAATCATTTTAAGTCCCGTAATAACAGAAGAATTTTTAGTTGTTTCTTTTGTTTTAAAATATCCATAAATAAAGTAATTGGTTCCATAAGATTGGCTGGCAAAGAAAAGTTGTTTTTTTTCGTTTTCTCCAATCTTAATAGTGGAGTGAAAATCGTCAAATTCAGAAATCATATTTATTAAATTAAGGTGAATACTATTTTTTGTGCTAGTACAGCAAATACAAATGCTTTAAAAAGGTTATAATAGTAACTAGTTTGCACCAATAAAAAAATACCCGCTACTGGGTATATTGGGGTAAAATTTAAAGGATTTCTTTTTACGTTAGTAACCCATATAAAATTCGGAAATTGAAGTTATATGCTACCAATATAGCAGGAAGTATTTGTATTTACAAATTGTTGTAAACCAAAGTTTGTTGTATGAAACGAAAGATTTTATTTTTTTAATAGCAACTTAGCAAGCAACAACAGCAGGAAAAAGACAATAAATCCTACCAACACCCAGACATTTCCTTTGTAGTATTTTTTATGTAGTTTTTTATCCTTTCGATAGCTTATAGCAACAATAATAACAAAGGCAATAAAAAAACAAATAGCAAAAACAAGTTGTCCGGTCGAGATCATTTCAGTAAGAAATTTTAAGCTGCAAAAATACAGTATCTGTGAAGAATCTGGTTAAAAAGTTTCCAAGAAATAACCGAACGGTACCATAGTATTTCTATATTTTTACCAAATCACAAACCTTAGTATGAAAAATAAAATTGATGCAGTACACCAGTTTCACACCGCATTTGGACTGGGAATTAAAGAAACCCCAACGGCAGATCTGGGAATAAAAAAAAACCTGCTGCGGTACGAACTAATGCGTGAAGAAAATGAGGAATACCTGGAGGCAGCCAACACAAACGACCTTGTTGAAGTGGCCGACGCTCTGGGAGACATGTTGTACATACTCTGCGGAACGATTATAGAACACGGGATGCAACACAAAATTGAAGAAGTATTTAATGAAATACAGCGAAGCAATATGAGTAAGCTGGGCGCAGATGGGAAACCTATTTACCGTAAAGACGGAAAAGTATTAAAAGGCCCGAACTATTTTAAGCCTAACATTCAGGAAATCCTGGATAAAGAATAAGTAACGCCAACTTTTGCAACCAGATACAACAACTTAACCTATTGGATACCGCCAGTTAAAAGGATCTTCAGAACGGTTGTATTGAATGTCCATTAATTCTTTTTTAAATCGGCTAGCATAACTATCGGTTTGTTTTTCCAGCTCAAATAGTTCATCGTCATAGGCAAAAGCACTAACAGGGCTAATGACTGCCGCGGTACCACTTCCAAAAATTTCTTTTAAAGCGCCTGCTTTAGAAGCTTCAACCAATTCGGCTACAGTAAGGCGTCTTACATCGGTTGGTATCCCATCGTGTTCGGCAAGAGCCAGTACACTTTTTCTGGTAACACCGTCTAAAATTCTATCGCTGGTTGGAGCCGTAATAAGGGTGTCGTTTATTCTAAAAAAAACATTCATGGTGCCTGCTTCTTCCAGGTATTTATGTTCGTTGGAGTCGGTCCAGATTACCTGCTGGAATCCTTTTTCCCGGGCCAAGTTGGTTGGAAAAAATTGTGCGCCATAATTTCCGGCAGCTTTTGCAGCACCCACACCACCGTCTGCAGATCGGCTGTATTTTTGAGCAATAGTAACTCTTACATCGCCTGTATAGTAGGCTTTTACCGGAGACATAAGAATCATAAACTTATACTCGTCGGCTGGCGAGGCAGAAACACCTACTTGTGTTGCCATAGCAAACGGACGGATATACAGCGAATTTCCTAATCCTCCTTGCACCCAGTCTTTGTCCAGGGCAATTAATTTGTGGAGCGCTTCAAAAAATAATTCACGTGGAAATTCCGGAATTGCCATTCTTTTGGAAGACTTGTTTATGCGCTCAAAATTTTCTTCGGGTCTGAATAAAAATATACCCCCGTTTTCATCCTTAAAAGCTTTCATGCCTTCAAAAACAGCCTGCCCATAGTGAAACACCTTGGCCGCTGGTGAAATACTTAAGTTCCCGTAAGGAACAATTGTAGCATCTTGCCAGACTCCATTTTTAAAATCGCACATAAACATGTGGTCCGTAAACGTACTTCCAAAAGCAAGCTTGTTAAAATCTATACCTGGCAACCTGGAGTTGGTAACTTGTTTTACGGTAATGTGTTCTGTATTTGTATTCATGAAAGGTACGGTAGTTAAGTGGTAAAATTAACAAAAATATACTCGTAAAAAAATCCAAAAATTTCATAATTTTACAGTATCTTATTAGACAATACCTTAAATAAATTTTCAAGATGAAGAATATTGCTTTTGCGTTGTTATTTGCCACGGTTTTAGTTGCTTGTAACTCAAATGGAAAAAAAACCGAAACTGAAATAGAAACAGAAGTGTCCAAAGAAAATGTTTCTGAAGAACTGGCCTATCAGTATTTTGGTGATAAAATAACCGATAAAGATGCTCTTTCCAAAGAAGAAATGTACGAGAAGTATAAAAACTTAAAGCCTGGAGATACTGCTGAGGTAAAATTTATTGCCAAGGTAAATAGTGTTTGCCAGAGTAAAGGATGTTGGATGCGCCTAGATATGGGCGAAGAAGAAGCTATGATTAAATTTAAGGATTACGGGTTCTTTATGCCAAAAGACATAGCTGGAGATGAGGTGATTGTTCACGGAAAAGCTTTTGTAGACGAAATGAGCGTAGAAGACCAACGCCACTTTGCCGAAGATGCAGGAAAATCTGAAGAAGAAATTGCCGCCATTACCGCACCCAAAAAAACGCTCTCATTTACTGCAGACGGGGTATTGCTGGCAGAAAAACAATAATATTTGAAACGTGAATTTCTTGTTACGGGAGACGGTTCGGTGACAATCCATTTGCCAGACTGGGGAGAGCAATATCACTCCAGACACGGTGCCATAGCCGAAGCGGAACACGTTTATATTAAAGCCGGACTTCAATATGTTGCAGCGAAGCATCCTGCTGCTGAAATTTCTATATTGGAAATTGGTTTTGGAACGGGTTTAAATGCGTTGCTTACAGTTTCAGAAACTGAAACGTTAGCATTGTCGTGTACTTATACGGGAGTAGAAGCCTATCCTGTTTCAGCAGAAGAAATCCAAAAGCTTAATTATCCTGAAAAAACAGGGATTTCAACAAATCTTTTTGCGCAGCTACACAGCGTACCCTGGGAAAAGATAATTAATATTACCAATCGTTTTTCACTACTTAAGCGTCATTTGTTTTTTTCTGAAATTTCAGAAGAAAACGCGTACAATCTTATTTATTTTGATGCATTTGGTGCCCGTGTGCAACCTGAACTATGGACTGAAACTATTTTTTACAAAATGTATGCTGCATTAAAAAAAGACGGCGTTTTGGTTACCTATGCTGCAAAAGGGAGTGTGCGGCGAGCTATGCAAGCTGTTGGTTTTACCGTAGAACGCTTGCCTGGACCTCCGGGAAAAAGAGAAATGCTAAGAGCTACTAAAACTGCTTAGCATTTTAGTTTTTACTTTAATGCTATAAGTTTTAAGTCTAATTTAAGATCTACAGCTTAAAACAGTCAACCTTCAACCCAAACCCTTCTCTATTAAAGTTGCGTTAATCCCTGTTGTTTTCCAAAAGCAACCTTGTATCTTTAAGTTGCTATGAATTTAAGAAGAAAGAGAAGATGAAGATATTAATTACTGGAGCCACCGGTCTCATTGGGACACAGCTTACCAAGTACTGTCTTGAAGGAGGAATACACGTAAATTACCTTACCACAAGCAAAAATAAAATTGAAGACCTTCCCAACTACAAGGGGTTTTACTGGAACCCCGAAACAGGTGAAATAGATGTAAATGCCTTTACAAATGTTATTGCTATAGTTAACCTGGTAGGTGCTACTATTTCAAAAAAATGGACTAAAAATTATAAGAAAACAATTTTAGAGAGTAGAACTCAAACAGCTAACCTGCTATTTAATACCCTTAAAGATATAGATCATACAATTTTACATTTTATTTCAGCAAGTGGTGTGAGTATATACCCAAGCGATACATCAAAACTATATACTGAAGAAAATACTGAGGTCTCACGATCTTTTTTAGGGGAAGTTGTACTTGCCTGGGAAGCCGCAGCAGATCAGTTTGAAACGCTTGGGATGCGGGTGGCTAAAATCAGAACCGGGGTTGTGTTTGCCAAAGAGGAAGGAGCCTTTCAAAAAATAAAAGATCCCATAGAAAAAGGGATGGGCGCACCATTAGCTTCCGGAGACCAATGGATCTCTTGGATTCACCTACAAGATATAGCAGGTATATATATACACGTGCTTAAAAATGGATTGGAAGGGGTGTACAATGCGGTTGCACCTAATCCGGTTACCAATAAAAATTTAACCTTTAAAATAGCATCTGCTCTTGGTAAGAATATTTGGTTGCCCAACGTTCCTGCCTGGGTTTTAAAGTTAGTTTTAGGTGAAAGGGCATCACTGGTACTGGAAAGTCAAATGGTAAGTTGTAAAAAAATTGAAACAACTGGATACAAATTTATGTTTGTAAATGTAAATTACGCCATCAAAAAATTGACATAAAAAAAGCCGCGATATATTTCGCGGCCTTTAATAGCTTGTGTTTTAAAAAATTACATTTTGGCAGCCTGTAAGGTAACTTGAAGTTGCATGTCGTCGCTAATAAATTTATCTCCTAAATTATCAAAAACAGATTTAGAGCCGTAATTAACATCCCATTGGGTACGGTCTATTGTAAATTTTTCACTATTTAAAGTCATGTTGTCACCTGCATAAGAAACAGCAGCCGGAAAAGAAACATTATTGGTTTTGTCTTTAATGGTTAAGTTACCCTTTATTATATTTTTTCCGTCAGTCATTTCAACTCCTGTAAGTTCAAAAGTAGCAGTAGGGTATTTGTTTACATTAAAAAAGTCGCCTTCTTTCCCTTCTACAGTACCCATAAGGTGTGCTTCCAGATTTTCTTTTCCATCACCCGCTTCCAGGTCTGTAACTTTAATACTATTCATATTAACTGTAAAGTTACCAGCTTCTATAGCTTTGTCGTTTACCATAATTTCTCCGGTAACTAAGGAAATGGTTCCTGTATGAGTTCCCGTTGGTTTGCTTCCAGACCATTTAATAACAGATTTTTCGGTATTTACTTTATAAGTAGTTGCAGTGGCTTCAGCCTGGGCAACTTCTTCAGTTTCATTCTTTTTTTCTTTGGTTTCATTGCAAGAGGTAAATGCAAAAGCTGAACCTAATGCTACAGCAAGTAAAAAGGTTATTTTTTTCATTTTATGTGATTTAAATTAAATTGAATTCAAAAGTAGTTGTTCAGAAGCTATTTCATCTTAAATTTTTATTAAATAAAAGCAGTGACATTTTGACATTATTATTGAAATGGCAGTACTTTTGCAACCCTCAGGAAAATAAAAAACGAAACGCTTTTATGAGCAAGAAAGATAAAATTAAGGAAGAGCAAAAGACAGAAGCTGAAACTGCCACTCAGGAAATAGAAGGGAACACCACTGCTGAAGGTACTGCAGCTAATGAAAAACCAGTTGATGAAATTTCAAAACTAAAGGATGAGGTAACTGCCGAAAAAGACAGGTATTTACGCCTTTTTGCAGAGTTTGAAAATTATAAGAAACGTACCAGTCGTGAGCGGGTTGAATTATTTAAAACCGCAGGGCAGGAAGTCATGGTGGCTATACTCCCTATTTTAGACGATTTTGACCGCGCTTTGGCAGAAATTAAAAAAAGTGATGAGGATGACCACTTTAAAGGAGTGAATCTTATTAATTTAAAGCTACGTGAAACGTTGAAATTAAAAGGTCTGGAGCCTATAAACACACAGCAGGGCGATGTGTTTGATGCAGAAATCCATGAAGCCATCACACAAATTCCAGCACCCGATAAAAAACTGAAAGGTAAAATTATAGATGTGGTGGAAACTGGCTACAAACTAGGTGATAAAATAATACGCTACCCAAAAGTCGTAATTGGACAATAATAAACGTATACAATACAACAGTGAAAAACCTCGGAGTAAACCTGTGAGGCATTCGTTGGAAAATAATTATTGGCTACGAGGCACGCCTCGGCACATTAAAATCTCGATTATCGAGTAAGAATAAGAAAAAAGGAACCCACCCTCGTGGGAACACGTAATGAAAGAAGATTTTTACGAATTACTAGGAATTAGCAAAGGGGCAACTGCCGCCGAAATTAAAAAAGCATATCGCAAAAAAGCTATAGAATACCACCCGGATAAAAATCCAGGGGACGCTACAGCCGAAGAAAAATTTAAAAAAGCAGCAGAGGCATACGAAGTTTTAAGCGATCCTAATAAAAAAGCCCGGTACGATCAATATGGTCACCAGGCATTTGAAGGTGG
>PANU01000023.1 GCA_002707745.1 Flavobacteriaceae bacterium
CAGCAATTTTTCCTAAATAATCACCACTTCGCACGCGATATCGGATGATGTCTTTCTGTTCAAAAAGTTCTGGCAAGGGTTTTTCGCGTTCTTCCAGTTCTTTTTCAGCGTATGCATAAATAGCCTGTTCGTTACTAACAAATTTTCCTACGGCATCTACAGGCAGGCGTAGTACATAATTTTCGTCTTCTATAAAGGGAATCACATCTTTTTTATAAGAAGGGTTTAAAAACCGAACTTCTTCAATATCCAGGTTAGTTACTTCGGCTACATGCTGCAGGGTAATCATTTTTTTTACTTTAATAGTATCTGTAGCAATAAAAGGGAATTGAGGCCCTTCGCTTTTAAAACCGTGTTCTTCAGCAAATTCAAAAATATACATTGTAGCTAAAAAAGCCGGAACATATCCAGCGGTTTCACGCGGAAGATATCTTCTAATATTCCAGTAATTGGTGTGTCCATTGGCTCTTCGTAAGGCTTTAGCAACATTTCCAGGACCACTGTTATAAGCTGCTAAGGCCAGATCCCAGTCGCCCAGACTTTTTTCTAAGCTTTTTAAATACTTACTGGCAGCTTCGGTAGCCATTATAGGGTCGGACCGCTCGTCTACATAACTATTCACATCCAGTCCAAACATTTTTCCCGTACTAAACATAAACTGCCATAATCCCTGCGCCCCTACACGAGAGGTTGCACGTGGTTCTAGTGCCGATTCTACAATGGCAAGATATTTCATCTCCAGAGGCAAACCGTGTCTGTCTAAAACTTCTTCGAACATAGGAAAATAGTAATCGCTTAAAGCCATAAGACGTCCTAACGTTCTACGTCTGTTCTTTAAATAGCCTTTAATGACACTTTCCAGGGATGGGTTGTATTCTACATTAAAAGGGGTGCGTGCGTTTAATTCTTCAAGACGTTTTTTTAATAATTCTGTTGGAAGTTCTTCGTATTCCACGGGCTCATAAGTTTCTTCAAGCACACTCCCGTACATTTCTTCAAAACGACCTGTGCTAAAGAGCTCCTTAAGCCAGATACTATCAATTTTTCTGGCACGTGCCATATCTTCCAGGGCAAACACCATGGTGTCTTTAATTTGCGTTGAAACTACTGTTTTAGGTAAATCGCCAGAAATAGCAGTAACAGTAATAGAATCTATTACCTGTAATTTTTTCTTCTGAATGGAATCAATAGGAGCAGGGTCTTGTGCCAGCAATTGGAAGGTGCTAAAGAATATAAGTAAGCTAAGGTAAACTGTCTTCATAGTAAGGAAACGCAGTATTTTAGATTAAATTATGGTTAAAAGTAATGAAAGATACGGATTGCACAAATTTTTAATGTACGGTCGTCTGCCGGATTTAAAATTAATCCATAATGGCCTGTATCCCAGGGAGTGTTTTTCCTTCCAGCATTTCCAGCATTGCACCACCACCTGTTGACACGTAGCTCACTTTATCACTTAATTTAAATTGTTTTACAGCTGCAACCGAGTCGCCTCCTCCTACTAAAGAAAAAGCTCCGCTGGCTGTTGCTTTGGCAATGGCTTCTCCTAATTTTATAGTGCCTTCAGCAAATTTTTCCATTTCAAAAACACCTACGGGACCATTCCATAAAATAGTTTTAGAAGCTGCAATTACATCGGCAAACTGCTCATTGGTCCTGGGTCCTGCATCCAGTCCTAACCAACCTTCCGGAATATTATCTGCTGGCTCTGTGGTGATGTTTGCAAATTCTGAAAAACTATCGGCAGCAATTACGTCTACTGGTAAATGTACCTGAACGTTTTTTTGTTTCGCTTTTTCAAGAATGTCCAGAGCCATGTCTTGTTTATCTTCTTCTACCAGAGACCCACCAATGTTCCCGCCTGTAGCTTTAATAAATGTAAATGCCATTCCACCTCCAATAATAAGATGGTCAATTTTATCCAGGATGTTTTCAATAACTGTAATTTTTGACGATACTTTGGCTCCACCAATGATAGCAGTTACGGGAGATTTGCCATCTTTTAGTACTTTTTCCACATTTACAATTTCAGAAGCCAACAGTAATCCAAAACACTTGTTTGAGGGAAAAAATCGGGCAATAACTGCTGTAGAAGCGTGTGCTCTATGCGCAGTACCAAAGGCATCGTTTACGTAATAATCCCCCAGTTTTGCCAGTTTTTTAGCAAAATCGCTGTTCCCTTCAGTTTCTTCGGAGTAATAGCGCAGGTTTTCTAACAATAAAATCTCACCTTCTTTTAGGTTTGCTACGGCTTCCTCTGCAGCGGAGCCTATACAATCTTCACAAAATTTTACCTGTACCCCAAAAATTTCGGTTGCTTTATGTACAATATGACGCAGTGAAAATTGATCTTCTCTGTTTTTTGGCCGTCCTAGATGGGACATTAAAATACAGCTTCCACCACTTTCTAAGATATTAAAAATAGTAGGTTTTGCAGCTTCAATTCGGGTGGCATCTGTTACTTCCAGATCCTCATTTAAAGGCACATTAAAATCTACACGCACCAACACTTTTTTATTGTTGAAATTTACATCGTTTACTGTTTTCATACTTAACATTTAAGGGTTCGCAAAGATATTGAAAATTACATATAACCCTGCCAGAATACCCTATACAATGTCTCTATTTTGAGTTTAAAATGCAAAAGCATTTTATTTAATTAAGCATTTATAAGGTGGTATTTATCTCTTTCTAAAAACAATGCTTTAAAAAAAACTTCAGGGAGTCTTTTTTTGCAAAGAGAAGAGTGGTTGCGTAGCAAAAAACATCCTGCAGACAAAGAATATATTAGTAGCAATCGATTTTAAAATTCACTGTTTCCGCAATCTTAAAAATGTGTAGTTTTGCGTATGAATTTTTCTGAAGTTATTGGGCAAAAGCACATAAAATCACACTTGCAAACCACCATTCAAAATGGTCGTATTTCTCATGCACAACTTTTTGTAGGCGATTTGGGTACTGGTGTTTTACCTATGGCGATTGCATACGCTAATGAAATTCTTTGCCAGCAATTTAAGGAGGGTAGTCCAGAACACATACTTTGTTGCAAAAAAGTAGCGCAATTGGCGCATCCGGATCTTCACTTTGTTTTTCCTGTAAACACGAACGATCGTGTAAAAAAACATCCAGTTTCTTCGCTTTTTATGAAAGAATGGCGAACTTTTGTACAGGAAAGCCCTTACGGTTCGCTTTTTTCCTGGTTACAATCTCTTGGAATAGAAAACAAACAAGGAAATATAAATGTTGATGAAGCAGCCGATTTACTAAAAAATCTGGCGTTAAAATCCTTTGAAGGAGGGTATAAAGTAGTTATAATCTGGATGGCAGACCAGATGAACACGCAATGTGCAAATAAAATTTTAAAACTGGTAGAAGAACCGCCAGCTAAAACCGTTTTGCTCCTTCTTACCGAACAGGAAGAACAACTTATTGGGACCATACGGTCGCGCTGTCAAACCCTCCATTTTCCAAAGCTCTCTGAGCAAGATATAGCGGCATATTTAACAAAGAAAAAAGATATTAGTACATCGGTTGCACAACAAATTGCACATAGGGCTGGTGGTAATTACCAACGCGCCCTGCAACTTTTAGAACAGGATGGCGACGCGTCAACTTTTGAAAAGTGGTATGTTACCTGGGTTCGCACTGCATTTAAGGCAAAAGGAAATAAAAAAGCAATTCACGAATTATTATCATGGAGTGAGGATTTGGCTGGTGCAGGCCGGGAGACTCAAAAAAAATTTTTAAGCTATTGCACTGAAGTATTTAGGCAAGCGCTTTTAAAAAATTATAAAGCAGACAGTCTTTTGTTTTTTAAGAGTACCGATGGCAATTTTGATATTTCGAAATTTGCCCCTTTTGTACATCAAAATAATATTTTTGAAATTACAGAAGCTCTGGAAAATGCTTCTTATCATATTGAACGAAATGGAAATGCCAAAATTATTTTTTCAGATCTAAGTATTCAATTAACAAGGCTTATCCATAGAAAAGAAACGATATAAGGATACTTTATTGCAAAAATAAAAACTATAGAGAAGTTTTATTAAATTAGATGCCATTAGAAGCGTTTTAAGCAAGTAACTCTGCTAAAACAACTCAAACCTCCATCCTTGGTTCTGCCCACTTAAAATCGCAGTCTATTCCTTTTTAAAACAATAGACAAGAGAAGAATACTCATTAGTAGTCCATGCTTTTATATTTGACAGCAAACCAATCCAAAAAGCTTTAAGAGAAAAATTATTTCCGGTTTTATATTGTTCTGATAACAAGGATACATAAAAAGAATCGAAAATCATAGGTTTTGTAGCGATCAGGTTAAAGTTGGTATTTAAAATTTTAGACAAAGAGTTTCTTGAAAAATGCCATAGGTGTCTTGGGACATCGTATGCTGCCCAATAGTTTTTATAATGCTTTGCATCGTAACTTTTATAATTTGGTACCGCAATAATTAAAACTCCGTTTTCTTTTAAAAGTGAATGACATATGTCAAGAATTTCATTGTAATTAGGAATATGCTCCAGCACATGCCACATCGTTATTGCATCAAATTTTTTAGTTGAAAATTTCTGAATTGATTCTTCAAGTACCACCATTTTTTTTGCTGCCAGTGCTCTTGCTTTTTTATTAACTTCTACACCCGAAATATTCCAGCCTTTATTTTTTGCAGTAACTAAAAAATCGCCTGTACCTGCTCCAATATCCAATACACTTCCAGATGTATTAGTAAGTTTATGGATAAGGTCGACTTTTCTAGTAAGCGAATAATTTTTCACTGATTGATATAAAAAAGACACAAGACCTTTTTTTTCATCGGTATGAGAAATGTAATTATCGCTTTCATAGTATTTCCCCAAATCTTCCTGAGATGGACGCGGACTGGTAATAAGCATTTCCAACTGGGTATCTAACAAAAGTTGAAATTCTTCGTTAGAAACCAGATGATCTTTGGCAGTACAATAAATAGGTTTTTGAGACACTGTTAAAGGTAAAAATGAAATAATATGAATGGTTTATTTTGGACGTTCCACGTGAAACAACGTTCTAACGCCCCATATACACAAGCATTACTGAAATATCATTAGGTGAAACACCACTAATACGACTGGCCTGTGATACTGTAGCTGGTTGCACAGCTTTTAGTTTTTCCCGGGCTTCAAAAGAAAGGGATTTCAATTTGGAATAATCGAAGTTTTTGGGGATTTTAATACCTTCCAGCCTGTTTAACTTATCGGCATTATTTTTTTCTTTTTCAATGTATCCGGCATATTTTACCTGTATTTCGGTTTGTTGTAGTTCTTCAAAAGTAAGATTATGCTCCTCGACATAAGCTGAAACAGATGTTATTTTACGCATATCTTCCATGGTAATTTCAGGCCGTGAAAACAATTTAAACATTTTATCACTTTGATGTACCGTAGCAGAATCTTTAGATTCTAATATTGGGTTTACTTCGGTATGAGATACACTAGTATCTTTAAAAAACTGCACAAAAGCACTCGAATGTTCTTGCTTCTTCTCCATTTTTTTTAAGCGTGATTCTGAAGCCAAACCAATTTCATACCCTTTAGGAGTAAGCCTAAAGTCGGCATTATCCTGGCGCAATAATGTTCTGTACTCTGCTCTGGAAGTAAACATTCGGTAGGGTTCTTCGGTACCTTTTGTAATTAAATCGTCTATTAAAACCCCTATGTAGGCTTCGTTTCTTTTTAATATAAAAGGGGCTCTCTCTTGTACTTTTAAACTTGCATTAATACCCGCCATGAGTCCTTGAGACGCGGCTTCTTCATAACCCGTTGTACCATTAATCTGACCTGCAAAGTACAATCCTTCAACGAGTTTGGTTTCCAGAGTATGTTGCAATTGCGTTGGGGGAAAATAATCATATTCTATAGCATATCCAGGACGAAAAAACTTTACATTTTCAAATCCGGCACATTGTTGCAAAGCTTTAAATTGTATGTCTTCTGGTAAGGAAGTAGAAAATCCATTAATATAATATTCTACTGTATTCCATCCTTCAGGTTCTACAAACAACTGATGCCGGTCTTTATCTGCAAAACGGTTAATTTTATCTTCAATAGAAGGACAATAGCGGGGGCCAATACTTTGAATAGCTCCATTAAACATAGGTGACCTGTCAAACCCTTCCCGCAATAAATTATGAACACTTTCACTTGTATAAGACATGTGACAAGGGCGTTGTTTTGTTAGGGGTTTCGTACAATCTAAATATGAAAATTTTTGTGGATCATCGTCACCAGGTTGTATAATCATTTTGGAAAAATCCAACGATCTACCATCTACTCTTGGAGGTGTTCCGGTTTTCATTCTGCCAGATTCAAAGCCTAGGTCTACCAGATCTTTTGTAATTCCGGTTGCGGCTCTTTCGCCAGCTCTACCCCCACCAAATTGTTTTTCACCTATATGTATTAACCCATTTAAAAAAGTGCCATTAGTAAGTACAACCGATTTTCCACGAACTTCTAATCCGAGTGAAGTTTTTACTCCAACTACTTTTTGACCCTCTGTTATAATGCCAGAAACCATTTCCTGGTAAAAGTCTAAATTTTGGGTTTGTTCTAACAACAATCTCCAGTCTTCAGCAAAACGCATACGGTCGCTTTGTACCCTGGGACTCCACATAGCAGGTCCTTTAGATTTGTTCAGCATTTTAAATTGAATTGCTGAAGTATCTGAAACAATACCACTATAGCCGCCAAGCGCATCAATCTCCCGGACTATTTGTCCTTTAGCAATTCCTCCCATTGCAGGGTTGCATGACATCTGCGCTATATTTTGCAAATTCATGGTAATTAAAAGGGTTTTAGACCCCATATTTGCTGCAGCGGCAGCAGCTTCAGAGCCCGCATGGCCGCCTCCTACTACAATAACATCATATTCTTTTTCGAACATATATCAAATTGTTCCACGTGAAACAATCACGCTAAATTTTAAGTTTGCAAATATACGTAAATATCTCACAACCAATTAGTTAAAAGCTTAATTTATTGATAATCAGCGTCCTAGATAAAGTCCCTTTTTTCCAGGGCTTTATTTTCTGCTTCTCGCATTTGTGTTGCTTCTTCTGCAGATTTATCCTTTAGTCCGCAAAAATGTAGAATTCCGTGAATTATAACCCTATGCAGTTCCTCAGTAAATGTTGTTTTAAAGTCGCTTGCATTATCGGCAACACGTTCTGTAGAGATATAAATTTCACCATTTAATAAATTCCCTATGGAAGTATCAAAACTAATAATGTCTGTCAGGGTATCGTGTTGTAAAAACTGGAGATTCAATTTATGCAGATAGGCATCGTCACAAAAAATATAGACTATTTCACCTTCTTCAAAGTTGTGTGACTTTATTTCAGCCGAGATCCATTGTGATAATTCTGGCTCGTGGTTTAAAATAAAATCATTTTCAGAATAAAACTCAATCATTATCTTTTTTAAAATAATCCTGCACCCGTTCTTTATAAACTGGTTTTAACGGAAGTGCTTCTCGGTTTAAAATTTCAGTAGTGTTAAAATATTTTTTTACTTCTTCGGGATTAGTGCGTAAGGTATTAGTATACTGGGTTCGATTAGTTGTAGATTCTCTGCGACTTTCCTGCCCTTGTTCAAAATCGGCTTTGTCCAATTTCAACAATTCATACTGAAGATTCAGCATTTTTTCTAACGTACGTTCGTTAAATCCTTTGTCTAAAAGCTGTTGCTCCACTTGTTCCATTTCGCGTAATAAGTTCCCTCCTGTGCCTTTTAAACCCTCTTTACTCAACTTATCCTGCAATTGTTGACGTAGTTGCTGCTGCTGCTTATAAATCTCGTACAGCTCTCCATTTAAATCTTCATTATAACCTTCTCCATCTCCATTTTCTCCATCTCCGTCTTTGTTTCCTTTCCCATTACTACCCCCTTCACCTTGTCCTTCACCTTGTCCTTCACCCTCACCTTGTCCATCACCGTTTCCTGTACCGGACTCACCAGAACGACCATTTTCTCCCTGACCGCCTCCAGATTCACCAGATTGACCTTCGCCGCTTTCACCCTGACCACTTTGTCCCTGACTTCCACTTTCGCCTTCTTTTTTACCCATACCCTCCTTCATTTTTTCACTTAGGCTTTCTTGCTTTTTAATAATGTCTGGCAATTGAAATCCTTGCCCCTGTCCTTGTCCTTGTCCTTGACCCTGACCTTTTCCTTCTCCCTGGCCCTGACCTTGCCCCATAGCTTGCATTTGGTTTTGCATACTATTAAGAACGTCACTCAGCAATATAGCCAATTCATTTGCTCCGGTAACCGTATATTGCTGACTGCTTAAGCCTTGGCGCATCTGGTTTTCGGCCAATCGTTCAAGAGATTTTTCCAAATTAAACTGTATTTCAGTAAGGGTAGCGTTTACAGTTTCGCTAATCATTGGATTGCGAAGTGACAACGCAAAAATACTATCGTCTATATGCTGAAAATTAAGCTTTAAATCGTTTTGAGTGTTTAATTTTTTTCCAAAAACAGGATTGCCGTAATTGGTAATTTTAAAGTCTTCCATTACGTTTTCCTGCTCAAAAGAAAACACAACCAGGTTATCCAGAATTTGACGCAGCATCTGGGCATCTTCTTCCATGCTTTCTCCTTGTGCAGCTTGCATTTGAGCTTGCATTTTTTGCCCCATCTGCTTCATTTTCTCGCCCGCTTTTTTCTGATTTTTTTTAGCATCCTGCTTTTTTTGCTGGCTCAAGTTCTCGGTTGCCTTTTGCTGTTCTTGCTGTACCTCTTGTTCTTTTTGGGGGTCGTCAGGAATATTCATAGGATCCTTGAGTCCTTCATTTTCCTTTTGAAGCTCCTCCATTTCCTTTTTATAATCTTCAAATTTTTTATTAAGCTCTTCCTGCTTTTCCTTGGTGTTTTGATCATCAGGAGCATCTGCTAGTTTTTCCTGTTCCTCTCCCAGCTTATAAATTTCTTCTGCAAGTTTCTCTGCTTTTTTAGTAACGTAATAGCGTTTGGTAAGCTCTAATAATTGTTCCAGGTTTTTTTCCTGGTTTTTATTTTGCTTCGATAGCTTTTCAAGCTTTTCAGTAAGTTCTTCCTTTTCAATTTTTTCCTGGAGCTTTTCTAACTCTTCTAAAAGCTTTTCATTTTCTTCCAGTCGGTCCTCGTTTTCGTCCAGACGTTTTTCAAGCTCTTCTTTAAAAGGGTCTTTTTCTTCGTTTTCTGGTTGAAAATTTTCAAGGTTTTCTTTTAGTTCTTCTGAAAATTTCTTCATCATTTCTTCTTGCTGCTTTTGCCGCTTGATGAAATTTTCGAGTTTCTTTTTATCGTTCCAATTAAGCTCCTTTTTTTCTTTCTGAAGTTTAGAAAGTTCCTCCAGTGTTTTTTCCTGATCTTTTAAATCCTGCAAAGTTTTATCCATGCCTTTAATAGACTTATCCTGGTTTTGAAGTTGTTCTTTTTCTTCTTCATCCTGGGTTAACTTTCTAAAAGAGTAGATTCCGGATTTTGTAGACTTATAATTATGAATTGCGTCATTGTCAAAAACTTCAAAATAATATTCATAGGCAACACCCTCTTCTAAGGGAAATTCACCGGGAAAAGTATATACAAACTGGTCTACCGTAGTTTTATTAACCGGAAGTATTTCCGTTTTCTTTGCCTCCTCTTCGCCTATAGGAAAATATACAAGGCGTAGCCTGCTTAAGCCATAATCGTCACTTACACGTCCCAAAAAGTAGGTTAACTGGCTGTTTGTGCTGTCCTGCTTGGACTGGACCTCTATCTCTGGGTAAGCATCCCGCACTACTCCAAGGGTAAACGACAGGTTTTCGTATTCTTTTAAATAATCGTTAGAAGTAGTAATGGCATAATCCAGCTTACGGTATACTCCTTTGTTGTAGGTAAACTGCTGTTTCTTTTCAGTAAAAAAATACGTACTGTCCTTTGTTTTAAGGTTTACTTCTTTGGTATTCTTGGTGTTTACTTTCCAGGTAACCCTTGTACCTTCAGGAATGGTTGCATTTCCGGTACTTTTTAGCGTTTCATCTCGCTTTCCAGTGTAAGAAGGGTAGTCTAATACCATTTCAAAACCTACCAAAGAAGGCGTTTTAACTACCTTAAGGGTGTACGCCTTACTTTGTACCTTATTGGCTGAAAGGTTAAATTTTATAGGATCCAGAGGTTGTTCAAAAGTATGTTCAAATACACCTGGAGCATGTTGCTTTAAATAGTATGTTTCATCATTGTATTGAATACTGGCATTTTCCGGAATCGCTTTGCCCTCGGTCCTAATCTGTAAAGTAAAGGGCTTATTTTCTACAGCTGTAAGGTTGTCGTTTACAACATAAAAAGTAAAAGGTGCAGGAGGTTCATAGGCAGTTTCATAATTTATGACGCGTTCATAACTACTGCTGAAGGTGTCTTTCTCTCCAAAAAAATTAAAAAGCAAGAAAATAACTACCGGAATTGCGGCATATTTTAAATATTTCGCGTTTTTACTGAAATTTACCGCTGTAGTAAAAGGAACCGGTTGTAGTTCGTTTGCTTTCTGGTCTATACTTGCGGCTAATAATTCACTTTCCCGGTAATTTTGGTTCAGCTGGATCACATTCAGCAGCTTATCGCTTACTTGTGGAAAGTGATTCCCAATAATTTTGGCAGCTTCTTCTTGTGAAATTCCGCTTTGAAGTTTAAAGAGCTTTGCCATAGGAAAGGCAATAAAACGTATAAACAAACCTACTTCTACTAGTACAAACGTCCAAAACAACACCGTACGACCCAACGGACTTAACCAAAGAAAGTATTCTACCAGTAACGTAATAAGCAGGTAAAGCAGCCCAATTGCAAAAAACAAGATCGCACCCTTGATCAACTCATTGGTGTAATATTTTTTTATAAATTGTTCC
Source organism: Flavobacteriaceae bacterium (assembly GCA_002707745.1). Taxonomy (GTDB): domain Bacteria; phylum Bacteroidota; class Bacteroidia; order Flavobacteriales; family Flavobacteriaceae; genus Marinirhabdus. The sequence goes on from PANU01000023.1 coordinate 10,898, forward strand.
AGCTTTTGCTGAATGATGCTAAATGTGCTCATACATTACGGGGTACCTATACTATAAACTTCTAAAGTACGACTTTATTTTGTATACAAACCTATCAAAAATAAGTCCAAAATAAGAACTGTAGTGCTTTGAAATGTTATAGCAGCATACGATAAAAAAAATTTGAGAAGTTTAAGCAATCCTTGTTTTAAGTATGTACTGAAAATTTATCCCTATGAAAGACCTAAAATACCTTGCTGCCTATTCCATTCCTTTAGCGGCTATTATTGGTCTAATTTTTAAAGGAAGCTGGGCTTTTTTTACCCCCATTTTTGCTTTTATTATCATTCCTGTTTTTGAAATGTTATTACCTGTTACGTCTGAAAATCTAACTCCTGAAGAGGTTTCTGTTAAATTAAAAAACCCCTTATTTGATGCATTATTATATGTAAATCTGCCATTGGTATACGGCATCGTAGGTTGGTTTTTATGGAGCCTTACCTGGTTTCAGTATACTACCGCAGAGTTGGTTGGATTAACAATTTCGGTAGGGATTGCTGTTGGCGGAAACGGTATAAACGTAGCACACGAACTTGGACATCGCAAATCGCGTTTTGAAAAAACCCTGGCAAAAATTCTTTTAATCCCTGCTTTGTACATGCATTTTTATATAGAACATAATTACGGGCATCATTTAAATGCTGCCACGGCCGAAGATCCTGCAAGTGCCCGGTATAATCAAACAGTGTATTCATTTTGGTTTACGTCTATGTTTCGGCAATATGCAAGCGCGTGGAAGATTCAATTGCATTTACTGAAACGTGCCAACACCTCCTTTTTCAGCTTTAAAAATGATATGTTATACTTTACCATCATTCAGTTATTGTATTTAGGGATTGTTGCCTATTTCTTTGGGTCTTTTGCCGCTGGCATCGCACTAAGTGTAGGGATAACGAGTGCCATCCTTCTTGAAACCATTAATTATATTGAACATTATGGCCTACGCCGAAATAAAATACCAAGCGGGCGTTACGAACGTGTAAGTGAAATACATTCCTGGAATAGCAATCACGTAATGGGTCGCGTTATTTTATATGAACTTACCCGCCATAGTGACCACCATTACAAATCGGCTAAAAAATACCAAGTCCTGGAATACCACGATGTGAGTCCGCAGATGCCCTTTGGCTATCCTACGTCTATGTTATTGTCGTTAGTCCCGCCATTGTGGTTTGCTATTATGAACAAAAGAATTCCTGTGGAGATGAAACCTGTTGGGTGAAATTTCACGTTTGAAACTTCAAACATAAAACCAGGTAAGACTTCTTAAATTCATTGAATAGCTATTCCAGTTTCTGTACCTTTGCACACTAATTAAAGTTTCATTTTATGTCTCAAAAAGTGCGCGTACGTTTTGCTCCAAGTCCAACAGGGCCTCTCCACATTGGTGGGGTACGAACGGCTTTGTTCAATTATTTATTTGCTAAAAAACACAATGGCGATTTTATTATCAGAATTGAAGATACCGATCAAACCCGTTACGTTGAAGGCGCCGAAGACTATATAATTGAAGCACTAAACTGGCTAAACATTCCTGCAGACGAAGGACCTGTATCTGGCGGAAATCATGGCCCCTACCGACAAAGTGAGCGTAAAGAACTATACAGAAAATATGCAGACCAACTGCTGGAAAGCGGCAACGCTTATTATGCTTTTGACACTTCTGAAGCCCTTGATGCACATCGTAAACAACATGAAGCTGAAGGAAAAACATTTATCTATAACTGGCACAACCGTTTAAAACTAAATAATTCTTTAGCGCTTTCTGAAGCTGAAACAAAAGCTAAGTTGGATGCAGACGAGGAATACGTCATCCGTTTTAAAACTCCGCAAGACGAAACCTTACCCTTAACCGATATGGTGCGTGGGGACATGAAGATTGACACCAATATTCTGGATGATAAAGTACTGTTTAAAAGCGACGGGATGCCAACGTATCACCTTGCCAACATTGTAGACGACCATTTAATGGAAATAAGCCATGTAATTCGCGGTGAAGAATGGCTGCCATCACTGGCATTGCACGTCTTGTTGTATCGCGCTTTTGGTTGGGAAGCGCCTCAGTTTGCTCATTTACCTTTGCTTATGAAACCTGTAGGTAAAGGAAAGTTAAGTAAGCGCGATGGTGATAAAATGGGCTTTCCTGTATTTCCGCTGGAGTGGAAAACCACCGACGGGGATACCTTTTCTGGTTATAGGGAAGACGGCTATTTACCAGAGGCAGTTTTGAATATGCTGGCGTTTTTAGGCTGGAATCCCGGAACGGAACAAGAAATTTTCAGCCTGGAAGAGCTTGTGAGCGCATTTGAGCTGGAGCGCGTTCATAAATCGGGTGCCAAGTTCGATCCTGAAAAGACCAAATGGTTTCAACACCACTATTTACAGGAAATGGACGAAGGGGTGTTAACTGCTCAGTTTAAAACATTTTTAAAAGATAAAGGTGTTTCCCCGTTAGTTGATGTTTCCATTATAGTTCCTCTTTTAAAAGAGCGTGCTACATTCGTAAAAGATCTATGGGAGCAAGGCAGTTTCTTTTTTGAAGCGCCTACAACCTACGATGAAAAAGCCGCTGGAAAAGCATTTAAAGAAGGAACTGCTACAATTCTTAAAGAGGTGCTAACAATTTTGAACGCTATTGAAGACTTTTCAGCAACCACTATTTCAGAAAAAGTAAAAGGATGGATAACTGGGAATGAAATTGGTTTTGGAAAAGTAATGATGCCGTTGCGGCTAGCTTTAGTAGGAGAAATGAAAGGCCCAGATGTGTTTGAAATTATTTCAATTTTAGGAAAAGAAGAGGCAACTGCCAGAGTTAAAAAGGCGGTTACTTTTATTAAATAATTCTCCTATGTCAATAGACGGAGGAAGACTTAACGCACACAACCAGCGAACTAAAGATTTTCGAAGGAGAAAGGATGGTAAAATAAAAGGGAGTACCAAACGCAGGGCAACTTCTAACGAAAAAATTGAATTTGATAGTATTGACCCTGTTGAACTTGAAAAAATTAAAAATGCTATTCGGAAAAAAGTTGCCAAGAGACGAAGAATAGATGTGCTGTTATTAATTATCTCTGGAATTATTGCAGTTGTTTTATTTTTTCTCTTTACTGAAAAGTATTCCTCCTAAATCTAAACCTGTGTATTTAAAACATACTACAAACTTAAAACTGGCGCGCTTTAGTAAAGCGTGACATGTATTAAGGAGCATATATAGCGTGCCATTCAGAATTAAAAATAAACAACGGCCATTACTACTATAGTTGCGCTATTGCCTTTAAAATCTTCGCCTTCGATATTCTGATCGTTTAGTTTATTCAACATATTGGTCACTCCATACTGGTATTGGGCGCTTAGCCTGAAGCTCTCCAGACCTACTGTTGCTCCGCCCATCACATGAAAATTTACAGGGTTTATGTCTTCAATATCCTGGGCTCGAAGTGTGTTGTATCCATCCAGAATGTAGTTTTCCAGGCGTTCGCTATCTAGCTTCATATTTCCATTTATGTTTAAAATGGGACCAAATTCTATGCTAAAATGATGCTTCACGATGTTGTAACTCCCTAAAAAGTTTAACTGCACATTAGGAATATTGTAAGAAATAGCCTGCCGCTTTGCGCCTAAGCCATTTTCTGAGCCAAAAATGCCTACTTTATTACTAAAAAAAGTTATCCCGTAAATTAAATCGAAATTATTCCGAAAAGCCCCCCGTGTGGTAAACCCTCCTCCAAAGCCAGTTCGCTGCTCTGTAACAAAGTTGCTTGTGTTTATGTCGAAAAGAGAGATCCCTCCCTGAAAACCAAGTTTATTATAATCGTCGTAATTGCGTTGTGCGTAGGTTGTGCTAAAAGAAATTATTAAAATGGTAACAAGCAGGAGTTTTTTCAGACTCATCATGAGGTAGCGATTTTGAAGCCAAAAGTAGCTTTATTTTCGTATCTTCAACGGATTAAATTAACTAATATTTTAGCACCATGAGCGCATTTCTTATTTTATTGGTCCCACTGGGAATCATCATTTTCTTCTTATTACTTTCCTCCTTTTTTGTGGTGAAGCAACAAACGGCTGCCCTTATTGAAAATTTCGGAAAGTTTAGCAGCATCAGAAATTCTGGACTTCAATTTAAAATACCTGTTGTCCAACGAATTGCAGGACGGGTTAACTTAAAAATTCAGCAACTGGATGTTCTTGTAGAGACCAAAACAAAAGATGACGTGTTTGTAAAGCTGAAAATTTCGGTGCAATTTCAGGTAATCCGTGAGAAGGTGTACGATGCGTTTTATAAACTTCAAAACCCTCATGACCAGATTACTTCTTATGTTTTTGATGTTGTACGTGCCGAAGTACCTAAAATGAAACTAGACGATGTTTTTGAACGTAAAGACGATATTGCTATTGCCGTTAAAGCCGAATTAAATGAAGCCATGAGTGATTACGGATATGATATTATTAAAACCCTGGTAACAGATATTGATCCCGATGTACAAGTGAAAGCCGCTATGAACCGAATTAACGCCGCCGAGCGGGAAAAGGTAGCCGCCGAATACGAAGCAGAAGCCGAACGTATTAAAATTGTAGCGAAAGCCCGTGCAGAGGCAGAAAGCAAGCGGTTACAAGGACAGGGTATTGCAGACCAGCGAAGGGAAATCGCACGCGGACTGGAAGAAAGTGTGGATGTGCTGAATAATGTAGGAATCAATTCTCAGGAAGCTTCTGCGTTAATTGTAGTAACACAACACTACGACACATTACAAAGTATTGGCGAAGAAACGAATACCAACTTAATCTTGTTGCCTAATTCACCTCAGGCCGGAAGTAATATGTTGAATGATATGATCGCCAGTTTTGTAGCCAGCAATCAGATTGGGGAAGAAATGAAAAAGAAAAATGCGGCAAAAGGAATTGGAGAACGCTCTAAAAAGAAACGTACTCCTCCCCCGCCAAGCGATGAGGATGTGCAGTTCTAAGCATCACAAAACAATTTGAAAGCTCTCACATCTTGCTAAGAAAAATGTACTACAAGAAGAAGAGCTATTCCTAATAACTTAGTAACAAAAAGCCCGGTTTCTGAAGTTAGAAACCGGGCTTTTTGTTACTTAAAAAATTACTTGTCTTTATATTTTTGAAGCAATCTCCCTATGGCAAAAGATGCAACAGGCGTTAATAGTTTTATAAGTACAGCGCTGGTTGCCACTCCGCCCAATATTGCCGTAGCTATTTTACCAGGGGTCAGGCTGTCTTTTGCTTCGTTTAAGCTTAGTTTTAGTTCTTCCTTATCAATTTCAGACTGAAGGTAGGCTCTTTTTATATCTTGATCTAGCTCGTCAAACGTAGTGTATTGTTTTTTCATGGTAGTGTAGTTTCATTGGGCAGCTTTGTTTCATTAAATTCTTCCAGGGAAACATCATCGTCAAACATATGTTCTTCTTTTTCAGGATTTTCTATAACCAGATCTGAAAATTTAGAAAGAATAGCCTTGTCTATGTGTTTTTTTCCATAGAAAAGAATGACCAAGAAAATGATAAGGTACACCCCTCCAACAATAAAGAAACCAAACAACATACTTTCCAAAATACGACCCAGCCACATAGCTATCCCAAAAGAAAAAAACATTAAAAAAAGCATGAAGATGCCTCCCAACAACAACATGTTGATAAGGGATGTTGACAGCTTCATGGCATGCTTAAAAAGGCGGAGTTTATAATACTCCGCCGAATTTTGGATATAATCTTGCAGTTTTGTTCCTGATTCGCTCAGGTTTTCAGTAAGCAATTTAAATGGCATATTATGCGGTTGCTTTTTTGGCTGTGGTTTTTGCTTTCTCTACGGTTACGTCTTTTTGTAATTTAGCGTTTTGCTTACGTAATGCTTCCAGTTTATCTTCCATTGCTAATAAAATATCGTCTGCTTTATAGCTAGCTGAAGAGAGGGTGTCTTCTAATTTTTGCTCAAAATTTAAACGGGCTTTTTGAGCCTGGTCGGTTAAATTAGATTTTGTGCTTTGGTATTGTTTGTTCAACCTTTTTTGAGCTTTTTTACGCTCTTTATCTATTTTATCACGTGTTTTCGATCCTTTATCCGGAGCGTATAAAATACCAATTCCAGCGCCGATTGCGGCTCCGGTTAATAGTGCGAGTAGGGTTTGTCCTGTATTAGATGCCATGTTTTTGTTTTTTTTAAGTTAATTGTTATTCCTAACAAAGATACTTCAACAATTTTCCAGGCGGTGTTAACAACCGGTTAATACCTAAATTGCAAATGGTAAAGGTTTCTTAAAAAGGTGGAAAACCTGCCAATTTTTCTTAAATTTTTCTGAAAATGAACGGATAAAGTCTTAAAATTAAAAGAGAAATAGAATTCTTAGCGAAACAATAGTATTGAATACGTTTAAAATTAACCCTTTATTTTATTAAAAAACAACTTATGCATCTAATTTAGCCCAGGAATCTCTTAAGGCAACAGTCTGGTTAAAAATTATTTTTTCTTCAGAAGAATCTTTATCAACTGTAAAATAACCCAATCGTTGAAATTGTACGGTATCTTCAGGCTGTAATGTTGCTAAACTAGGTTCTGCATAGCCGGTTATAACTTCTAAAGAATTGGGGTTTATAAACTCCATAAAATCTTTGTCCTTATGTGTATCTGGGGAGGCTTCGGTGAACAAGCGATCGTACAAGCGTACTTCTACAGGTAACGCGTGCTTTACAGAAACCCAGTGCAGCGTTCCTTTTACTTTACGTAAGGAGGCTTCGGTTCCGCTTCCGCTCTTACTTTCTGTATCATAGGTGCAATGAACTTCGGTAACGTTGCCGTTTTCGTCTTTTATAGCTTTTTCAGCTTTAATAATGTATGCGTTTTTTAAACGTACCTCTCCGTCTAATTTCAATCTAAAGAACTTTCGGTTGGCTTCTTCTTTAAAATCGTCCTGTTCAATATAAATTTCACGGGAAAAAGGGACTTCTCTATTTCCTGCAGTTACATCTCCGGGGTTATTTTCGGCCTCAAGCCATTCTTCTTCGCCCTCAGGGTAATTGGTAATAACAACTTTTAAGGGGTTTAAAACAGCCATAACACGGTCTGCTTTTTTATTTAGGTCTTCGCGTACATTGTATTCCAGATGTGAGACATCTATCAAGTTTTCACGTTTTCCAACCCCAATACTATCGGCAAAGTTTTTAATGGAGTCCGGCGTGTACCCTCTTCGGCGTAAGCCAGAAATAGTGGGCATTCTTGGATCGTCCCAACCCGTCACCACGCCTTCTTCTACCAATTTGGCTAATTTTCGTTTACTAACTACAGTATGGCTTAAGTTTCTGCGTGCAAATTCTCGCTGCTTAGGCCGTAACTTGTTGCTATCGTGTATCTGGTCCAGAAACCAATCGTACAGTTCTCTATGGGGCAGAAATTCCAGGGTACAGAAACTGTGTGATACTTGCTCTATATAATCACTCTCGCCATGAGCCCAATCGTATAATGGGTATATTTTCCAGTCTCCGCCTGTGCGGTGATGCGATTTGTGCAATACGCGGTACATCACAGGGTCGCGCATAAGCATATTGCTGGAGGACATATCAATTTTTGCACGGAGTACATGAGAACCTTCTCCGGCTTCGCCATTTTTCATTTGTTCAAAAAGCTCCAGGCTTTCTGCTACAGGACGGTTTCTAAACGGACTTTCTACTCCAGGCTCGTTGGGGGTTCCTTTTTGCTCTGCAATTAAAATAGACGATTGCGAATCGACGTAGGCCTTTCCTTCTTTTATAAACTGAACTGCCCAATCATACAACTGCTGAAAATAATCGGAAGCATAACACTCTTTTGCCCATGAAAATCCTAACCATGAGATGTCTTTTTTTATGGCATCTACAAATTCCTGTTCTTCTTTTGCGGGATTGGTATCGTCAAACCGAAGATTTACGGGCGCATTATAACGAAGCCCTAGCCCAAAGTTTAAACAAATTGAAGACGCATGTCCTATGTGTAAATACCCGTTAGGCTCTGGGGGAAACCGGAATTGCAAATCATTTTTTGAATACGATGCCTTTAAATCGTCTTCAATAATATGTTCAATAAAATTAAGCGGTTCTTTTTCTTCTGTCATGGTAGTAAAATCTTCCCGGGCGCAGCCGAAAGGTTATTTAAATGTGCCTAAACTAAAAAGTTCTCGACTGCACTCGAACGGACATTTATTATGTGCAAAGTTAATGAAAAACACTACCGCGCAGTACATTCCTATCACTAAAAAACGCTTGTGAAATAGAAGAAGGGTGGAATTACAGTTATCTTTGCAAAAAACAAACTTATGAGTACCATTCGTCTTAAAAACGTGCGCATTTTTACCAATCACGGTTGCCTCATTGAAGAAGAAAAAATAGGAAGTGATTATCTGGTAAACCTTACCGTAAAAGCCGATTTAAGTAACGCTGCAAAAAGTGATAATCTTCAGGATACTGTAGATTACGTGCATTTACAGCATATTATTAAAACTGAAATGGCACAGCGAAGTAAGTTACTTGAGCAAGTTGGACAACGTATCCTGGACCGTATTTTTACTGAAATTTCTCTGGTAACCAAGGCAAAAGTCTCCATTAGTAAATTAAATCCTCCTATTGGGGGAGATGTGGCCGAAGTTGTTGTAACCATGAGCGCTTCAGCTTCTTCTAATACCCCATAAAAGGTACCACAGGTTCGGTTAGCATGATTTTAGTTCTGGTTTTAGGGTTATATTCAACCTTCTAACACTAAAATAGTATTGAATGAAATCAAAAGAATAAAACTGTTTGCTTTTGTATTAAATTTCTATATTTGCCGTGTAATACTAGGTGGGGCGAGATTCCTGCCATTACAGCAAAAAAATGGCATCGTGGCCGAGTGGCTAGGCAGAGGTCTGCAAAACCTTGTACAGCGGTTCGAATCCGCTCGATGCCTCAAAAAAATCCAGCTAAAACAGTTGGATTTTTTGTTTTCACAATATACTTTCTTAAATGGCTTAGTTAACCTCCATTACATTTTCCTCTACTGGCGGTATGGGCTTATCTATTAATAATTTTTTTTCTGGAATCTGTTCCAGACTTTTTTGAACCTGATTAGGAAAAACACCTTGAAATAACATAAAAACGCCAAAAATAACAATCAATATACTCACCCATTTTTTGGTTTTCACCGTAAATCTTGGCGTCATTTTGCTTTTAAGTTTTTTAGCTAAGGCAATTTTAAGTAAGTCTGTAGAAATAAATACCAGGAGCACCGTTGCTATAAACGACCAGACTCCCCGCTCTGTAGCTTTGTGCGCATTGGCCAGGATAATCATTCCTACCCAGCCTGCCAGCACTCCAAAATTGACAAAGTTTAAGAAAAAGCCTTTCATAAAAAGACTTCCCAGGTTCTTTTTTACTTCCAGCGCATGATGGTCTCTTACAATCTTAAAGAGGTTCTTAGTAGTACGGAGATACGATATAATCCCGTAGGCCACCAATAGACCTCCGCCAAAAATAAGAAGTGCGGGATCGTCTTTTACTCTTTCCAGTAATTTGGTAGTACTAAAATACGCTATGAGGATAAAAATAATATCGGCAAAAATAGCACCTGCGTCAAAAGCAACTCCCGCCCTAAATCCCTTGGTAATACTGGTTTCAATAAGCGTAAAAAAGACGGGGCCTACAGCAAATGCCATAATAAACCCATAGAATGCCGCAAAAAGTAAACCGTCCAACATAGAAACGTAAATTTACAAAGTTTTGCGGTTTTGTTATGGAGCTTGCCTGATAACTTTCACGCGACCCCCAAACAGTTTTTTCTGGTCTATTACTTTTGGATCTCCATATATAAACACATCGCCACCAGCTTTAATATTTATTTCAGCCAGTTGGCTTGCATTAATATCTGCTTCACCACCAACTTTAATTTTTACTGAAGTAATTTCCGTAATTAAGTCCTTTGCGTTCGAAATACCCCCTGTGTTAATGGTCAGATCATGCCGTTTTGCTGTCCCTTTTAGTTGAAGTGTTCCTCCCGTAACTGCTTTTGAAATTAATTGGTTTACTTCAACAGTAAGGCGAATGTCTCCTCCCTCCTGAGTTCGTAATTTTAAAACATCTCCTTTTAGGGTTTGGTCACTTCGTATTTGGCTGCCCTCATTGGCATCTAGAATCGCCAAATCTTTATAATACACTATCACAGCATTGTCGCTTCCACTAAACAATCTGGACGTTTCCATCTTTATCTTAAGAACACCATCGGTATTGTTTATAGAAATATTTTGTACATCATCTCCTGTTAAAACTACTTTATTTTCTTTGGAAGGAATTAAATTTACGTAGATAAGATCGTAAACTTTTAGTTCGGTAAAATCACCAACATTTTTTTCTAGTGAATCTTGAGCTAAAACAGCTAGAGTTGTAAGCAATAGGAGACTAAGAAGGGTTATTTTCATATACTAGCAGTATTTTTATCTGAAATATTATGTAACTCGTATGTGTTATTTTTTAATTATTTTTTTGATTGCTATGGTACCGTTTTCAGTAAGCATTAAAAGGGTATACAATCCATTTTGTAAAAATCCTATATTAAGATCCACTTCCAAAGGCTTATCACTATAGTTAAACACTCTCATTAACTGTCCTGCTACATTATAAATTTCCATATTTATAATGGGTTGTTTACTTTTTATGATAACATTGGAGCTGGTTGGATTTGGATAAATATGTAATGTGTTTTGGGCTTCTATATTATTACTACCAAGAAATTCATTTGCTAAGCGACACACAATTGCGCTTCTAAACCCTTCAGCAAAACTTATAGAGCCAAAAGCTAAAATACCATCACTACGATGAAACCCTAGATCTGTAACGTAATTTGAATCAGATTCACTATTTCCAAAATCGGTAAGAAACACCCCATTTTCACCAAAACTTGAGTCCATAGTTCCGTCACTATGTAGTTTTACTATATAAAATTCTGTTTTTTGAATTGGATAAGGATACGATGCCCCACCACCAAAAATAATCTTACCATTAGACTGGATTTCCATAGTATTTAATCTATCATTTGCATTGTACATAGTTTCAAAAACTACGTTACCATTTGTTCCAAAAGTTAAGTCTTTAGAGCCGTTTGAATTAAATTTAATAATAGCCGGTTTTGTTCCTCCAAACCCTCCAGTACCTCCTGAATAATGCATATTACCAGCGGCGATAATTTTATTATTAAAAAGCTTTACTTCATTAAATTCTCCATAAGCTGAGTTTGTTTCAAAACTTGTAACAACAGTTCCTGAATCTCCAAAAGAGGTGTCTATAAATCCATTTTCATTAAACCGTGAAATAGAAGCTCGAAAATCGTCTCCATTATTATACGATTTACCCACCGCTACTATTTTATTATCAGCCTGAATGGCTATTGCATCACATATATCAAACCTAAAATCTGTAACATCATGTATACTGGTTCCATTGTTTCCAAAAGATGGGTCTAGCAGACCATTAGAAGTATATCTAGAAAAACTGTACATGTTGTTATACCCATCATAAAATTGACTTTGAACAATTATTTTTCCATCAGACTGTAATTCAATATGTAAACCACCTTCAATATCCTGAATTCCATTATTCCCGAAATTACTGTCAAATACCCCATTGGTATCTATTTGAATTAATTTTGAACTTCCTTCAATAGAACATTTAACCAAAATTTTATTTTCGTTTACTAATTTAAATGTGTGGAAATAAGAAGAATTATTACCATTATTTGCAAAATAGATATACCCTTCTTGTCCAAAGCTTGTATCAAGCTCTCCATTTTCTAGAATTTTATAAATATAAAACCCGCGATTGTAAGTAGCTCCATTTATTTTAATTTCGCTATTTACCCCTAATAGAATAGCGTTGTTATTTAAAATGAGCAGGTCTGTTCCTCTTGTGCTTACACCTTCTTGATTAAACCGTACCACGCCATCATTGCCAAATGAAGTATCGAAGGTTCCATCTTGGGCAAGTAGTAAAAGTGAAGAAAATAAAGCTAAACTAAAGAGTAAAAATCTTGTGTTTTTCATACGTTACTTCTTTATATCTCCCATAAATGTCTTGACAGAAATAAGTTACGTCTTAAAATTACTAAAAATTAATTTACTAAAAGGCCTGCTCTTGATAATGTCCCAACATCGTAAAATCTAAATGCTTCCGCACTAAATCGGCGTTTTTAACTTTAACCAGTACTTCGTCCCCTAAAACATATGCATTGTGTGTTTTTTGACCTACCACAGCGAAATTTTCTTTATCAAATTCATAATGGTCGTCGTCCAGATCTTGCAGGCGTACCATGCCTTCACATTTATTTTGAATAATTTCTACGTAGATTCCCCATTCGGTTACACCAGAAATTACGCCCACAAATTCTTCATCTTTATGGTCCTGCATGTATTTTACCTGCATGTATTTAATACTGTCACGCTCGGCATTGGTTGCCAGGATTTCCATTTCGGTACTATGGCCACAACGGTCTTCGTATGTTTCTTCTTTGGCGCTTTCTTTTTTATCAAGATAACGTTGTAGTAAGCGGTGTACCATTACATCGGGATAACGACGTATGGGCGATGTAAAATGCGTATAATAATCGAATGCCAGTCCGTAATGCCCTATATTATGCACAGTGTATTGCGCCTTACTCATGGTGCGTATGGCAATGGTATCTATCATGTTCTGTTCTTTCTTACCCTGCACATCCTTTAGAAGTTTGTTCATAGATGCAGCGGTAGATTTTTTATCGCGTGTATCCATTTTATAACCAAACTGTTTTATTATTTTTTCCAGTGCCGCTATTTTTTCGTCATCGGGTTCGTCATGTACCCGGTATACAAAGGTTTTTTTCGGGCTTTGTTTTCCTATAAACTCGGCCACACTGCGATTGGCCAGAAGCATAAATTCTTCAATAAGTTTGTTGGCATCTTTACTTTCTTTAAAATAAACCCCTTCCGGATTTGCATTATCATCCAAAATAAACTTCACCTCTACCTTGTCAAAACTAATCGCTCCGGCGTGCATTCGTTTTTTGCGAAGAATTTTTGCCAACCTATCCATTTCAACAATAGCTTCTGCAATAGGCTGGGCTACGGTATATTGCTTTCCTGTAAGAGAAACATTGGAAGGAATAGTTCTTTTTGATGGGTCTTCGACTGCGCTCAGACTGACATTACCCTGCTTATTTTCATTTAATTCAATAATCTCCTGTGCTTCTTCGTATGCAAACCTGGCATCAGAATAGGTAACCGTTCTTCCAAACCACTTGTTAACAACCTCTGCTTTTTTATTAATTTCAAACACAGCAGAAAAGGTATATTTTTCTTCATTTGGACGAAGCGAACAGGCATTATTAGATAAAATTTCTGGCAACATAGGCACCACTCTATCTACCAGGTATACACTGGTTGCACGTTCATAAGCCTCATCGTCCAGTAAGGTTCCTGGTTTTACATAATGCGACACATCGGCAATGTGGATTCCTATTTCGTAGTTTCCGTTTTCAAGAACTTCAAAGCTCAAGGCATCGTCAAAATCTTTTGCATCCTTTGGATCTATGGTAAACGTGAGCGTTTTTCGCATATCGCGACGTTTTTTTATTTCGTCTTTATGAATGCGGGTATCCAGTTCGTTTGCATATTTTTCTACCTCATACGGAAACTCATAAGGCAAGCCGTATTGTGCTAAAATAGAATGTATTTCAGTATTGTGTTCCCCTGGTTTTCCAAGAACTTTTAACACACTTCCCAAAGGAGATTCGGAATGTTCTTCCCAACCTTCCATTTTTACAAGTACTTTATCCCCATCTTCGGCTTTGTTTATTTTGCTCTTTGGTACAAAAATATCGGTGTACATATTATACCCCATACATTCCACAAAGGCAAACTTGTCGCTAACCTGGATGGTTCCCACAAATTCGGTGCGTTTGCGTTCTATAATTTTAGTGACCTCCCCTTCCATACGGCCGCCGCGTTTCCGCTTAAAAACGTACACTTCTACCGTGTCACCATTAAGAGCTTTATTTAAGTTTTTATTAGAAACTTGTATGTCGTCTTCCAGCCCTTCTACAATTACAAAACCGCGACCACGACCCGTGATATCCATTTTCCCTGTATGGTAATTCTTGGATGGGCTTACTATATATTTTCCTCTTTCAATTTCTTGAATATCTCCTTTTCCTTGTAGTGCTTTCAGCTTTTTTATAATTTGATTTCTGCTACTGGCATCGTCAACGCCCAGCTTTGCAGCAATTTGTTTGTAGTTAAAGGGTTGGGAATGGTTTTTACGGAGTATTGCTAAAATACTACTGGTTAACCCTTCTATTTTATTATTTTTTCTTCTTCGTTTATTTCGTTTCGGCATGATTTTTTCTTAAGATTCGTAAAAGTACTATTATTAACACAACCTTACGTTTGCATTGTGAAAGATTTAGTACCTTCACTTCGACTGCGCTCAGTAAGCGGATCACATTACAATATGAATAACTTTCAGGTCATAGCAATTTTTACGTTTCCAAGTGAGTACACCGTATTGCGACACCTATTGGAACAGGCAAAATTACGCTTTGTTTTTCAGAATGAAACAATGGTAAGTGTACTTCCTTTTCATAGCAACGCATTTGGTGGCATTCGACTTTTGGTCCACCAAGAAGACTTGGCTGAGGCTACTGAAATTTTAAACAATTTAAATGATCCTTCCAATTTAAAGATCGTTTAATTTCTTCCTTAATTTTTATGTTATCATACTTTTCAACAACTATATAATCATATTTTCTTTTTTTCTAAATTTTTAAAAATAAAATGATGTTTATGATAGGGTGTTAATATGGGGTATAACTTTTTTGCAGTTTACTTTTTAATCAATTTATAACCTTTTCTGTACGGGTTGTTAACATAGTTTTAAGATAATAAGCGTGGTTAAAATGAAGCTATTATCGCATGCTATTAACAACTGTTCACAACCTAAGTTGACAACCTATTTTTAATAAGATTTCTGAAATTTTTTGTTTGGAAACTACTTTTTGATGATGATAACTCACTCAAAAATGACAACCTTATTTTTAGGCATTGTAAAAGAAAAGTGCATATGAATTTATGAATTGAAAGTACCAAATATTTTTGTGCATTTTCAGTAAACAAATATTAACAATGTTATGAACTTAAATATTAAAATAAGGTTAAGAAATGTTAATGATTTGAAAACGAAACATTCACATAAAATACGCTTAAAATTGTATTTACTAGTATCTTTGTAAAAAAGATATCTACCATGAAAATAGCCATAGGAAACGACCACGCAGGAACCGATTACAAAAAAACCATTGCCGCTTACCTTGAAAGCGAAGGTCATGAAGTAACCAACTACGGGACAAATAGTAATGATAGTGTAGACTATCCAGATTTTGTACATCCTGTAGCTGCAGACGTTGAAGCAGGAAAAGCTGATTATGGTATTATTATCTGCGGAAGTGGAAACGGTGCCAATATGACGGCAAACAAACACCAGAAAGTGCGTTCTGCACTTTGTTGGTCTAAAGAGATAACCGCCCTGGCAAGAGAACATAATGACGCGAATGTGTTAAGTATCCCAGCAAGATACACCAGCCAACCGCAAGCGCTTGAGATGGTAAAAACGTTTCTCAATACAGATTTTGAAGGGGGACGCCACTTACGCAGAGTCGAAAAAATAGCGTGCTCTTAACTATTTGTTATTAAAGTACTTTGTATTTTTAGTTTCTATTACTATTGAAGGTCTTGCTTATACTCAATAGCTACTAAAAATAGTCTCTCTTTTAGCGGAAGAAATAAAATAATGGCACATTCACATCATCATTCGCATTCCAATACCGATCTAAAAGGAAGAA
>PANU01000024.1 GCA_002707745.1 Flavobacteriaceae bacterium
AAATTTTAGTGAGATTCAGCAAGGGGTGGTTTTTAAAGAAATTTTTTTTAGGGGCCAAAAAACAGAAGTTGTTACTTCAGCTGCTGTTAGAGTGCAATATGTAGGCTATTTTAACAATGAACCCAAACGTGATGTAATTATGGATAGTAATCCTATACAAGAAGCTGCTAATACCCCGCCTCAAAAGATTCCCTTTCAGTTAAACGACGACGATGCTGTTATAAGTTATACATTTAACGGAGAAGTAGCTTATTTTAAAATTGAAAATCTGGAACAAAAAGAAATGTTGGCGTATCCTGCGAGCAATCCCAAGGGTGATAATTAATTTCCATACTTTTACGCGGTAAAAATCCTCGCATTGAGCGTCTTTAAAAAACTCTTTCAGCAAACTTTTATTTATGGCCTGGCCACGGTATTACCGCGCGCATTGGCCATTGTTTTAGTACCGCTCTATACAGCTGTGATGGAGCCTGCTTCGTTTGGTATTTATGCTACGTTAATGTCATATATTATTTTAGGGAACGTCTTGCTTTCCTACGGAATGGAAACCGCCTTTTTCCGTTTTATCAACAAACATGCCGACCAAAAAAAGACGGTGGAGGCTACAGTACTTACATCACTTACATTAACAGCTTTATTGTTCTTGGCCATTACGGTACTCTTTAGAAATCAGATTGCCGGATTTATAGACTTTAAAGTTGAATATGTTACCTATGCGCTACTTATTTTAGTATTGGACGCGTTGGTAATTTTACCATTTGCATGGTTTCGTGCCAACGAAAGGCCCATGCGGTATGCAGTGGTTAAAATCTTGAATGTTTGCATTAACCTTGGCTGTAATCTCTTTTTCTTTTTAGTACTTCCTAATTTGGTTACTGAAACTTCGGACACCTTTTGGAATACTATTTATACCGAAGAAAACAAAGTAGTGTACGTCTTTATTTCAAATGTGATTGCAAGCGGCCTCACTTTATTGATGTTGCTTCCTTTGTATTTTAAAATAGGAATTAGTTTCAATAAAAAACTATGGAAACAAATGCTGAAATATGCCTTCCCGGTTTTAATCGCTGGAATCGCCTTCAGTATAAACGAAGCTTTTGACAAAATTATGTTGAAATACCTGCTCCCCGAGAATACCGCCGAGGCCGAAGTAGGGGTTTACGCAGCCTGTTACAAACTGGGCGTTTTTATGACACTTTTTGCTACAGCATTCCGCCTGGGAATAGAACCGTTTTTTTTCAACCACGCTAAAGAAGCCAATGCCAAAACTACCTATGCTACTATCACTAAGTATTTTTCCATCTTTGGAAGTGTAATTTTATTGGTGGTAATTGTCTATATAGATGTTTTCAAAGAAATTTTAATAACAGATTCGGAGTATTGGGTGGCACTTTCCATTGTCCCTATTATTTTGCTTGCCAATCTCTGCTTGGGGATTTATCACAATCTTTCGGTTTGGTACAAAGTGACCGATATGACCAGGTTTGGGGCCTATATTTCAATTGTAGGGGCATTTTTAACATTACTTCTGAATTTTATTTTAATACCAGTTATAAGTTATATGGGATCGGCCATCGCAACCCTAGCTGCGTACGGAACAATGATGTTTTTGTCTTATTTCTTCGGAAAAAAATACTATCCTGTGCCCTACAACCTCAAGAAAATTGGTGGCTATTTGTTACTTTCGGTAGTGTTTTCGGCCATCGCATTTTATGGTTTTGATCGCAATCTCATCGTAGGAACTGTATTATTATTGGTATTTTTGTTACTCGTGTTCTTTTCAGAAAAAAAAGACCTAAAACGAATTATAAACAAATAAAATCTTTCCGCATACTGAATACTGATCCCTTCAACAGGCTCAGGATGAACTAAAAAGTCGAAATATGACACCCATAAAAATAATCAACAAATCCAACCACCCTCTGCCAAGCTACGAAACCATAGCCAGTGCAGGAATGGATATTCGGGCACATGTAACAGAACCCTCTACTTTAAAACCTTTGCAACGCGCCATTGTTAAAACAGGGCTTTTTATTGAGCTTCCAATAGGTTTTGAAGCACAAGTACGCCCAAGAAGTGGTTTAGCGGCCAAAAAAGGGATCACCGTTTTAAATAGTCCGGGAACCATAGATGCAGACTATCGAGGAGAAATTGGCGTTATTTTGGTGAACCTCTCTAATGAAGATTTTACCATCGAGAATGGAGAGCGCATTGCCCAATTGGTCATTGCAAAACACGAACGAGCCGTTTTTGAAGAAGTTAGCGAGCTTTCTGAAACCGATCGTGGTGCTGGGGGGTTTGGGAGTACTGGGGTTAAATAGAATACTACCAATACTTTTAAAAATTGGAATAATTCCAATTTTTAATTCGATTTTTTTGCTTTTCTAGGAATAATTCCATACATTTCTAAGCTTTTTTGTTAAGTACTTTGTTGACTACTTTCATTTATTAAAATTATGAATCTAGTCAATTTTGACTAATCATTTTTTAAATTTAAGCCATAAATAACAAGCTACAATGTCTCACAAAAAGTTAATCTCAACATTAAGATTTTTGCCTAAAGAAAACACTTCTGGAATATTTAGCAAAAAATACGGAGCTTATACTATTGAGATAGATTTTGAAAATGAAATATTTAATTATGGCAAAAAAATAAAAGCTGAAAGTAAGGCAACTCAAAATTTTTATCAAGGCGAAAATTGGGTAGTATTGGAATGTGTAGATCGTTTACTCGAAAAAGGCTACAAACCTGAAGACATTACGCTTGAAAAAACATTCCCTTCCGGTCACGGGCATTCTGGTCGTCTTGATATTTTTGTTGAAAAAGACGGTGTTGCCTTTTTAATGATCGAATGTAAAAACTACGGAAAAGAATACGAAAAAGAACTTAAAAATATTTACAAAAGTGGTGGACAACTCTTTACCTACTTTCAAAATGATAGGGCTGCAAATGTTTTACTTTTATATGCTTCCGAAGAAAAAAATGGTAAAATTCAATATAAAAATACCATTATAAATATTGAAGAAGAGTACCGAGAAACTACCAACGTAAAAGATTTTTATGATCGTTGGAACAAAATTCCAAAGGAAAATGGAATTTTTGACCCTTGGGTAATTCCTTACGGATTTCAAAGCAAAGCGCTTACTCTTAAAGATTTAAAAGACATTGAGCAAGAGGATAGTAGTTTTATATTTAATCAGTTTCTTGAAATTTTACGTCACAATGTAGTTAGTGATAAACCCAATGCTTTTAATAAAATCTTCACTCTTTTTCTTTGTAAAATTTATGATGAAAAAAGCACGAGACCTAACCAAGAACTCTCTTTTCAATGGTTTTACGGCCCTCATGAATACAACGGAGAAATAAAGCCTGCAGACAATCATATTTCATTTCAAAAAAGACTAACAGACCTTTACGGAAAAGGAATGCGTGAGTTTTTAGAAAAAGATGTAACAGATTTAAGCGATGCAGAATTCGAATTGAAATATGGAGATTTAAACCCAGAGGTCAAAATACAACTCTTAAATACCTTAACCGAAATACGGCTTAAAAAAAACAATGAATTTGCTATAAAAGAAGTATTTAATGACGACTCTTTTGAAGAAAATGCTAAAGTGGTTAAAGAAGTTGTAGAATTATTGCAAGGGTTTAAAATCAGATACACAAAAAAACAGCAATATTTGTCAGATTTTTTTGAACTGCTACTTACTACTGGTCTTAAACAAGAATCCGGGCAGTTTTTTACTCCTGTACCTATTGCGCAGTTTATTATTAAAAGTTTGCCGTTAGATACTATCGTAAAACACAAATTACAAAAAGGGGATAGTAAAGATTTGCTACCCACAATTATAGATTATGCATCTGGTAGTGGTCATTTTATTACAGAAAGTATGCACGAGGTGCAGCGTATTCTTGACAAAACAGACCCAACAAAATACATAGAGAGTACAGCCAAAAAAATAAGAAACTGGCAAGATGATCACTTTGACTGGGCATATAAATATGTGTACGGGATAGAAAAAGATTACCGCCTTGTAAAAGTAGGAAAGGTAGGCTGTTACCTTCACGGAGACGGCTTAGCACAAATAATACATAGTGATGGCTTAGGAAATTTTTCAAAGACTGAAGAATACAAAGGGCTCTTAAAAAAAACCGATAAAGATTTTCCGCAGGAAAACAAACAGTTTGATATTGTTGTTTCTAACCCGCCATATTCGGTTTCCTCTTTTAAAAATAACGCGCGTAAATATTATACTGAGGATGATTTTAGTATTTACAATAAACTCACAGATAACAGTAGCGAAATAGAGTGCCTTTTTATTGAGCGTACAATGCAATTACTTAAAGATAGCGGGATTGCGGGCATTATTTTACCAAGTTCTATTTTAAGTAACACAGGGATTTATACAAAAGCACGTGAGCTCATTATAGAATATTTTGACATTGTTGCCATTGCAGAGTTAGGTTCAAACACCTTTATGGCAACAGGAACAAATACAGTTACGTTGTTTTTAAGAAGACGCAACAATTATGATGTACTCAACCTGAAAGCGTCTGTAGAAAAAGCGATGCTAAATAAACGTGATGTAACACTTAACGGTGTTGAAAAACCATTTTCAAAATATGTAGCGCATGTTTGGGAAGATTGTACTTTAGAAGATTACGTGAGTTTATTAAATGAAAACCCTAACAGCGCCATACAGAAGCACGAAATCTATAAAGAATATAAAAAGAAGCTAAAAGCAAAAAGTAAATCACATTTTTGGAACCAGATATTAGCTATTGAGACAGAAAAGCTACGTTACTTTGTAATTACCCACCCACAAAAAACGGTATTGATTAAAAGCGGAAGCAAAGCCGCCGAAAAAAGATTTTTAGGTTACGAGTTTAGTAATCGCCGAGGCAGCGAAGGTATTCACGCCATACAGCGCAGTAAAGAGATTGATGAGTGTACACAACTTTTTGACGCTACTGTTTTTAATAATCCCGAAAAAGCAAGCACCTATATTTATAAAGCGTTCCAAGGAGACACCAATTTTCCTATTGCTGAAACTTTAAAGAAAAACATAACCCGCCACAACCTTGTAGATATGTTCACGTTTGACAGGGTGGACTTTGAAAAAAACATCTCACTTTCGGTTAAAAAAAAAGTGAAGATTGAGAGTAAGTGGGAGGTTGTGAGATTAGAAGATGTTGTTGAATTGATTTCTGGCCAAAGTCCTAAATCTGAATACTATAATGATAGTGAAAATGGCATGCCATTTTATCAAGGAAAAACTGAATTTGGAGAAATTTATTTGCAAGAGCCTGCATATTGGACTACTAAAATCACAAAAGAATCAATTAAAGATGATGTGTTAATGACTGTTAGGGCGCCAGTTGGACCAGTAAATCTAAACCCTTTTGATAAAATTTGTATCGGAAGGGGTTTAAGTGCGTTAAGAGGAAAAAGCAGAATTTCAAACATATATCTTTTTTATTATTTAAAAACAAATCAAGAGCAAATTAAAGGTAATGAAGGTGCAATTTTTCAATCTATTTCAAGAGATCAAATACTTAGTTTAAAAATCCCCTTACCTCCCAAAAAAGTTCAAGAAACTATTGTAAAGGAGATTGAAGCTTTGGAAAGGAAGGAGAAAACAATTTCTGCGGAAGTTTTAAACTTGAAGGAAAAGTCTAACGCTATAATTATTAAAAGTAATGGAACCCTCATAAGATTAGAAGATATTACCACAAAAATTGGAAGTGGATCAACACCACGCGGTGGACAAGGGTCTTATAAACAATCTGGCATTTCATTAATACGAAGTCAAAATGTTCACGATAATTTATTTCTTAAAAAAGGATTAGCATATATTGATGATAAACAAGCCAAGAAACTAGATAATGTTACTGTAGTAAAAAATGATATACTCTTCAATATTACTGGCGCATCTGTAGCACGTTGCTGTATCGTGGAAGAGAAATATTTACCCGCAAGAGTCAATCAACATGTTAGTATTATTCGATTAAATGAAAAAGCGCTTCCAAAATATGTCCAACTCACTTTAATAAGTTCAGAATTTAAGAATAAGTTGCTAGATATTGGAGATGGTGGGACATCACGACAGGCTATCACAAAAACGCAGCTGGAAGATTTCAAAATACCAATTCCATCACTTCCCGAGCAACAAAAAATAGTAACCCAAATTGAAACAATAGAAGCAAAGATTAAAACGTTGGAAATAGAGTTAGCAAGCTTGCCTACTCAAAAAGAAGTTGTTTTAAAGAAGTATTTGTAATTCAAAAATATAATATCGTAAATCTACAATCGTAAATGAAGATCATAGTCCCAATGGCCGGAAGAGGCTCAAGATTAAGACCACACACCCTCACAGTTCCAAAACCTCTTATCCCCGTAGCGGGCAAACCCATTGTACATCGATTGGTGGCGGATATTGCAGGAGTGTTGAATGAAAACATTGACGAAATCGCATTTATCCTCGGAGATCCGGCATTTTTTGGATCGGATGTAGAAGAAAGTTTAAAGGAACTGGCAAGAGAACTAGGTGCAAAACCAAGTATTTACCGTCAGTTAGACCCAAAAGGGACTGGTCACGCAATTATGTGTGCCGAACCTTCACTAAGCGGTCCTGCCGTAATTGCCTACGCTGATACGTTAATTAGAGCCGATTTTGAATTGGACAAAGAAGCAGATGCGGTAATCTGGACCAAAAAAGTGGAAAACCCCGAAGCGTACGGAGTCGTAAATTTGAATGAAAAAGATGAAATTATAGAGCTAGTCGAGAAGCCTGAGACTTTTGTAAGCGACCAGGCCGTGATAGGAATCTACTATTTTAAGGATGTGGAGGTGCTTAAAAACGAATTGCAATACGTTTTAGATAATAACATCATTAACGGTGGCGAATACCAAATTAACGACGGTATAAAACGCATGATGGCGGCTGGAAAAGTATTTAAAACAGGAACCGTTAGCGAATGGATGGACTGCGGAAATAAAGAAGTTACCGTAGCAACCAACCAACGTATGTTAGGCTTTTTAGCCGAAGCCAACGAGCCACTTATTTCAGAAAACAGTACCAACCAGAACTCACAAATCATTGAGCCCTGCTTTATTGCCCAGGGCGTCGTGCTTAAAAATAGCACCGTGGGACCTTATGTTTCAATAGGTCAAGGCACAATAATTGAGGATAGCACCGTTAAAAATAGTATAATCCAAACACAATCAGTGATTAAAAATGCTACCTTGGACAACGCAATGATTGGTAACCACGCACATTTTGATGGTAATTTTACCAATGTAAGTATTGGCGATTATTCGCAATTAAAATAAGAATCAGTGAAAAATATACTTTCCCTCCGGGAGAGTCGAATCTTTTGAATCCGCCGCGGTGGAGCACAAAAGTTCGGTGAGGGACTTTTAAATGAAACTAAAAATAAAAATAACAGTATTTTTCTTCGGAATCTTATTTTCCGTCCCGGCTATCTATGCCCAGGAAGATGAAATTCCAGACCAGGATAGTGCTACTGTTAATGAAGACCTGGGAACGGTAACAGATGCATTTCAGGAACATTTTTTTGAAGCTTTAAAACAAAAAGGAATTGAAAATTTTGAATTGGCTCTCAATGCACTGGCGTTGGCTGAAACCGCTGCAGCTGGAAATGTAGAAAATACCGCAGTGGTTAATTTTGAAAAAGGAAAGAACCTAGCTGCTTTAAAAAGATATGAAGAAGCAGAAGACAGTTTTATTATGGTTTTAACCACAAAGCCTTCCAACATTGATGTGCAGGAAGCTTTATACGATGTGTATTACGAGACCAGGGAATATGAAAAAGCAATTCCGTTAGTAAAAAAACTTATTAAAAAGGACGAAGATTACAAAGAAGACCTTGTAAATCTCTATAACAGAACCAAACAATACGATAAAGCCCTGGAACTTCTGGACGAGTTGGACGATGCCTGGGGAGAAAGCACCTATAGAAATGCCCTGAGACGAAATATTTATAAGGTTACAGGCAACAGTGAAGGTGCCATAACCAACCTGCAGGATAAAATTGACGAAAACCCGGAAAACGAACAGGATTATTTAAATTTAATATTTTTGTACAGCGAACAGGACGAACCCGAAAAAGCTTTTGAAACCGCAAAAGAACTACTTAAAGTCCAGCCGGAAAGTGAATTGGTACATCTGGCACTCTACAAATTTTACCTGGATAACGGACAAAAAGAAGAAGCTTTTAAGTCTATGGACATTGTGTTCAATTCGCCCAAAGTTGAAAAAGAAAGCAAGTATAAAGTCCTGGCAGATTTTATTGGTTTTGTAAATGAAAATCCAGCCTACGAAACAACGATCGATACAGTAGTAGCCTCTTTTAATAACGATGGTTCTGGAGAGGTTTATGAAACCCTTGGAAAATACTATGCCTCTAAAGGAAAGAAAGAAGTAGCCCTTAAATTTTACGAGAAAGGAGTAAAACTGGACGACGATAATTACAGTTTGCTTAAAAACACACTGCTCCTTCAAATAGATCTTCAAAAAAATACCGAAGCTGCTGGTTTGAGCGAAGAAGCCCTGGCCACTTTTCCGGCACAGGCATTTTTGTATTTACTCAATGGTGTAGCCAATAACCGTCTTGGAAAGCACGACAGCGCTATTGAAAGTCTGGAAACTGGACTCGATTTTTTGTTAGACGACCCTCGTGTAGAACGCGATTTTTACGATCAATTACGTGCTGCATACGATGCCAAAGGAGATGCAGCCAAAGCCGCCTCATTTAAATTGAAAGCCGCCCAAATAAAGTTGGATAATTAATATGAACAAAACCTTTGTACTAGCACTTTTTACACTGATGCTTTTTTCCTGTAAAGGAACCAAAACTGTAACTGGTAGTGCCGAAGATCTCGCCGTTAAAAATATTGTAAAGTCGCACCAGTTGGCCTCGCCAGATTTTAGTACACTTGCTGCACGGGTGTATGTGGTGTACGAGGACGATAAAAAACAGCAGGGCATTATCGTAAGTCTTCGCATGGAAAAAGATAAGGTTATCTGGATGAAGGCATCGCTGTTAGGCATTACCCTGGCCAAAGCCAAAATAACCCCGGAGCGTGTGAGCTATTATGAAACCGTGGGAGGCACCTATTTTGATGGGGATTTCAGTTTGTTAAGCGAGTGGTTGGGAACTGACATTGACTTCCATAAAGCACAAGCTATTTTATTGGGACAAAGTATTTTCCCTATTGAAAATGGGCAGTATATTTCGGCAGTGCATGGCGATAAGTATAAATTGCAACCTAAAACACAACCGTTCAATTTTATTCATTCGTTGTTGTTGCTTTCCAGTAATTTCAAAATTGCTTCTGAAACACTTTCACAACCCAGTGAAGAACGAATTTTAACAATACGGTACGAAGATTACCAAACCATTGAAGGTAGCTTGTATCCTTCAGAAATACACGTATTGGCTTCCGAAAAAGAAAACACGACCAAAATAGATTTAACCTATCGAAAAATTGAACCCAATGTTTCCATCAATTTTCCGTTTACTATTCCAGACGGTTATTCTGAAATGAAATTGTAATGCACAAAAAACTGCCCTACCTACTAGCCCTTTTTTGTTTTTTCCTTTGTATTGCTGAAGGGTTTTCACAGTCCAAAAAACAGCAGGAACTGGAAGAACAAAGACAATCGTTGCTTAAGGAAATACAACAAATTAACTCGCTTTTATTTAAAACCCGGGGCGAAAAGAAATCTGTACTAACGCAGGTAGCAGATTTGGATCAGCGCATTTCGGCTACGGAGAACCTGATAAAAATTACCAACCGCCAGGCCAACTTATTAACGCGCGAAATTAACGACAATCTAAACAAAATAGACAACCTACGTAGCGAATTGACCGAATTGAAGGAAGATTACGCCGCAATGATTAAAAAGTCCTATAAAAGTAAGAGTGAGCAAAGCAGGGTCATGTTTTTATTGTCTTCGGAAAGTTTTTTACAGGCCTACAAGCGGCTTCAGTATATGAAACAGTACACCAAGTACCGAAAGCAGCAAGGAGAAGCTATCAAGGAGAAAACGGAGTTACTAAAGATATTGAACAAAGATTTATTAGTTCAGAAAGACAAGAAAAATGAGCTGATAGAAGAAAACAAACGTACCAAGGTTCAACTCACGAAAGAACGTGCAAACCAGCAAGAATTAATAGCCTCCCTTAAAAAAGATGAAGGCACGTTTACAGGCCAGATACGTGCCAAACAAAAGGCGGCAGATGCCATAGACAGGGAGATAGAGAAAATTATTGCTGAAGCCATTGCAGCTTCCAACAAAGCAGCAGAAAAAGACAATACGGTTTCTGGAAATAAAGTAACTAAGAGAAATTCTACATTTGCCATGAATGCTGAAGCCACTGCTTTGGCAGCAAGTTTTACATCCAATAAGGGAAAGTTGCCCTGGCCTATTACCAAAGGAGGGGTTGTAATTAGTAGTTACGGAAAACATCGTCACCCACAGTTTCCAAATGTGGAAGTATTTAATAGCGGAGTAGAAATTGTAACCGATAATGGTGCTAAGGCTCGCGCAGTTTTTGAAGGAACAGTGTTAGAAATTCAACAAATAAAAGGTGCCAACCTCGTGGTAATGGTGCAACATGGAAATTATATTTCGGCTTATAAAAATGTGACCAATGTTTTAGTGAAAAAAGGGGATAAAGTAAATACAAAACAGGAATTAGGGACTGTTTATAACAACCCTACAAGTGGAAAGACAATATTAAAGTTTGCTATTTATCAAAATACTAAGAGGCTCAATCCCGCCGATTGGATTTATAAGATGTAATGTAAGGGAAAAAAAATCATGGTTAGTCCGTCTAAAAAGAAGGATTTGTTGGCGTTTTTTGATAATTTTAACTACTTTGCTATTAATATCTATGTTGTTTAACTAAAATTTAGTAGCTTCATAGAATATTAACTTAAAAACCAAATATCATGAAAACTAGTACCTTTTTGGGGAGAAGTATAAGATCTCTCTCTCTCTCTCTCTCTCGTAATTTTTTTAATGAATTTTAATGTTTCATGGGCTCAAACTACTTATGAGTGTGGATTTGAAGTTGCACCACAAATTCCAGAAATGGAATGGTATTGCGATTCACAATTCAGTAAATCTACAGACCATGCCTACCTAGATACGTTTGGCCCCGTGGTAATTAATATTCATTTTTGGAGGATTGTATACGATAATGGCTCTGCACATACAAATCATATAACTGAAAAT
This sequence comes from Flavobacteriaceae bacterium, assembly GCA_002707745.1. Taxonomy (GTDB): domain Bacteria; phylum Bacteroidota; class Bacteroidia; order Flavobacteriales; family Flavobacteriaceae; genus Marinirhabdus. The sequence goes on from PANU01000024.1 coordinate 11,269, forward strand.
GATGTTTTATTAGCCATTTCAGAAATAAACAGGGAACTCAACCAATATAACATCTTTTTTAAATATAGGGGATTTAAGGATATTCCAATAACAGAAATTTATATACCTCTAAAACCTGCATATCTTACTAGCTTCATAAATTCTTACAACGGCCCTTTAGAAGTTAAAAAACCAGATGCTTTCAATATGTACGTACCATATGATTATCAAGAAAGTTATGGAGGCTCTGCAACAATGTTTGGTAGAATGAGTCAAGTGAAACGAGAAAATTTTTACAAAAGTGAAATTTTGCATGAGTTAGGCCATAATTTGGGGCTGCTCCATCCATTCTATGCTTTTCAAGAAAATGCAGTTGAAACTTGTGAACATGTTACCCGTAACCCTTTAGATCCATATTACAATGCAGATACTCACGGCGACCGTATTACAGATACCGCGGCAACAAATGTGTTGAGGGCATATAATACCAATGAGTTTACTTGTGAGTATGAAGGGAATGATAAAGATTGTGAGGAAACAGATTATGATATTTTTCAAAATGATGTTCGTAATTTTATGAATTATGTACCTCAGGATGATTTGTCTTGTGATAAAATGTTCTCTATTGGGCAGGGCATACGAATGCGGGAAGCGTTGGATATAGATTGCTCCAGCCAATATGCCAATGCATTTACTACGGTTGCGGCTTTATATGAACCCTATAAGGGAGAATATTTTTTAGCCGGGCCTTCATACCCAAGTATTTACACACCTTATTTCCAGCCAGGGTTTGATTATGAGTTTGTGGAATGTTGTTGTAACTACCCACAACCGGCAGATTACTATGATATGAGTTTCAGTTTTAACCCTTTAAATGTCGTAAAGCATATCCCTGACGATGAAACAGACTATTCCAGTATTTACCATCCAAACCATACTGCTATCGTTATTGAAGAGGTGGATTTGAGCCTAGGATATACATACGCCAGAAAATGCTATGATAACAACAACCGAAATCCTAAAGGGGGAAGTGTTATAAGGTTTAATGATGGGGTTTTTAATGCCAACGTTACCATAACACCGCAAGACTCTACGGCAATTAACAGTCCCAATTTAATTAACAACCTGGACCAAGGGTTGTACAAAATAGAAAAGGAATACAATGACGGTAGTACCCAAGAAACAGTTATTTACAAGGAAAATGATTAATTTAACGGGAACTGGTCTACCTTTTTTTAAAATAAATAGTTTGAAAGCTATTCCTGTTCTATTTTTATTGACAACCCTCTCGGCGTATGCACAATTTGGTCCACGCAACGTGGTCAACGAAAACTCTGGATCGGTGCGAATTTTACGAACAGCCGATTTCGATAGTGACGGTGATATGGATATAGTTACCGCATCTTTCGACCTAATTGCTTGGTATGAGAACCTAGATGGATTGGGGACCTTTGGGGGACCCAATCCTATTCAAGAGGGCAAAAGACAGTCTTTTTCTTTATTTCCTGCAGACTTTGATGGGGACGGGATGACAGACTTGGCGGTAAGTTTTTTTGATGATGATGAAGTGGCGTGGTACCGTAATCTGGGCAATGGTAATTTTTCCTCTAGAAATATAATTACATCTGGACTGATGCGGGCAAGAGGTGTTGTAGCTGCAGATTTGGACGGAGATGGTGACCTGGATATTGTAATGGGGGTTTCTAATGGAAGCGGATTGTTTTGGGTAGAAAACCTAGATGGCCTTGGAGATTTTGGGGATAGGATTACCATAAGTGCTACCATAAGCCAAGCGAGAACCCAGGCGGTAGGGGATATAGATGGGGATGGGGATTTAGATATCTTGACCAACTCTGTTGGAAGTTCCTACCTTTCTTGGTTTGAGAATGTAGATGGTCTAGGTGCATTTACAAATCAGCATGTGATTGACCCTGTTGGCTTGTACACGAATTTTGTTTATTTATTTGATCTAGATGGGGATGAGGCACTTGATATTCTTTCAGAAAAGAGTGATTTAGTTATTTGGAGAAAGAATAGTGATGGTTTGGGAAATTTTACAGATTTTATGATAATTGCGGAAGGGATTTTAAATCCCTCAGATGCAATTGGTAAAGATCTCGATAACGATGGGGATTTAGATATAGTTTCTTCTTTTTCAGAAGATAATGCTATTGTCTGGTATGAAAACGAAGAAGGATTGGGCAATTTTGGCCCACAAAACATCATAGACCCAGCGCTACAAAGCCCAAGAACTGTTGACACTGCAGATCTTGATGGCGATGGAGACCTGGACGTGATTTCTGCCGCCCTTTCTAATGAGGGTAGGGAACTGGTGTGGTACGAAAACCTAACGATTTTAGGCTTGGATGAAACTGAGCTTTCCCAAAAAATCGTTTTATTCCCAAATCCCGTAAACGATATTTTAAACATAGAAAAAGGCGGTTTGGTCATAAATAGCCTTGCGCTTTATAGCATGCAAGGCAGGGTTGTGTTTTCAACCATGGAAGTTCCAAACCAAATAGATTTAGGTCACTTAAGCGATGGGTTGTATTTGGTGAAAGTGACTACTGAAAAGGGGATTTTTAATAGGAAAATTTTAAAGGAGTAAATTTTACAAACTTAAAACAATTAATACGTCAGTCTCAGCCTGTCGAAGACCATTTCCATAGCGTTTTAACAGCTAGTCCGAAAGTTTCGTCCGTACAGGAACGTGCCGATTGGCGGGTCTCAGTGTAACAAAACTATTATTCTTACCAATGACATCACACTGAACAAGGTAATTACAAGCAATTACTCCAAAAAAAAGCCCCGATACATCTTTGTTTGTATCGGGGCTTTCTTTTTGTATGTATACAATTAAGCTTACTTAACCAGTAACTTTTTGGTCGTTGTTTGCCCATCTGCGGTGATGGTTACAAAGTAAAGGCCGGTTGCGTAATTTGAAACGTCCAGCGCTACTTTAGTTGTGTTCTCCAAATTGGCCATTCTGGTGATGGTTTGGCCTAAACTATTGGTCACTTTAATTGCAGCAGTACTATAAGCAATAGTTCCAAAATCTACAAAGGCGCGATCTTCTGTTGGGTTTGGATACAAGCTAATGCCGTGTAATACATTATCCTGAGTTTCTAAAATAACTTCTTCGCCCATCACATTAATATTGTCTATAAAGGTGCTGTTTCCATAGTTATTTATATTTATAAAACGCACCTGAACTGTTCCTCCTTCATAGTCGGTTAGCTCAATTTGTTCTGTACGCCAGTCGCTACCAGACCCTGGTTCCCATATAGAGGTCTCATAATTTGGTATGGTAGAAAGTTCTAGATTGGTTTTTTCGTAAACTGTTTCATAGGTAGTTCCACAGTCTGCAGAAATCTCCACCCGCAACCCGTCAAATAAGGTGTTCGAATACTGAGCTTTTGCCAGATCGAATGTAAGTACGGCATTTTCGGTATCGGTTAGATCAAAAATCTCGGTGGTGATGGTATCTTCTTCGCCATCAGCATTGTAATTATAATTATTAAGATATGCTGCAGTGGTTACGGAGCCGTCTACCCCTATTACATCGGTACGCTCTTCCCAGGTATCATCGTCATCCGGATTTGCTATTGCCCAACTTGTAGGAGGGAATCCATTCGTTTCAAAAGTTTCCTGAAAATCTACAGCGGTAGCTTCAACAAAAGCATAAAATGCTAAAACTTTCTCATTGTTATTTATGTTTTGATCTCCTGGAAGATCTGCTGTTACCGTTAGCGTGTAATTACCATTGGCATTAATTTCGAGCGGAGTAGCAAATTCGAACACTTCTTGTTGTCCGGAGGTTAACGTTCCTGTAAATGTTTCGTCTACAGCAGCTTCGCCAGACAGTTGGTAGGACACTGTAAAATTACTTTGCGGATTAATACCGGTGTTTCTAACTGTGGTTCTAACGGTAATGGCTTCTGCAGCACACACAAGGTTAAAGTCTGATAATGCATTGTCTATAGAGGCAATCGCAATATCGGCATTTAGCGAACAGTTTACTAAACCACCTCCATGATTAATGGCAATAGTTCTTCTGCTGGACCAGCCTTCGGTATCGTTGTGTGCTACTATTGCAGCCCAGATTTCATCATTAGGGTTTGCAATGGGAACGGTCAAAGAATTAGTAGCACTATTACCCACTACTTCCATATATTTTGTGCCTAGTATATACACGTCGTAATTTTCGGCATTTGGTACTTCATCCCATGCAAATGTTACAGAATCTGGACACACTTGTGAGAATTCTAAACCAGTTACCTGGCTGGCAATAGAAAAGTTTCCATCACTTTCATCCTGAAAAGCACCACTGGTCACTCTAAATTTAGCTTCTCCGGTAATGTTGTTAGGCACTGTCCACTCATAAAGGTATATGTCGTTATCTACGGTAGTAATTGTATTCCAGCTTGCACCATTGTCTGAAGAAAACTCCAGAGTGAAATCTGAAGTAGTATTTACAGCATCCCAATGTAATGTTTCATTTTCTCCGGGTACCAGGCTCTCTCCGTCTTGCGGATAAGTAACGGTAAGGTTTTCGGTAATATATTCATATACTATAAAATACTCCTGTGGTCCCATAGGCACACTAAATCCAGAAATGTCTATATCGTATGTTCCAGCGGAAGGATTATTAATTAAAACCTGCTCCACATTGTTGAGGTGGTCAGGACCATTGGTTGCAGGTAAATCTAAGGTTGCAGGATTAGGTGTTGGATCCAGAATCCAAGGCTCGTAGGTGTTCGAAGCAGGATCTGTAACTACAAGATCCAGGTCGTTAACCAAAGCTGTATTAGCACCTGCTGTAGCAGGCTCATCGGTCCAATACACCATAAAGCGTACCTGTGTTGTTCCGGCAGGAACAGTTAAATTGTGTGTGTTTGTGTTTCCTTGTGAAACTGTGCTTATTAGATAACGATCTTCTTCAAGAAGTTTACCAGCACGTAAACCGTTTACAATCCCCCATCCAAATTTATAATCTGGACCTACGTTTCCATAGTCATCGGCAGTATTGAGTAAGGTGGCTTTAATAAGCCCTGAAGGAGGTAATGCACCTCCATTTGCGTCTCCATAAACTTCATATAACTGGGCAGAAACTCCTGCAATTCCTGGAGCTGCACCTGAGGTTCCTCCAAAAGACAGGTATCCGTTATTTTCATTGGTTGAAAGTTGGTTTTGTCCATTTGCAGCGATGTCTGGTTTAATTCTACCATCATGAGCCGGCCCTCTACTACTTGAGTTTACAAGGGTACCGTCAAAAAATACATTAGCTGTTGCAATTACGTTTTTTCCTTGTTTGTGTCCTCCTGTGATATTTCCCCATTGGTTTCCAGCGCCATAACCACAGTTGTTGTTATTAGAATTTCCTGCAGAAAAAACATGTAAAAGAGAAGTAATATCTTGCGTTTGTAAATCTACGGTACGTGTAGTTGTAGTATATCCATCGTTACAGCCATTACTGTAAGAAGAGTTGGTAATTTGTACACTTCCATCATTAATCAGGTTTACAGTTTCTGAATCTAAAAAGTTAGATTGATAGTTTACCACATACACATCAGATCCAGCAGCCATACCTCTTATAGTTGGATTCAGGTTTCCTGCTCCAGCCATAATTCCTCCAACACCATCTCCATGGGTTTGTCCGGTTCCTGTAGCATTACTGTTATCTATCCTTCCTTGAAAATCTATATGAGGTCCAACAATCCCGTCGTCACGAACCATTACACCAATACCTTCTCCTGTATAGTTTCTACCTGCGGTTGTTTGAGTGTCCAAACCACTGGAGCGGTGTAAGTTTCTTCCTCTTGTATCATCAGGGATAGAAGGCGCTATAATTAGCTCAACCCACTTTACGTATGGTAAAGCTGTCAATTCCTCCAGACAATTGTTAGGAATTACAAGATCTATAATGTTAGATCCTTTGTATTGTTGTGCAACTGAAATTTGCTTTTCGGCCAAATCGTTAGTAACAAACGTAGCATCTACCAGTTTGTGATATTCCAGAGTTACCAATAGCTTATCGCCTTGTATGGCATAATCTTCAATATTTCCGTTTTTTAAGTCTTCAGAAATTTTTGTGCTTCCCTGAACCGGAATTATAGAGCGTACTCCATTATTTTGAACAAATTGCGCTGTAATTGAAGCCGGCGTATAAAATAAATAGGTTTTATTACCAATGTATTCCAAAAGCTCAAAATTTTGATTTTTGAATCGGTCCTGAACGCTTTGTTGTGGAATTTCGTAAAACTGAATCCAGCCCACATAGCCATTCGCTAATTGTGCAGATTCGGGAAGATTAGCCCACTGAAAATCAGTTATGTTTTCGGGCATTTCAATGGTTTCATCTTGAAAGTGAACATTGAAGGATTGTTGCGCAAAGGATGCAGTGCACACCAACAATAGCACAAGAATCCCAAAGCTTTTTACTGAAGAAAAAGTAGATTTTTTCATGAAATATTTTTTAGAATTGAAAATTGAAATCCAAATATATTGAATCAAGTCAACAAATTTCCTGTTTCTATAAAAAATATCGCTATAAATGCCTTATTTAACTTTAGTTAGCTGAAAAATAATAAGGCTATGTAAACAAAGCTTTTAATTCGGTAGCATCTGCGGGTTTTAATTTTCCGGCTAAAACAAGACTAAGTTGTCTTCTCCGTAGTGCAGCATCGTAGCGTTGCCTTTCAATTTTAGTTTCTGGAGTAAGTGCAGGAACAGGAACAGGATTTCCGGTTTCATCTACAGCTACAAAAGTATAAATACCTTCGTTGGCAAGGGTCTTCATCCCGTTTTCACGATCTTCAATCCAAACATCCATATATACTTCCATCGAACTTTTAAAAGAACGGGAAACATGTGCTTCTACGGTTACTACGCTACCTGAAGGGATCATTTTATTAAAAGCTACGTGGTTTACAGACGCTGTTACCACAATCCTGCGGCTATGCCTGCGTGCTGCAATGCTTGCTGCCCTGTCCATACGCGCCAGAAGTTCGCCACCAAACATATTGCCAATGGGATTGGTTTCTCCTGGGAGAACCAGATCTGTAATTACCGTTCGAGAATCTTTGGGAGTTTTAGGTTGCATCACAAATTTTTTTTGCAAAGGTAGTGAATAGCCAATCGGGTTGCTATTTTTTAGAAAGTAAACTACGGAAATGGAGCTACTAAAAACCGACTATTTTTCTAACTCTTTTACCAACAACCAGGCATCTTTGTTCTCGGTAGATTTTATAGTCCTGAGGGTTTTAAGAGCTTCCAGTCTGTCTTCGTGGCTGCTATATATAACTTGATGGAGACCATATTTGTTTATGCCAATTGCTATAGGGGTAAACCCTTTAGCGCTTAACTGGTCTATTTTTTTCTGTGCATTGGCCTCAATACGATAGGCTCCCGCTACAATATGATACTTACCGCGTTCTTTTGGGATATTAATACGCACCGTAGTTAACGGATTGTCAATTACAAACGTAGCTTCCTGTATTTGAGATTCTACCAGACTTTCTGCTTTTTGTTTTTCAGCAAAATTATAGTCCTGTACCTGGGATTCGTATAATTTCATACCCCCAAAACCTGCCAGGGCTATAGCTATTAAGCCAATAGCCGCATATTTAATATATGCCGGAGCATTTCTTTTTTCGGGAGTAAAGTGGATGGGTGCTTTCTCTTCCAATGCTTCCACCTGCTTTTTGTATACTTCCCTGGAAATTTTTTGGGTGCTAAAAGATGTCAAACCAAATGCCGCAGTGCTGAAATTTCCGTTTTCTGAAGGCTGAAACTGTACCGTACGCTCTTCATTTAAATGAAAATGCCCCACTTTTTCTATAGTAACAGTTTTTCCTTCGCTTAACTGAAGCGAAAGATCTCCCGTAAAGTTCCTTATTTTTTGAAGTGCCAGAGTGTAGCTACATTCTTCTACCGTGGCTACATAATTTGCTAAAATACCATCGTTGGTTTGTAGTTGCCGATTAAACATAACTGCCTTTCCCGGAGGTGTAAAAGTATGGGTAGCGGGATCTATTTTAGCAGATTGGTACTGGGTTAAAAAAGCTCCAAAACCAGGAATAATCACACACTCGTAGCGGTATAAAAGGTCGCTTATGTAAGTAGCTAATTGCATGTAAACAAACATAGATTTTTTTTCTTCGGAATTCAACTCAAAGTCATCAAATTTATCAACAACTTTAAAAATCGTATTTTTAAAGGCTCCCCTGCAATTACATAAGTATGCTTTCAGAAACAGAATTGCTTTACACGCTGGCCTTACAGCGTGTAAAAAATTTGGGTGATACCTCTGCCAAAAAATTAATACGTACGGTTGGTTCGGCCGAAGGAATTTTCAAAGAAAAGAAACATCGGCTTCTAAAAATAGCTGGGATAGGAAGTTTAAAGTTGAAGGAGCTTTCAATTAAAGATCAACTTCCGTCTGCTGAAGCTGAGTTGCATTACATTCAGCAAAACAATATTACCTGCCGCTATTTTCTGGATTCTCAATATCCCGAAAAGCTAAAACACTGCCTAGACGGTCCTATCTTGTTTTTTGAAAGTGGGAACATAATGCTTAAAAACCAAAAAATAATAAGTATTGTAGGTACCCGAAAAATAACTACTTACGGTAGCGCTTTTTGTAAAAAATTAATTAGAGATTTAGCCCCACTTAATCCGGTAATCGTTTCTGGATTTGCTTACGGGGTTGATATCACAGCACATAAGGTAGCAATGGATAACGGCTTGCAAACAGTAGCTTGTTTAGCGCATGGGTTACATACAGTGTACCCTAAAAGCCATAAAAAATACGTGGCTAAAGTAGCAGAAAATGGAGGTTTTATTACCGAATTCTGGAGCGACGATCCTTTTGACCGCTCTAATTTCTTAAAAAGAAACCGGATTATAGCAGGTCTCAGCGAAGCCACTATTGTTATAGAGTCTGCCGAAAAAGGCGGGAGCCTTGTTACTGCCGACATTGCCAATAGTTATAACCGCGATGTGTTTGCCGTTCCGGGAAGAACTACAGATACCCAAAGTCAAGGGTGTAACAATCTCATAAAGTCTAACCAAGCCCATTTATTGAATAGTGCCGCAGATCTTATTTATATGTTGGGATGGGAGTTGGAAAATACGTTTAAAAAACCACAGCAAAAACAACTTTTTGTAGAGCTAACCACAGATGAGCAACTAGTGTATGCTTACTTGCAAACTAAACAAAAAGAAGTATTGGATACCATTGCCTTAGAATGCAACACGCCAACTTTTAAAATGGCAACCTTGTTACTTAATCTGGAATTAAAAGGGCTGGTACGACCGTTGCCAGGAAAACTTTTTGAAGCAATTTAATAGCCTACCTTGGCTCTTACCCTTTGCAACACACTGGTAGCAACCGTAGTGGCTTTTTGGGTACCAATTTGTAAGGCGTTGTCAATCTCGGCAAGGTTGTTCATGTAATAGTTATACCGCTCGCGTGGAGTTTCAAATTTTCTTAAAATGAGTTCGTATAACGCCTGTTTTGCGTGTCCGTAGCCATAATTCCCTCCTTCATAGTTGTGTTTCATTTGTGTGATTTCAGCTTTAGAAGCGAGAAGCTTGTATAGGGCAAACACATTACAGGTTTCGGTATCTTTTGGTTCTTCCAACGGAGTGCTGTCTGTTTCAATACGCATTAGCTGCTTGCGTAGTTTTTTTTCTGGCAGAAAAATATTAATGGTATTGTTTTTACTTTTACTCATCTTAGAGCCATCTGTACCTGGAATAAGCTTGGTGTTTTCCTGAATTTTGGCATCTGGCATCACAAAGGTTTCCCCTAATTGCGCATGAAAACGCGAGGCTACGTCACGGGTTATTTCTATATGTTGTAACTGATCTTTTCCTACAGGGACAATTTCGGCATCGTATAATAGAATATCTGCTGCCATGAGCATTGGGTAAGTAAACAGACCGGCATTTACATCTTCCAAACGGTCGGCTTTGTCTTTAAAGCTATGCGCAAGCGTTAATCTCTGATACGGAAAAAAGCAGCTTAAATACCAGGAAAGTTCGGTTACTTGGGGAATATCACTTTGACGGTAAAAAACAGTTTTAGAAATATCTAGTCCAAAAGCTAACCAAACAGCTGCAGTGCTGTAGGTGTTGTTTCGAAGGGTTTTAGCGTCTTTAATTTGGGTTAAGGAGTGCATGTCTGCAATAAAAAGAAATGACTCGTTTTTCGGGTCATTTGCCATTTCAATTGCTGGTACAATGGCTCCTAAAATATTCCCTAGATGTGGAGTTCCTGTACTTTGTATGCCTGTAAGTATTCTTGCCATAGGATTGCCCGCGTAGGCGGGTAAATTTTTAATGAACTGTAAATTTCAGCAAAGTTACTTTTTTTAGGCTTTTGGTAGCACCTTATTCGCTATTTTTGGAGCTTTATGAGTATACTAAAAAAAATACTGCGCACCTTATACCGCATTTGGTTCTATATCCTCCTGGCACTTCCCATTGTAATAATGTCGCCTGTTTTAATTATTAGCATTCTGCGACAAGAGTGGTATCCTTTTTTCTTTAAGCTGGCTCGCTTATGGGCTACTGTTATTTTATTTGGAATGGGCTTTCGTCCTGTTATAAAAAGGGAAGAGCATTATATAAAAGGACAGAGCTATATGTTTGTTACCAACCATACCTCTATGACAGATGTTATGTTGATGTTGTATGTAACCAAAAATCCCTTTGTGTTTGTTGGTAAGGCAGAACTGGCTAAAATCCCCCTATTTGGCTTTTTCTATAAGCGCACCTGCATTTTGGTGGACAGAAATAACCCAAAAAGCAGGATGGAAGTATTTGCTAGAGCACAAAAAAGATTAAATCAGGGATTAAGTGTGTGTATCTTTCCAGAAGGGGGTGTACCCGAAGACGAGAGCATACTATTGGATAGCTTTAAAGACGGAGCTTTCCGTTTGGCAATTGAGCATCAAATACCCATAGCACCTATGGCGTTTCATGATAATAAAAAAAGATTTTCCTACACATTTTTAAGTGGCGGACCAGGAAAGATGCGCGTTAAAGTGCTACAATCCATCTCCACAGCACAATTAGGGCTGGAAGATAAACGCACACTGAATGTGCAAGTACGTACTGCTATTTTGCAGGAATTAGAAAACCCAAGCGTATAAAAAAACCGTCGCTATGGCGGGAGACGGTTTTTCTACTTCTACTTTAGGCTTTCGCCTGATTAACTAAAAACAAACCTGTTTGCTCCTTAATTAGGGCAGCCACCAGGTTTAAAATTTAAAACTCAATCCACTATACACACCCAAGTAGTAGGGTTTAAAGTCTACACTGCTGTTTGTATAGGGATTGAGTTGATACTTAAACATCGGTTCAATATTAAACCTAAATTTTTTGCTTAGTTGGTAATTAAATCCAAGCCCGATGTTTGAAGTAAAACTTATTGAGTTTAAATTATTTGCTTCGCCTAGAACGGTTCTAAAAGCCCCGTCATTTACAACAATATCATTATTGCCCAAGAAAAGGGTGCTCATTCCACCAATTATAGCAACACCAAATTTTTTATCTAATACAGCATATTTTAATTCCAGCGGTACTTCGTAGTATTGCAGGTTTTGGCTAATCTCCGCATTCCCTCCAGTGGCTTTAGGAATAATGTCTCCAAAACCGCCGTGGCCCATGGTAGGACGTATAGAACCTTTGTCAAATACTGTGGTTATATTGGTTCTGGTAGGACCATAGTCTACATTTTTTAATGCAAAAGAAATAGGGGCAGTAGCTACTTGTACATCGCCTGTAGCGTAGCTAAGGTTTACATTGCTTACGCCAGAGCGTATGCTCAGTTTTTTGCTAATGTTATAATCTACCGTTACCCCATAGCTTAAATTTACGTCCCCGTTTTGCGAATTATCTGAAAACATAGGATCAATAGAAGAGCCATCAGATAATGAACTGTAATACACTGGACCCACATTAGGGGAAACAGCCCATCTGTTCGTGAGGGCATCTTTTGTAGTGGCAGCATCTGCTGCCTTTTTGTTTTCTTCAATGGCGTCGAAAATAGACTTTTTATTTTCTTCTGAAACTTCGGCAACTGCAGTGTTACTATCAATTTCTTTGTTAGGTGCTATATTATTTTCTTCAGAAGGGTTTAAGATAGTTGTGTTTTTTTCAGTAGGAGTAGTTTTAGCAACGGCCTCATTGTCTGAAACTACCTTGTTTAGGTCCTTCACCAAAGGATTTTGGGTAGTCTCAGAGGAGTTTTGAGTAGCATTTTTAGGTTTGTTTGAGGTTGCTACAGCTTCTTTAGACGTGTTATAGTTGTTTGAAGCATTTTGAGGTTGGTTGTATTCTTTGTTAGTTTTTTTGTTGGTTGTGGTGTTACCATTTGTTTCAGCAACCGAAGTTTTCATTGCTTTTATAGGAGTATCTCCTTGAGGTTTCGTGTTTACAACAGCGTCGTTCCCCGTTTTTTCTGAAATAGTTTGGTTTTTATGACCATTGGTTGGATTGCTATTGGGTTCAGCTGTATGTACTTCCTTTTCTTCGGAAGCCACCTGAGTGTTATTAGAGCGGATTTTGTTGTTGAAATTTTTGTTTTCTTCCGAAGCATCTTCCAAGGCATCGATACGTTGCTCCGAATTGGGGTTTTCGGTTACAATTTCATTGGAAGGCGCGTGATTATTTTTGAAAACTGAAAGCCCAACGGTAAGCAATAATGCAAGAAGTGCTGCCACACCAGCCACGCGCCACCAAAGCGGAATTACACGGCGCTCTTTTTTTGTCTCTTGCAGCTGGGTCTCAATACGATCCCATACGGCAGGAGGGGGAGTAGCTTCAAAATCTTGAAACTGCTCTTGGAAGAGTTTGTCTATGTGTTTTTTATCTTTCATTGTAAGTCCTCTATGGGGAATGACTTATTTTAGTTAATTAGTTAATTAGTACTCAAGTATTCAGAATTCTGTAAAAAGCTTAATAAGTTACGAATTATTTTATTGGATAGTTCCAAAAAAACTTTTCTTACTCACAACTCACAACTCACAACTCACAACTCACAACTCACAACTCACTAACTTTCTTTATATGCTTCTACCTTCTTTTTTAATATCCCTCTGGCGCGTGCCAGGTTACTTTTAGACGTACCATCGCTAATTCCTAACATTTCGGCTATTTCTTTATGAGCATAACCGTCTAACACGTACATCGAAAAAACCAAGCGGTACCTGTCTGGTAATTCCTGGATTATTTTTAGCAAATAGTGTAAAGGCACTTCACTTTCTATCACTACATCTTCATCGTCTGGCTGCTCGATGTTGGCTTCCTCCTTAATACTATAGACTTTCTGCTTTCTATATTTTTGGAGAACCGTATTTACGGTAATGCGTTTCATCCAGCCTTCAAAAGAACCTTTGCCCTTAAATTGCTCAATTTTTGCAAAAATGGTTATAAACGCATCTTGAAGGTTGTCTTCGGCCTCCGTTTGATTGGGCGAATACCGCAAACAGATGGAAAACAAAACACCAGAATATTGTTGGTACAATGCGCCTTGTGCTTTTACATCTTGCTGCTTACATTTTTGTATGAGCTCATCTAATGTCAAACGTAGTTGCTATGGTTAGTGGTTGTTGGTTAGTACAACACGATAATTTCCAGGCTTCTACAATGCGTAGATACCCAAAAACAGGTAGGGTTGCGTTAAATAATTATAAATTATTCGTTTAACGCGGCAATGGACTCTTTTATTTTGGTTTCCAGCTCTTCCATAAGTTCTGGATTGTCCAAAAGCAGTGCTTTAACAGCGTCTCTTCCTTGGCCCAGTTTGGTGTCGTCGTAACTAAACCAGGAGCCTGCTTTTTTAACGATTTCAAAATCGACACCCAGATCTATAATTTCACCTACTTTAGAAATTCCTTTCCCGTACATAATATCAAACTCTGCTGTCTTAAAGGGTGGCGCTACTTTATTCTTCACCACTTTTACACGCGTTTTGTTTCCTTGTACTGAACTATTGCTGTCCTTAATTTGTGTAGAGCGACGAATGTCCAAACGTACCGAACAGTAAAATTTTAAGGCATTCCCACCGGTAGTAGTTTCAGGATTCCCGAACATTACCCCAATTTTTTCACGTAATTGGTTAATGAAGATAACCGTGCAATTGGTTTTACTAATAGAACCCGTTAATTTTCTAAGGGCTTGCGACATTAAACGTGCGTGCAGTCCCATTTTACTGTCTCCCATCTCGCCTTCAATTTCGCTTTTTGGGGTTAAGGCTGCAACGGAGTCGATTACAATAATGTCTATCGCACCACTTCGGATGAGGTTATCGGTAATTTCCAGAGCTTGTTCCCCGTTGTCTGGCTGGGAAATAATGAGGTTTTCGATGTCAACGCCTAATTTTTCGGCATAATAGCGGTCAAAAGCGTGTTCTGCATCAATAAAGGCTGCGATGCCTCCTTTTTTCTGGGCTTCGGCAATGGCGTGTAGGGTTAATGTGGTTTTTCCTGAAGATTCCGGCCCGTAAATTTCAATAACACGACCCCGGGGATACCCACCCACTCCAAGGGCAACGTCCAGCCCTAATGATCCTGTGGAGATTACGTCTACTTCCTGCACGGCGCTATCGCCCATTTTCATTACGGTTCCTTTACCGTAGGTTTTGTCCAGCTTGTCCAGGGTAAGTTTTAATGCTTTTAATTTTGCGTCTTTTTCTTTATCTGTGCTCATGAGTGTGTTTATTTATTGGGAAGTCAAGGAGTAAAAATACTATTTCTTTGGGGTTACAACAACCAGAAACGAGGTGGAATTGAAGTTTTTGTTAACAGGAGCTTTTCCATGTATAAAGTAAGCAAGAGGCTGTGTACAAGATCATTTTCGAATCAATTTGTCACACTGAGCTTGTCGAAGTGCACGTATCTTACTCAACAAAAATCTTCGACAGGCTCAGATTGACAAGAAACAGTGTGTCTAAAGAGCTTTCCGAAAAGATAAAGTTAGTTGTACCTTGTTACTTTTTCACAAACTTAGCAGTAAATTGTTTCTCCGTATCACTTTCAGCTTTTAGGAAATAAACGCCTGCTTGTAAATTGCCGGTATCTATTGTTGGGTTGTTTTGCTGAAATTTAAGCGACATTACCTCTTGTCCTTGCAGGTTGAAGATTGTGACGGTTTTAAAAATTTCAGTAGTTGAATGTATATGAAGCACATCCATAACAGGATTGGGAAACACTGAAAGAGAAGGTGACGCTACCTCATTAATAGCTAAAGTTTCATCCCCGTAAAGGGCGGTATCACCGTTTACATTGCTGATTAAGAGGGATAAAGCACCTCCCGAGTCTGTTATTTCGTAAGCAAAAGGGTTTTTAATACCAGTGCCATCTTCAAAAAAACTATAATATTCGCTAGTAAAATTTATATTATCAATATCAATACAAGTTCCACCTAACTCCACAACGCTTAATGCCTCAAATTCATCATCCATAGTACTGTATAGTACCTCTATGCCAAAAGCATCACAATAGCCTGTGCTTATTGTAGGTGGCTCCAAAAAAAAGTTTGTTTCATCATATTCGATAAACTCTGTGTTTGGCGGAAAAATATCATTAGTATCTATTGTAAGCTTTTGGAGATACCACGTTGTTTCAAATAATTGTGGATCTTGGGCAACTAAAGCTTTAGAACATAGTGCAATAACTACAAGAAATAATTTTTTTTTCATACCTCAAAAGGTTTATTTAGGATTAAAGGTAAAAAATAATCTTTTCATAAATTTCATAAATTGCTATATCAACAAGGGTTTAGTACCTTTGCCTCTCAAATCAATTCTTGTAACACCCTAAAATTAGTATAGCATGCAACTGTACAATAAAATGAGTGCGAAAGAACGGGCCGCCATGCTGGAAGAAGCCGGCGAAGAGCGTTTAACCCTTTCTTTTTACCAATACGCCAAGCTAGGCAATCCAGAACTTTTTAGAAATCACCTTTATGTGGCTTGGGACGCGTTGGCTGTGCTGGGGCGTATTTATGTGGCGCACGAAGGGATTAACGCACAACTCTCTGTGCCTGCACATAATTTTGAAGCTTTTAAAAATTTCCTCGACGGAATTTATTTCTTAGAAAATGTACGCTTAAACATAGCTATTGAGCACGACCTAAAATCTTTTTTAAAGCTGAAAGTAAAAGTGCGTGATAAAATTGTAGCAGACGGATTAAACGACGACACCTTCGACGTTACCAATAAAGGCATTCACGTAGATGCCGAAGGGTTTAATAAGCTCCTTGAAGACCCCGACACCGTGCTGGTAGATATGCGCAACCATTACGAAAGTGAGATTGGCCATTTTAAAGGTGCTGTTACGCCAGATGTAGATACGTTCCGGGATAGTCTGGATATTATTGAAGCAGACCTAAAAGACCACAAAGAAGATAAAAAACTCGTGATGTACTGCACCGGTGGCATCCGTTGCGAAAAAGCAAGTGCGTATTACAAGCACAAGGGTTTTAAGAATGTGTTTCAGCTGGAAGGTGGTATTATTGAATATGCCCGGCAAGTCGAGAATAAGGGCTTAGAAAATAAATTCCTTGGAAAAAATTTTGTGTTCGATCACCGTCGCGGCGAGCGCATTTCAGAAGACATCATAGCCCATTGCCACCAATGTGGCGAACCGTGCGACACACATGTAAACTGTGCTAACGAAGCCTGCCATTTGTTATTTATACAGTGTGAAAAGTGTGCTCAAGCCATGGAACAATGTTGTTCTGCGGAGTGTCAGGAAATTATTCAACTTCCTTATGAAGAACAAAAGAAACTTCGTAGCGGCCAACACAATAGCAATAAAATTTTCAAAAAAGGACGCAGCGAAAAACTAAAGTTTAAAAAATGATGCAAGAAACATGAGCCAGGAACCAAGACGTCTTGGCTCTTGTAGTGAGCATAGCAAACGGTCCTGCTTCCCTTTAGTCCTTTTCAATTCGTTGCTCAAAATTTGTCCCTCGTACTTCGTTATGCTGCGGTTCGATATTCGATATTCATTTTTTAGTTCAAAAATCAGCAATCAACAATCAACAATCGTTAATTGAAATTAGCTCTTCCTTTTGTCTTGTTTCGTGTAGTGAGCATAGCAAACGGTCCTGCTTCCCTTTAGTTCTTTTCAATTCGTTGCTCAAAATTTGTCCCTTGTGCTTCGTTATGCTTCGGTTCGATATTCGATATTCATTTTTTAGTTCAAAAATCTGCAATCAACAATCAAAATCGTTAATTGAAATTAGCTCTTCCTTTTGTCTTGTTTCGTGTAGTGAGCATAGCGAGCGGTCCTGCCTCCCTTTAGTCCTTTTCAATTCGTTGCTCAAAATTCGTTCTTCGTAATTCGTCCCTCGTGCTTTTATTTAATATCTTTACCTATTAAAACGTTTGTTTAATTTTCGAGAGGTGTACTCATAGAAAAGCACTAACAATGTCTGGTTGAGCGCAGTTAAAACCTATTTTAACTGCGAAATTTTAACGAGTGATACGCTTTTCTCACCTCCTTTATATATAAAATAATATGGGCTGTACCAGCTGTGCCACAGGCGCCAACGGACAGCCAAAGGGTTGCAAGAACAATGGTACTTGCGGCACCGATGGCTGTAATAAATTAACGGTGTTCGATTGGCTTTCCAATATGTCGCTTCCTGGTAATCAGGAGCCGTTTAATGCAGTGGAAGTTCGTTTTAAGAACGGCCGCAAACATTTTTATCAGAATCCAGATAAACTCTCACTATCTATTGGTGACACTGTAGCAACAGAAGCCTCACCAGGTCATGATATTGGGATGGTAACCCTTACAGGCGAATTAGTGCGGGTACAAATGAAAAAGAAAAAGGAACTTATAGATGTTCCTGCACTCCCAAAAATATACCGAAAAGCCACCCAGAAAGATATTGATGTTTGGCAGGAATGTAGAGACCGCGAAGCCGATATCCAGAAAAGATCCCGTGAAATAGCCATCCGTTTAGGTTTGCAAATGAAACTGAGCGATATTGAATTTCAGGGTGACGGCTCTAAAGCTATTTTTTACTACACAGCTGAAGAACGTGTAGATTTTCGGCAACTTATTAAAGAATTTGCGCGTACGTTTAACACGCGCATTGAAATGAAACAAGTGGGGCTCCGGCAGGAGGCTGCGCGTCTGGGCGGGATTGGCTCCTGTGGGCGTGAGTTGTGCTGTTCTACCTGGTTAACCGATTTCAGGTCTGTGAATACTTCAGCCGCCAGGTACCAGCAACTGAGTTTAAATCCGCAAAAACTGGCAGGACAATGTGGGAAGTTAAAATGTTGCCTTAATTACGAACTAGACACCTATCTGGAAGCATTGGCTGAATTCCCTAAGAGCGATGTAAAGCTAAAGACCGAAAAAGGAAATGCTTATTGCCAGAAAATTGATATTTTTAAAGGGCTAATGTGGTTTGTCTATGAAAAGGACGGAATGAACTGGCATACGTTAAAAGTTGAAAAGGTAAACGAAATTATTGCCATTAATAAAAAAGGGAAGGCAGTAACCAGTCTTGAAGAATATATTGAAGACGTAGGAGTTTCCAGTGAAAAAGTGTTTAGCGATGTGGTTGGTCAGGACAGCCTTACTAGATTTGACAGGCCTAAGCGGTCTAAAAACAACAGAAAAAAGAAAAGCAGTGGCAGCCAAAAAAATCGCAATAAAAAAAATACGCGAGGGAAAGGTGGAAAGCAAAAACAAGGAAATACTTCAAATATGGGAACACAAAACAAAAAAAGGAACCCTAAACGAAAGCCGAAAAATAATGCGTAATTTTTTTGTAGCATTGAATATTTTGGTGGTTTTCTCCTCCTGCGATAGCAATGTAGTTTGGAGTGAAACCCAGTCTATGGAAGGTGTTTGGAATAAAGATCGAGACGTGGTCTTTACGCTAGAAGCTCCAGATTCTTTACAAAAATTTAATATTTTTATTAACCTTCGTAATACAAACGAATATCCATTTAACAACCTGTTTTTAATTGCTGCCATCGAATTTCCACACGGAAAAACCATTACAGATACCTTGGAATACAAAATGGCGTACCCTAATGGCGAATGGATGGGTGAGGGTATAGGTAGTGTTAAAGAGAACAAATTATGGTTTCGGGAGAACATCCGGTTTTCAGAAAGTGGAAATTATAACATAATTCTAACACAGGCAGTGCGCAATAATGGAGAAACAGAGGGCGTTAGCCAATTACCCGGCATTACCGATGTAGGAATAAGTATTGAACAAGCGACACAATCCCCTTAAGTATGGCAACTACAAAAAAAACAAAAAAGAAGAGCAAGCAAGATCCAAATAAGAAGCACGCTAAAACGGTATGGTTTATTTTAGGCGGAGGGGTGTTTTTGATATTTCTTGTGTTTTTATTTGCTTCATGGGGACTTTTTGGGAGTCTTCCAGATGAAACAAGTCTAGAAAATCCGGAAAAAGACCTGGCAACTCAAATAGTTTCAACCGACGGGAAAGTAATAGGGAAGTTTTTTAAAGACAATCGTACCCCCGTGCAGTATGAAGACCTGCCAGACCATTTGGTAAATGCTTTAATTGCTACAGAGGATGTTCGTTTTTATGATCACTCCGGAATAGATGCCAAAGGCTCGGTCCGGGCGTTTGCTTTTTTGGGCACCAGAGGTGGTGCCAGTACCATTACACAACAATTAGCAAAACAGTTTTTTACAGATCAGGTTTCAAAAAATAAATTTCAACGTGGAATTCAGAAAATAAAAGAATGGGTTATCGCTACACGTTTGGAACGTAGGTATACCAAAGAAGAAATTATTACCATGTATTTTAATACCTACGATTTTTTAAATCTTGCCATAGGTATTGAAAGTGCGGCAAATATTTATTTCGATAAACCACCATCACAATTAACCACAGCAGAGTCTGCAATGCTGGTAGGGATGTTTAAAAACTCCTCTTTGTACAACCCCGTTCGTAACCCGGTAGGGGTTAAAAACCGAAGAAACGTGGTGCTCGCACAAATGGAAAAATACGATTTCATATCTGAACAGGTGAAGGATTCGCTACAAGCCCTTCCTTTAAATGTGAAATTTACCCCGCAAGACCATAATGAAGGGTTAGCGACGTATTTCCGTGAATACGTTCGCGGGTATATGAAAGATTGGGCAAAGGAAAACCCAAAGCCCGATGGTAGTTTTTATAACATAGACAGTGACGGAATGAAGGTGTTTGTAACCTTGGATTCAAAAATGCAGGAGTATGCTGAAGATGCTATGGTAAAACACATGATTAATCTGCAAAAAGAATTCGATAAGCAGAACGAAAAAAACAAAACTGCACCTTTCCGCGATATAACTAAAGAAGAAACAGCCAGCATTATGAATGCCGGGATGCGCCGAAGTGATCGGTGGAGAGAACTGGAAAAACAAGGTAAGACTGAAAAGGAAATTATAGCCAGCTTCAAGAAAAAAACGAAAATGCGCATTTTTACCTGGGAGAACAAAGAACGTTATATAGATACTGTTATGACTCCTATGGATTCACTGCGCTATTACAAAAGCATTTTGCGTGCAGGAATGATGTCTATGGATCCTACCACGGGCGAAGTAAAAGCATGGGTTGGTGGAGCAGATTATAAGAACTTTAAATACGATATGGTAAAAACAGGGCAGCGCCAAATAGGCTCTACCTTTAAACCGTTTGTGTATGCTACGGCCATAGATCAGATGCACATGTCCCCTTGTGATACCTTGCCCAATACCCCCTACACCATCGAGCAGGGCAAGTACGGATTGCTAAAACCATGGACCCCAAAAAATGCTGGTGGTGGCTATGGCGGAATGTTAAACTTAAAACAAGCCCTTGCACAATCGGTCAACACCGTTACTGCAAGACTTATTGATAGAGTAGGTCCTAAACCCGTGATAGATTTAATTGAAAAAATGGGTGTGGATATTAGCGATGTACCCGAAGCACCTTCCATTGCATTAGGAACACCAGATGTTACCTTGTATGAAATGGTAGGAGCCTATAGCACCTTTGCCAATGAGGGCGTGTACATAAAACCAACATTAATTACACGGATAGAAGATAAAAATGGAACTGTTTTATTTCAAAACGTACCAGAAACAAGAGATGTAATTAGTGATGAAACGGCTTATGTAACCTTAAGTTTAATGGAAGGGGTTACACAGTCGGGTTCTGGCTCCCGTTTAAGAGGAACCTGGCGCAGTACTAAACTATATAAAGATGTGGTTACTGGATATCCGTACGATTTTAAGAACCCGATAGCAGGAAAAACAGGAACTACTCAAAACAACAGTGATGGATGGTTTATGGGTATAGTCCCTAATCTGGTGACCGGCGTCTGGGTGGGAGGAGAAGATAGAGCCACCCACTTTGGGAGTACGTCATACGGGCAAGGAGCCACTATGGCATTACCCATTTGGGGCATGTATATGAAAAGTTGCTATGCTAACGAAGAATTAAATATTTCAACCGACGGATTTAAAAAACCAAAAGATCTATCTATAATCACAGATTGTAGCGATTATAAAAACAATGGTCCCGATGATGACAATATTCCAGACGAATTCGATTTTTAATATATGAAACTATGATTAACAAAACAGTAGCCAACGTAACCGAAGCTTGCAAAGGCGTAGCAGATGGAATGACTTTTATGCTGGGCGGATTTGGCCTTAGCGGAATTCCGGAAAACGCCATTGCCGAATTGGTACGATTAAATGTAAAAGATGTGACTTGTATTTCAAACAATGCAGGGGTAGACGATTTTGGCTTGGGATTATTACTTCAGAAAAAACAAATCAAAAAAATGATTTCGTCCTACGTTGGCGAAAATGCCGAATTTGAACGGCAAATGCTAAGTGGAGAGCTGGATGTAGAATTAATCCCACAAGGAACCTTGGCACAACGAGCACGCGCCGCACAAAGTGGTATTCCGGCATTTTATACTCCAGCAGGATATGGTACTGAAGTAGCCGAAGGAAAGGAAAGCAGGGAATTTAATGGCAAAATGCACATTTTAGAGCATGCTTTTAAAGCAGATTTCGCTTTTGTAAAAGCCTGGAAAGGCGATGAGGCCGGAAATTTAATTTTTAAAGGAACCGCACGCAATTTTAACCCAAATATGTGTGGCGCAGCAACTATAACTGTTGCTGAGGTGGAGGAATTAGTGGAAGTTGGAACCTTAGATCCAAACGAAATACACATACCTGGAATATTTGTACAACGAATTTTTCAGGGAGATACATACGAGAAGAGAATAGAACAACGAACCGTAAGACAAAAATGATTTTTTAATTTGAAAAGGTGTCGATTTGAAAATTTGAAGATAAAGTTAAATTGAATAGTTGTATTTGAAAGATGTTTGTCAATTAATACTAGTAGCTAAATACAACCAAAATGAGGAATGATAAAGAGAATTTAATAGTTGATAAGACTTTTTCCTACGCTTTAGAGATCATAGACTATACTGAAACAATACGATCATTGCATAAATACGAAATGGCTGCACAATTGTTTAAAAGCGGCACATCAATTGGAGCGAATACTTGTGAAGCGCAAAATGCAGAGAGCAACGCAGATTTTATTCATAAATTTAAAACTGCAGCAAAAGAAGCGGATGAAACAGGTTATTGGGTACGATTGTGCAAAGCATCTAGACACTACCCAGATCCCCCAACAAAACTTAAAACAGAATTGGAAGCTATCATTAGAATCATATCAAAGATAATTAGCTCTAGTAAAAAGAAATAAAATCATTTTGACGCTTGAGAGATTTGAGAATTTTCAAATTGGCTCATCTTCAAATTTTCAAATCTATTTATAATGTTAACAAAAGAACAAATCGCACAACGCATCGCAAAAGAAGTTAAGAATGGCTATTACGTTAACTTAGGCATAGGTATTCCAACATTGGTAGCCAACTTTGTAAGAGACGATATTGAAGTAGACTTTCAGAGTGAAAACGGTATTCTGGGCATGGGTCCATTTCCGTTTGAAGGGGAAGAAGATCCAGATTTAATTAATGCAGGAAAACAAACCATTACCGCGTTGCCTGGCGCTTCTTTTTTCGACTCGGCTGTTAGCTTTTCTATGATTAGAGGCCAACACGTAGATCTTACTATTTTGGGTGCCATGGAAGTAGCTCAAAATGGAGATATTGCCAATTGGAAAATCCCTGGAAAAATGGTAAAAGGAATGGGCGGCGCGATGGATTTGGTAGCCTCTGCCGAAAATATTATCGTAGCCATGATGCATACCAACCGTGCAGGCGAGTCTAAACTTCTTAAACAATGCTCCCTTCCGCTTACAGGAGTAAATTGCGTTAAAAAAATTGTAACAAATCTGGCTGTTATTGAAATAAAAGATGGTGCATTTCACTTATTGGAAAGAGCACCCGGGGTTTCGGTAGAAGAAATAAAAAAGGCAACCGAGGGTGACCTGATTCTACCAGAAAATGTTCCGGAGATGATTTTTTAACTCAAATTACAGTTTAAACACCAATAAAAACCTCATCAATTGATGAGGTTTTTTATTACAATATTGTAGGAAATTTCACAACAAACTACTTAAAAAGTTAAAAATATATGCTTTTAATCGAAAATAAATGTATTTAAACGTATTTATATAAATTTCAACGCATATTAGCAATCCCAAAAATGATTAACCAAAACCTACTTATGTTTTCTATTATTAAAAATGTAAAAAGTACTTTCAAGTTAGTTCAAAACGTGATGTACTTAGCAAAAAAAGTTTTTTTGATGCTTTAAAATTTTCAGATTTCGATTTTGTAATTCGATTTCATTGTGTATTACCCCCGAATCTACTTTAGATTCAAATATAAGTCCCGTTCTTTGTGAGGTTAGAACGGGATTTTTTTGTTTTGCCTGCGCCCGAATAATAATCGCGTGTACTTTACACGCTGCTTTTTAAAACCCGGTTGCAGTTTTAAATGTAATTGCAATCTTACGAAATCCCTTTTGGAATTGCTTCAATTAATTTCTTGGTATATTCTTTTGTGGGGTTCGCATATATTTCGTCTGCATCGCCCAACTCTTCAATTTTTCCCTGGTTCATCACCAATAGCTGGTCTGCCATAAATTTTACAACGGCTAAATCGTGTGAGATAAAAATATAGGTAAAGCCAAAATCTTCTTTTAGTTCGTTCAGTAAATTTAATACCTGCGCTTGCACCGAAATGTCCAGTGCCGACACAGATTCGTCACAAATTACCAGTTTGGGCTCCATAGCTATGGTACGGGCAATTCCTACCCGTTGCCGTTGTCCGCCAGAAAGTTCGTGTGGATACCTATGAAAATACGTGTTGTCCAGTCCTACCCGGGTTAGTAAAGCTAATACGCGTTGCTTTCTTTTAGAAGCAGAGGGTTCAATACGGTGTACATTCATTGGTTCCATGAGCGCTTCTCCAATAGGCACGCGCGGATTTAAAGACGAATATGGATCCTGAAAAATTAACTGAATTTCCTTTCGTAGTTTTCGGATTTCGGTGTTTGAAAGTTTCGTTAAATCCTTACCGCGATAATAAATAGCGCCCATTGTAGGTTTTTCCAACTGTAAAATTGTTTTACCCAGGGTAGATTTCCCGCATCCAGATTCTCCTACCAGGCCTAGGGTTTCGCCTTCAAATACCGAAAAACTAACGTCATCAACTGCTTTTAGGGTTCGCTTTTTGGTAAATAACCCCCCTTTACTATAATACGTTTTAGACACATTTACAATTCTAAGCAAAGGGTCTCTAGTGTATAGCTTTTTGTGTTGTTGTGCCCGTTGGCTTGGGGTAACGATTACTTTTTTAAACGAATTATCGGCTAAAGAAGCAATGGTTGGTAATTGTTGTAACCGTTCGCCAAGGGTGGGTCTGGAAGCTAAAAGAGCTTTTGTATACGCTGCCTTCGGAAACTTAAATATCTGTGTAACGGTGCCTTCTTCAACCAGATTACCTTTATACATTACAAGCACCCTGTCTGCAATTTCTGAAACCAGACTTAAATCGTGCGAGATAAATATCAGGCTCATGTTGGTTTCTTTTTGAAGCTCTTTTAACAACATTAAAATTTCCTTTTGCACGGTTACATCCAGGGCTGTAGTTGGCTCATCGGCAATTAATAACTTGGGTTTACACGCAATTGCCATCGCGATCATAACCCGTTGCATTTGTCCTCCACTTATTTGGTGTGGGTAACTGTTGTAAATTTCGTTAGGGCGAGGCAACTTCACCTTTTCAAATAATTGAATAGTTTCTTTTTTTATTGCAGATGAACCTAAAGAAGTATGGGTTTTTAAAATTTCAGCAACCTGAAAACCACAGGTAAGAGAAGGGTTTAAAGCACTCATTGGTTCCTGAAAAATCATTGAGATTTCATTTCCTCTTATTTTTTGAAATGCTTTTTCTTTTAATGTAAGAATGTTTTGTTGCTGAAATGCTAATGTTCCCGAAACAAACGAAGATTTTTTTGGCAATAACCCCATGACTGCCAATGAAGTAACCGATTTTCCTGAACCAGATTCGCCCACTATTCCAACAATTTCGTTTTCCGCTACATGAAAAGAAATATCATGAATAACAGCTACCTTCTTTTTCTTACTTCCAAAGGAAATAGATAGGTTTTCAATAGTGAGTAAATTATTAGTAGCCATAACTCCAAAGATAATAATTTAATAAAGGGGGCTCCTGTTTCAGAAAAATTTATAAAGCTTATTCTTGTTAAAAAGTGTGTAAAAATTATACAAACCCTACTGGTTTTGTAGGAATTTGATTGTAGGAATAATATTGTTAATAAAAATGTAATGCAGTTCATCGAATAAAATTTTGTTATTTGTAAATAAATAGTTTATTTGTTGCTCTTTATTTAAAATATTATAGATTTAGTTGCCTAATTAACAATAAAAAGTTCAAAAAACAACTAATAAGGAGGTTTTTTAAAATACTAAAAAAATGAATTTTGTCGATGATTTATTAACTTAAACGAAAAAAATGATTCAATTTCAATTTTTCTAACGCTAAGAACTATTACCACAACTTTAAAATCTGATCCCTTATCATACATTTTTTTTGTATGACAGACCTAACATAAACAAGAAACTAATCCCATAAATTTTTAATACTTATGAAAAAAATTTATTCTTTAGCATTGGCTCTTTGCACAAGCGGAGGCATGCTTTTTGCCCAAACGCCACTTGAAAAACAAGCCATACAAGCAACGTATGACCTGTCGTATTTAAATGAAATGGCAGCTACCTATGAAACTACGTATACACAACAAAAAAATGCAACCATACAGCGGGCACTCATAGACAACATCCCTGTTAAACTTACCCTGGAAGATGGTGGATTTGCCGAATTACAACGTTTTGCTGAAGACGGCAGCCCCATTTATTACAGAACTTTTAATGTTGCTGCTGCACGTTCTACCAGAACCAATCATTTAAATATTGGTGGTAGTTTAGGGCTTAGCCTGGACGGCCAAAATATGGTTGCCTATGTGTGGGATGGTGGTCATGCCCGTGTTTCCCACCAGGAATATGATGGTGCTGGAGGCGCTAACCGTGTAACTATTCAGGACGCTGCTTCTGAAGGAGGAACACAACTTAATTTTCATGCTGCTCACGTTACCGGTACTATTACTGCCTCTGGCGTAGTAGCAAGCGCCAAGGGGATGGCTCCACAATCACAAGTTCGTGGTTATATGTGGAATAACGATGTGGCTGAGGCAACTTCGGCTGCGGCTAGTGGAATGCTATTGTCTAACCACAGCTACGGTTACAGATCAGATTTAGTTCCGGACCAATATTTTGGGGCCTATATTCAGGATTCCCGAGATTGGGACAATGTGATGTACAATGCTCCTTACTATTTAATGGTAGTAGCAGCAGGGAATGATGGCAATACCAATTATAACGGCAACCCACTTAATGGGAATTCGGCATACGATAAGCTAACCGGGCATTCTACTTCAAAAAATAATATGGTAGTTGCCAATGCTCAGGATGCTAATATTGCTAATAACGGAGACCTGATAAGTGTGTCTATTAGTAGTTCAAGTAGTGAAGGACCTACGGACGATTTGCGAATTAAGCCGGATATTACCGGAAACGGGTCGGGGGTATATTCTACCTATCACAATAGTGATACGGCCTACAATAGTATTTCAGGGACTTCTATGGCATCTCCCAACGTTACAGGATCTTTATTGCTATTGCAACAACATTATAATAATATTAATGCCGGGTTTATGAAAGCAGCTACATTAAAAGGATTGGCGCTTCACACTGCCGACGATGCAGGACCTTCTGGTCCAGACGCAGTTTACGGTTGGGGTTTAATGAACAGTAAGCGAGCTGCAGAAGCCATTACAGCTAATGGCACCAACAGTATTATTGATGAACGATCGCTTTCTTCTGGCCAATCGTATTCTATTACTGTACAAGCAGATGGCACCAATGATTTAATGGCTTCCATTTCCTGGACAGACGTTCCCGGACAGGTAGTAAATGCAACCAATTCGCCTAACGCTGTCTTAGTAAATGATCTTGATATAAGAATTACAAAATCTGGTACGACCTATTCACCGTACAGGCTTACTTCTATTACTTCAAACAG